>CABUPJ010000030.1 GCA_902493335.1 uncultured Porphyromonadaceae bacterium
CGCTTCAATAGCTCAGTCGGTTAGAGCATCTGACTGTTAATCAGAGGGTCGTTGGTTCGAGTCCATCTTGAAGCGCAACTTTTATTCATATCATATCATTGCTTCAATAGCTCAGTCGGTTAGAGCATCTGACTGTTAATCAGAGGGTCGTTGGTTCGAGTCCATCTTGAAGCGCAAACAACAGAGGGTGTGTCATAAACAATGACGTGCCCTCTTTTTTATATTGATAATGCATCTTTATTATGAACGAAAAGACATCAACGGCCACAGGTCCCATCGGCGTCTTCGATTCAGGTTACGGCGGCCTGACAATACTCTCCGAAATCAGACGCGCCCTGCCCGGCTACGACTATATCTATCTGGGCGACAACGCCCGCGCGCCCTATGGCTCGCGATCGTTCGACCTGGTCTACCGCTTCACGCTCGACGCAGTGCGCCGGCTCTTCGACCTCGGCTGCCCGTTGGTGATACTCGCCTGCAACACCGCCTCGGCCAAGGCTCTGCGCTCGATACAGCAGCGCGACCTGCCAATGATCGACCCCTCGCGCCGCGTGCTCGGCGTCATACGCCCGACGGTCGAGAAAATCGGCGACCTCACCCGCAACGGCCATATCGGCCTCTTCGGCACACCGGGAACAGTCGCCTCAGGCTCGTATGACATCGAGATTGCCAAAATCAATCCCGACTTCAAGTTCAGCTCACATGCCTGCCCGATGTGGGTGCCGCTGGTCGAAAACCGCGAGGCCGACCGCCCCGGAGCCGACTACTTCGTCCGGCAGGAAGTCGACGCCCTCTTCGCCAAAGACCCCGACATCGACACCGTCATCCTCGGATGCACCCACTATCCCCTGCTCTACAACAAAATACGCCAATATACTCCCGCCAACGCCACTGTCGTCTGTCAGGGCGAAATCGTCGCCGACAGCCTGCGCGACTACCTGTCGCGTCACCCCGAAATGGAGTGTCGCCTGACACGCGGAGGCTCGGCGCGCTTCCTCACAACCGAATCAGCCGACAAATTCTCATCGCTGGCCTCGCTCTTCCTCGGCCACGACGTAGCCGCAGAGCGCGTCGAACTATAATTTTCAAGTCAAGATGAAACGATATATCCTCATAACCATCGCCTTGCTCGCCGTCGTCATCGGCGCCGGCGCCCGCACCTACAGCGTCGACGAAATCCCCAACGTGCAGGTCGCCGACCATACACGCTATCTGTCTGACCCCGACGGCATACTCAGCAATGACTCGCGCACCGAAATCGACTCGATCCTGAGCCGTGTGCGCCGCGAGACATCGGCCGAAGTGGCAGCCGTCATCGTCGGCGACATCGACGACGACATCGACATCTTCGCCAACCGCCTCTACAACAGCTGGGGTCTCGGCAAGAAAGACAACAACAACGGCGTCCTCATCCTCGTGGCCCGCGACGCCCGCAAGGCCGTCATCCGCACGGGCCGCGGCGCCGAGGGCGTTCTCCCAGACATCGTCTGCGCCCACATCATGCGCGAAAAGATGTTCCCGGCCTTCCGCGAAGGCGACTACGACCGCGGCATGACCGAGACCGTCAGCGCCGTGGCCGAGGTCATCACCGACCCCGACGCGGCTGCCGAATTGCAATCGAAGCTCAAAGACAACTACGGCCGCAGCGACGTCCATCCTTTCAGACTGTATGTCTTCTTCTGCGTCATTCTGGCCCTGTCATGTCTCGCCGCGCTGCTGCTGAAAGTACGCAGCGTGCGCGACAAATCGCCCTACGACAAATATACAGCACTCGAAGGCTGGAAAGCGCCCCTGCTCATCGCCACAGCCGGCGGTCTGCTGATGCCTCTCATCGCGTCGCTGCCGCTGTTGCTGCTGCTCAGACACTGGCGCAACAGCCCGCGCAAATGTCCCAATTGCGGCTACAGGATGATAAAAATCGACGAGGTCCATGACAACGACTACCTCACACCGGCTCAGGACGCCGAAGAACGCATCGGCTCGGTCGACTACGACGTCTGGAACTGCCCCAACTGCCATGAGACCGACATCTTCCCCTTCGTCAACAAGAGCATGCCCATGACAGTCTGCGAGAAATGCCATGCCCGCACGGCGCGCCTGACATCCGACCGCGTGCTCGTCCAGCCCACAGTCTCACGCGAGGGCATCGGCTGCAAAGACTACACCTGTGTCAACTGTCATCACGTCATGAGCCGCAGATACCCAATCGCCAAACTGCCGCCCGTTATCATCGCACCCATCGGCGGAGGCGGCAAAGGCGGAGGCTTTGGCGGCGGCGGTAGTTTCGGTGGCGGTTTCGGCGGAGGCATCACCGGCGGCGGCGGCTCCTCCGGCGGCTGGTAACCCTTGATTGTGTATAAAGTCTATAATGGCCCTATTGACTTTACGCAGAAAGGTGGCGCAAGCGTTTGAGGGATAGGGGGATGAGCCAGGGGAGGATGACAAGGGTCGGGAGCCACCAGCCGGCGAGGGCTTTCATGGCGGCGGCGGCGCCGACAACGGCTGCGGCAGAGAGCGCCAACCGCACGGTCGTCGGATTGACGGTCATACCGTAGCGCCGGCGGCAGACTATGGCAGTCATCAAGGCGTAGAACGCATACCAGACGAGATAGGCCACGCCAAGGCCGACGAAGCCGAAGAATTCGTATGCAACGATGTTGGTCGTCAGCCCGAAAAGGCAGCTGACACCCTCGACGATGACATAAGCCCTGCCGTCGCCGCGCGCGAGCATCGCAAACGAGAAGCAGACCGACACGCCTCTGAAGACCGCACCGACAACGGCGATGGCCACATAGGGGACGACAGCCTCGAAGCGTGAACTGTAGAGCAGCCTGACAAAGAAATCAGAACAACATTCAAAAACGACAAGCATCGGCACGATGACCCACATCAGCAGGACGACCTCGTGGTTGACCGTCACCGACATGCGCCACAGCGATTTGACCCGCGCGGCAAGACGCGGATAATATTCGAGCGACACAGCCGTGAAAATAAAGCCGATATACGACGAAACGAGCGTATTGCCGGCCTGATAGACGCCGAGCTCTTCGGTCGATACCGTGCGGTTGAGATAGACCGAGAAGATATACTGAATCACCACCATAAAGAGGTTGGCAAAGGTGATATAGACGCCGAACTTCAGGAATCCCCTGCCGAGCGTGAAAGCCTGTGACAGCGTCGGACGCGGCAGCCGGGGTATGAGAGAGCGCATCTCATAGCGGTAGACCGCCATGATCGTGAACTTATATATCATCAGCACGGGCACTATCGCCGCAAGCCCCCATAACCAATAGGCCGGTATGGCGAGCGACGTGGCGACGACACCGCTGACAAGGCGCCCGCGGGCAAGCTTTTTAAGCAGTCCGAAACCCTGCAGCACAGCCATATAGGCATTCGACAGCCCGAGCGCCACAATCAGCGTCGACAGCAGCACGAACTGCCCGGTGTAATCCTGATTACCAAACGAAACATAACTGAATACCGGTGCGAGCAGCGCCATCACCGCGACGCCGGCGAGGCCGAGCCACAGGCCCCAGCGCAGAACCACGGCCGCCATCAGCAGCCGCCCCTGCTCGTCTTCAGTCGCCGAAATATCGCGAACCGAACTCTGGCGCAGATTGAGCTGCGTCGACGACGACACGAGTTCGCTCGTGTTGTCAAACAAGGCGTTGAGGCCTACGCCGACCGGACCGACCCATACCGACAGCAGCTTCGTGCGCACGACAGAGCAAAGGATATTGACAATCTGAACGCTGCCGAACATACCCAGGGCCTTCAGCACCCGGGCCGAAACACTGTGGCCAAAACTGCGCCCGCCGCCCATCGCCTACCTGACCCAGTCGGTCGGATTAAGTTTCTCACGCTCGCGACGCACCTCGAAGTGGAGTATCGTGCGGTTGTCGTCATCGGCGTCGGTAAATATCGAACCGAGAGTCTGGCCGGCCTTGACCTTGTCGCCTTTCCTGACATCGAGACGGTCGATGCCGGCATAGACGGTCAGATATGATCCGTGGCGCAGCATCACGACGTTGTGATAGCCGTTGACGCGGAAGACCGACGACACCTCGCCGTCAAAAACGGCGCGCGCCTTCGCTCCGGCAGGCACTTCGATGTCGATGCCGCTGTTGTTGACCTCGACACGCGACAGATCGGGGTGACTCGTGCGGCCGAAGATGCCGACAATTTTATACTGCCCGGCCACGGGAAACAACAGTCGTCCCTTGTTGTCGGTGAAACTGCCCGTCAGCTTCCTGTCGGCCTCGGCCATGGCGTCGAAGTCAGACTGCTTCTTCTGCTTCTGCTCGACCTTCTCAACCGGTTTTACCGGCTTTTTGTCGTCCTTGGCGACAGGCTTGCTCTTGTCTTCAGACGATTTATCATCGGGCGCCTTATCTTTAGCCGTATCGGTGGCGACGGCCTTTTTACGCTCGGCTTCCTCACGGGCTTTGCGCGCGGCCTCGGCCTTGAGCGCCTCAGCCGCCTTGCGGGCTTCCTCAGCCTTACGGGCCTCTTCGGCCCGGCGTGCTTCTTCAGCCCGTCGGGCTTCCTCGGCTATGATGCGGTCGAGCTCGGCGTCAAGAGCCTGCATGCGGCGCTTGTTCTCGGCGAGCACGTTTTTGAGCGACTTGCCCTGACGGCGCAGCGACGAGACGATTTCCTCGGTGCGCCCGCGATCGGTCTCGAGAGCCTTCTGCGACGCCGACAGCTGTGTCAGCGCGGCGGCACGGTCACGCCGCAACCCTTCGAGAGCCGCGCGACGCTGCTCGAGTTCGGCTTTCTGCGCTGCTATCTGCGAGGCCTTTGTCTTCTGCCAGCGGTCGAGCTGCTTCAGGTATCTGACGCGCCGGTAAGCCTGATTGAACGACTCAGATGAAAACACAAACATGAAATCGTTCATCGCCTGACGACGGCGGCGTATATCGCGGAGAGTCTTGCCGTATGACGTCTTCAGCGCGCCGAGGCTTCCCTCGAGAGCCGTTATGCTGTCGCCTACGGTTTTCAGACGACGGTCAAGAGCGGCGATGCGGGCTTTGAGGGCATCAATATCGCGGCTACGGCTGTCAATCTCGGCCGAAAGCGAGTTGAGACGATTGAGCTGACGCCGCGTTTCCTGATCGTTCTGAGTGATATCGCTCTTGGCCTTCTCTATCGCCTTGGCCGTGGCGCGCTGTTCCTGCTTGACCGATTTGGCATTGCGCTGTTTGCGGCGCTGTGCCTCAGCATCGGCCGGTGCCAGCACAAGCAACGCGGCGGCTAAGATATATATTATGCGTTTCATCTGATTGGTTTATCCTGCTTTCGCCATGCAGCGTCAGTCGCTGCCGAGCATCTTTATTATCTTATTGAAATCAAGGCGGGTATATCCCCGAGGTTTTTTCCATCGGGTCTCGGCTCCGGCGTTCCACTGCGCTTTCGACAGCGACCAGTCGAGACCGGCTCTGACCTTGCGTTTGCCATAGACGGCATCGACGGTTATGCCCGGGGCGACAGCACCTGCGGCAGTCGCTATAGCCTGTGTGTATGTGCAGTCGAGCGTGGCGCGGCCTGCGGCATCGACGGTGAGCGATCTGAGTGAAGGCCGCTCGCTGTCGGTGACATTGAAAAGCCATGCGAAATTTTTCTGTTTCTTTTCGGGCGCCATGGCTATCAGGCCGTCGACGGCGGTCAGTCTGAAACGTCTGACCGACGAGACATCAAGCGTCCCTTCGCCGCTGACAAAGACACGGCCGAGTATCGCGTCCTGAATGTCGCCGAGTGTCAGGCCCGTCGCACGACTTATGCGCGACATCGGTTCGGCAAGCATTATCTTATGGAGCTTCTCATATACAAACACCGAGTCGCTGTCGATATAAATTCCTCCGGCCTCGAATCCCAGCACGCGCAGCGAGATATAAATCTCTTTGTCGCGCACCATCACCGCCTTGCCCGAGACGCTCATATATTTAGGTTCGAGCAGATTGACCTTGACAGGCATGGAGACGTCGGTCCACTCGCCGTAGCTTTGGGCGAGACCGGTTATGACAGCCGCAGGCGACGACACGGGAGCAACCTCGATGCCGGCAGCGCCCTGATTTTTGTTGTCTGCAGCTTTTTTAGACGAGCTGCATGCCCCCAGCATGGCGGCAGCCATGATGCCGACGGCGACCAAAGGCGCCATATGTTTCCTTACATTCATTTCTTTTTCTTGATTTTAGCGATTTTTTCTTTGATGACGGCATTCTCCGGATCGAGATCAAGAGCCTTCTTCCAGAACCGCAGGGCACGCTCGCTGTCGCCGATGCGGTCATATATATCGCCGGCGTGGTCATAAACCTCCGACGAGGCTTCTCTTGCCACGACAGGTTCGACAGCCTCGCCGACGATGACAGTATCAGGCACGACAACCTCGGCGACAGAATCAATCGCCGCGTCGACCGAATCCTCTTCCATATCAAAGTCGGCCTGGTCGATGGCCCTGTCGATATAACGGCGCGCCGTCTCGAGATCGCCCTGCTTGAAAGCCACCCAGGCGTAAGTGTCGATAAACGAGATATTATCGGGCTCATGACGTATGGCTGTCTTTATATATCGGTCGGCGACATCGAGCAGGGTGTCGGTGTCGGCATAATAATATGCCACATTATTGAGAGCCATATAGTTGAACGGATTTGCCGCCACCGCGCGTTCGTAGGCCTTCAGACCGTCGGCGCGACGTCCGGCGGCATTGAGCATATCGCCCTTCGACGAATAATACTGCGACAGCTCTTCTTTGTCGGTAATAGCGGCCGTATCGAAGGCACAGATGACATCGACAGCCTTGTCAAACTGTTTGTCAAGATAATAGATGCTTGCCTCTACGGTAGTCATCTGCAGGTCGTCGGGGAAACGGTGACGCGCCTCGTCGAGCACCGACGCCGCGCGCGACAGACTGTCGACCGAGGCAAACAGCTGGGCCGTCCCGAGCCAGTCCTCACGGTTGCTGCCGTCAAGACCGACGGCATAGAGCATCTGCTCGCCGGCACGATAGCGTTCGCCCGTTGCGGCGAGATAATCGGCATAAAGACGATGGACGTCATATTCGCCCGGATTCACATCGAGAATGACATCGAAAATCTCGTCGGCCCGAGAGCGGTTGAGCGAGTCCTTCATCTGCATGATGACATATGAGTGCACAAGGTCGAGTTTGGTCTTGACCTCGAGGTCCTGGCTTTTTATGGCGCGGTAGACCTCTTTGTCGAAAGTGGCGCTGTCGCCGCGCTCAAGATATAGGTTGGCACGCATAAGTATCGCCTGCCCGTTGGCCGAATCGAGACGGCAGGCCGTGTCAAAATATTTCAGGGCCGAGTCGGGCATCTCGAGCGAACGGTAAATCTCGCCGATCTGCATGCTCGTCTCCGAACTGCCGGGCGATTCGCGGTAAAGGTGCGACAGCTCGCCGACGATGGCCGCGGTGTCTTTCCTCACGGCATGGGCGCGTATGCGCGAATTGGTCAGAACGATATTCGGGCCGTAGGCCGTCTCGAGACTGTCATAGAGAGCCACGGCCCGGCCGAGGTATGTCGTGTCGCCCCGCATGGCGGCTGCCAGATAGGCGTTGGCGAGCATGTGGGTCGCCTCATTGCGCCCGGGGAACCCGCGTTTGAGCATCTCGGCCACCCTGAGGTTATCGGCGAAACGATAGTGACGCGAGGTCAGCGAGAAAAGCTCCGCACCCTTGAAATAATCGTCGGGCTTCTGCGAGAAGCTTTCCATCATCATCCTGAAACCGTCGGCAGTCTTGGCGCTGTCTACAGCGAGGAGCACCTGCAGCTCTCCCTTCAGCCACTTGAGGTGGTTGTCTGACGGATCGGCTGCATAGGCCGCGTCGAGCAGTTCGCTGTAGAGGTTATTGTCGGCGCCGTTGAATGCGTCGAGACTCTGCATGAAAATATACGCGGCCTTGGCTTTTTCGGCGCGCCGGTCGATGTCGCGCAGCCGCGCGCCCGACGCAGGCCACCACAGACCTGCGAACAGCAGCGCCGCCAGGAGCCCGAGCATCATCTTATGTCCTTTTGACTTGATCATCTCTCTTATGTTGCCGGTTATCATTGTCTGCCGGTGTGGCCGAAGCCTCCCTCGCCGCGCTCGCTGTCAGCGAGGCTGCGGCACTCTTCCCACTCGACATGGCTATACCGCGTCACGACCATCTGGCAGATGCGGTCGCCGTTATTAATAACAAACGGCTCCTGCGAGAGGTTGATGATGATGACGCCGATCTCGCCGCGGTAGTCGGCGTCAATCGTGCCGGGCGTGTTGGCGAGGGTTATGCCGTGTCTGAGGGCCAGCCCGCTGCGCGGACGCATCTGCATCTCGTAGCCTTCGGGCAGCTCGACACGAAGGCCGGTCGGCACCAGCACACGGCCGAAAGGAGCTACCGTAAGCGGTTCTGCGAGCGAAGCCCGCACGTCCATGCCGGCCGACAATGCCGTGGCATACTCGGGCAGACTGTTGCCCGACGAATTGACTATTTTGACTTTTACCTGATCTGTCATAATGATTACCGTGTTTTAACTGACAAAAATAATCATAAAATCCGACAATCACAACAACGATTTCACCACCCTATACTACGCGTAACGGGGCTGTCTCACGACAACCCCGTTACAAATACACAATTATCTATAAAACAACTATTTAATCTCAAATATCTTTGCCGGCCGGAGCCGGGTATATGATGCGTGAATCCGCTCCCATGATTTTCACACAGTCTTAAAATCCCATGCGCGGGGAGCTCTTCACAATATATCTTTAAAGCTGACTGACAGCGAATCAGGTTAGTACCTTATTTATATCTTTTTCCTGCTCCTCACAGGAGGCTTTAACTTCATTTTGATGCAAAATTAGTATATCGCCCGTCGGTTAAAAAAATATTTTTCGTTAATTTTCTTTAATATCATCTATTTTTTGTTCTTAAATCTCAATAATATACCATCCGTCTGCGGCCGGGACAGCGGCGGTTACCGGCAGCAAGCTCTTTGAAGTCGTCGAGCAGCCTGTCAGCGGCAGATGAGGCCCGCCGGCTTATCGAGCCGTCGGCATGTCCGCGGTAGACCAGCGACAGCGTGGCGTATGCGACCGCCGATTCAAGATGAGACGTCAGCGCCGAGACGCCGGCGCAGCAGCGGCCGTCGTCGACCGTGACGGTATAGTCATCGCCTTGCGCCGCCGGCGTCGCCCGCGAAAGAACGGGCGCTATGCCGACCACGACACCCGCGAAAGCCACATCGACAAGACGCCTCAGCGCGTCGGCGTGTTCGGGTGTCAGCAATGCCGCCGGACTGTCTTCGTCGCCCCCGCCGGTGACAGCGGCCATAGCCGACGACGCATAGATCGTGTCGAGCACTGACTCGACCGAAAGTTTTATTTCCATGGTGTTTACGAATGTATTTTACGGGGTGTATAAACAATCTCCCGGCGCACTGATTTGCTGAAAATCTCTAAAGCGCGGCGACGGCTGATATAGAATCGGGTCGGACGCCGGGACAAAACCTCGACAATTGTACTGAACAGACAGCGCCGCGATGTGTCCTCCATCGCCGCCATGACGCGCTCGTATATCTCAAGCCACATCATATCCGACGGTTCTGTCGCCATGGTCGAATAGCGGTCGGCGCCCATACGCCTGATATTCATGACCTGTATATAGGCATAGCCGGGACTGACATAATAAGCCTGCGGCTGCATCGCCATGGCGCGCGAGATGACCTCGGCGGCGCCGAGACGCTCACTGTTAAAGTCTGCGCGGCGCGCTGTCTCGAGACAGCAGGCGGCAAAATCACGGTCGCGCAGTTCGAAATTTCTCTTTTTCATTTTCTTGCGATGTCATTACGGGTTTTAATCATTGAAACAAAAGTCTCGAGGAGGTCGGCGAGAGCTATCGTGGCGTTCCTTATCTGGCTCTCGTAGAGCGACACGCCGGTCGCGGGCGACACCTGACGGCCGGCAAGCGCCTCGCTCACACCCGATATCTTCTCCATGAGATCCATCTCAAGCGACAGCAGCTGATATGCGCCGTTGCCTGCGCCTGTCGTCACGACCTGAGTCGGCATCTGCGGCCCTGCGCCGGTGATAGGTATCACGCCGTCGCAGCGCGCCCATGCCTCCGCCACACTCGCCCAGTCGCTGTCTTTGGGCAGCTGTTCTACGGGGAAGAGCAGCACACCCTTGGCTGTCGACGCCAGTATATGGTCCATCATCACAATCAGGCGGTTGACATAACGCTGCTGGTCGATGATATCTTCGACAAACGAGTGTATCTCGCCGTCTGTCAGCGGATAGAGCTTGACGACAAACGGATGCCGGCCGCCTGTTCGCGCCGGGCCGTGCTCGGCGAGGAGAGTGCCGTCGGGAGCAAGCCAGCGGCAGCGCCAGACGAAGTCATCAGGCCGCAGCGCGACAGTCTTTCCGGCCGGTGCGGGTCGGTAGTCGAGCGTCCAGACTTCGATGACGCGGCATTTGCCGTCGGACGCAAAGAAGAAATCGGGCGACCCCTCGTCGTCGCCGAGTATGCGTCCGGCCGAAAACACCCGTTCGCCCGTCGGCGCGTTGTAGATTGCCTTGAGCTGTCTGAGGGTGCGGCGGTCGCCGCGGCCGAAACGGCCTGCGACCTCGGCGAAGCTCATGTCGTGGAGCATGCCGATCAGCTCTATGTCACGGCCGAGCGGGTCGCGGTAGCCGTTGACAAAAAACGACCGCGGATTGACATTCTCTATCACCGTGCCGCTTTTGAAAAAACGCGAGTCGCGGCCGACGCGCTGCACGGCGCAGCCCGATATCAGAAACTCTTCGAGCAGGCGGCTGTCGAGTTCGGGCAGGGCGTTGTCGGCTATGAAAGCGTCGCCGCCTTCATAGAGGCCGTTCTCTTCGGCGATGGCGCGGAAGCGGCCGATGACCGTCTTGACAATCTGGCGTATAAGATTGTTTGTCAGCGGTTTCTTGCCGTTGGCTTCGATCAGCTGCCACTCTTCGACATAATGGCCCTGATATGGCACGGCGTCACACCACTGCTTGCCGTAGGTATATTTCTTATATCTGAGACGCCGGGCGCGGAAGTCGGCCGCCGCCGACCACGCCTTGCAGGCGCTCTTCAGAAGCATTTTTGTGTCTGTCATGATTTATCGATCAAATGGGTCATAAACAGGTATTGTCGACAGGGCACTGTCGTCGATGGTGAACGTCTCGGGACCGGTGTCGACGGCTGCGGCTATCATCAGCGGCAGTGTCAGGGCGCCGCGTGCCTCCGAGGCCGGCGCCACACAGAGTATGTCGCCCTCGATCCATGCCATCGGCTCTGTCTTCGAACCGCTGAAGAACGGATTGGCCAGCAGCGATATCAGTCTCGCGGGCGGACGCTTCCTCACTTTCGCCGACGAGGCCCAGCCGGCAAGACGCACCTCGAAGACACGGCAGACATCGAGCGGCAGCGCGCAACGGCCTATGTTATAGCCGTCGGTCGAGAAAGTGACACGCGGCGAGATGTCTTCGACGGCCAGATGGCGGCGGTCGCCGCGGTAGAGCAGATTGAGATACCACTGTCGGGCGCGGCACTCGATTGAACGGTCGACGTCGATGCCGTCGTGGCGCGTGATGCCGCAGGACGTCACCGCAGGCTCGAGTCCCGAGCGTTCGCGCCACAGACGTGTCATCTCGTCTTTTGTATATGTTGTTTTCATGGTATTGAATTGTTTTTCACAGTATTATCCAAAAGGTAAGTAACTCGCAAAAATTAATGCACTGAGAAATCGAAGTTATTTTTGAAAGACATTTCATTCTCGAGTCAGGGAGCATAGCGGGCTATGTGACTGCGCGAGAGAATGAAATGGCCAAAAAGAACGAGATTTATCGGGCAAGATTTACAGAGTTACATTATATCGTTTAATTTTTAAGAGTTACTTATTACACCGCCGGGACGACGCAGGGAGAACACCCCGGCGGTGCCGGCGTTTTTTCACACTTCTTCTTCCTCGGGGTCTTCGGTGACGCCGATGACGCGCATGTGCGACTGGGGATAGCGCAGCACAAGGCACGAGCACTCGGTGATGACCACCGCGTCGGTGTTGCGCACACCCGAGCGGCGCAGGTCGAGCTTCTCGGCATGGAAGGGCATGTGGACATACTTTGTCACATAATCGGGGTCGACGATAAAACCGTCGGTCGCATGGCCGCACTGGTCGAAAATCTCTGAGTGGAGCACGTAGAGCGAACCGAAATTAGAGCGTATCTCCTTGAACTCTATGCCCCACTTGGCGAAGGTCTCGCCCGCCGTGACGACCTTGCCGTAGTCGATGCGGCTCAGAGCCTCGACCATCCTGGTGCCGGCGATGAGGATCTTGCGCTTCGAGCCGGCATTTTGGGTAAACGCCTCGCTGCAGAGAGTCACGAGCTTGCCCTCGGTCGGAGTCTTGATGTTGAGCGTGGTCTGGCGTGGTGTCTGATTCCAGATGCCGCCGGTGAGATACACAGTCTCGCGCTTGACAGGGTCATAGACCGTCGATTTGGTGCCGAAGATAAAGTTTTTCTCCATTCCGAGACGCATGTCGATGATGGCGGCCTCCTCGCGGTCTGAGAACGACCAGCCTATCTCTTTGTCGGCGATTTTGTGGAACGTCGATTCCTCAACCTGCATCTTGAATATCTGACAATAGTTGTCGGTCTTCACCGGCAGGGCGGCAAACTGGGCCGTCTGCACATCAAGCTCGGTCGCCGCGCGGCCCATTCTGACGATGCGTAGCCCCGACGAAAGCGACGGCAGGATGCGCGAACCGTCATTGCGGCTGGAGTCGCGCATGCCGTTGACAGCGACGACCTCGACACCGCCCGCATCGGGCTTGCTGACGACATAGAGCACCAGTCCCGAGACAGCCTTGCCGTCGTCCGTCATACCCTGAAGCTCGGGCAGCAAAAGCGTCTCTGACACCTCGATAAGCTCGTCACCGTCGGTCTTGATGACGTATGTAGCCACGCCCGGAGCTTTAAGTGTGCCGGCTTTGCCTCCGGCCGCTTCCGAGAGCGTCACCTCGGTCTTTTTGGTGTCTACGGCATAATACTCGACCTTCATCGAGCCGCATGCCCGCGAGCCTCCGCAGCGCGACAGCTGGTCGATAGGCGTCGACATTGGTCTGACTTTGACGATACGTTCGTCGATTGTGTTGGAGAGAAGGCCAGGCGACGCACTGTCGACGATAGAAGTTGTCACCGGTCCGCCTGTGGCGATTGCGCCCCCATTGGCGCCTTGAATGATTTGTGTTGACATAGATAAGTTAAGAATTTTGAATGTTGAATGTTGAATGTTGAATTGCTAATTACTAATTGATTATCACTAATACTTGCGTCCTTCTGTTTCTTGTTTTTCTGTCTAAAAAACTCTTGTGTTCTTCTGCCCTTATGCCCTTCTGTTCTTGATTATGCATTGTACATTGTGCATTGAATCGTCTCACTCCCAGAATCCTTTGCGGTAACCCGAAAGCACTACTGGGTTGGCAGCCTCTATTTCAGCCATAGCGTCGGCTCGGCCGCGCTCGTATGCCTCTTTTTTGATTGCCTCGATATCGGGCATCGTGTCGGTGGTCTGATTTGTGTTTTCCATAATTTGATAAAGTTTCAATAAGAAATTGTTTGTGTGTTCGACTATCGTTGGTGAAATTTTACAATGCAAATTTACAACATCACATATCAATTTTGCAAGTATTTTTACAATTATTTTTCAACAAAATCACAAGTTGGTGATAATTAAGAACATAAAAACAAAAGAGCAGAAGTCCCTATGCCGTCCAAACGGCAACTCAAGGTTATACTACAACATTCTTCAATCAGCTGACTTCCAGGTATATATAAAGCTGTAGTATGATAGAACAAAAGATTTTTAATAAGTCATTAAGCTTCCGCTGCATTCATCCTCATAATTTTTCACCATTTCTTTGCAACAAGCAAATATTTATCTATATTTGCAACACATTCATAACATTCTTTAATCCACTATCTTATGAAAAAGCTCTTTTCTATACCGTTCATCCTCGTGCTTGCATTGATACCGATGCTGTCACTCTCATCTTGCGACAGCGACGATCCTAATAATTGGCCCGATATAGACTACTATCCCATCACGTTTGACATTTCATGTGTTAACAGCCTGGGAGTTGACCTACTTGACACAGAAACAGAGGGCAATATTGTCAACAATGACATAAAAGTATTATATGATGGCGAATGGTACCGTTTAAGCGAAAGTGCATGGCCGGAACACGCAAGCCGAACTTATTTTGCTCAGTGGCACACTCCTTACATAGAGACCGTCAAAGCTCCTGACGGAGCAATGACAAAAACAATACGAATTGGTGAAATAGACGGTGGCAAAACCGCAACTACCGACATCATCCTCAGCATTGACAACCGTAGTTTCAATCTAAGGGTAACAAACAAGGTCAAGCCCGGGACTCTAAAAGTCGCCCGCCATTACTATCTCGACGGCAAGAAAATAGACAACGACCGCGGCTTCTATAGCATTATCCTGAAGTAGGGGCGTGGCATGCCACGCCCGCGAAAGCCGCATGGAGCGAGGGCTTCAGTCCTCGCAGCCAACCCGTTGAATTCCAAGGACTGAAACCCTTGGCCCATACCGTCTGACGTGGCCGCGCAATCGCGCAGCCCTACTTTGATGCAATAACTTATTTGACTAATTTGCCTAATTTGACCAACTACCTTCTCGAAGCCTCGCAGAGGCGCTGTCGTAGTAGCAAGTCTGCGTTTTTCAAACGCAATCAATCTATTATCGCCCACACCGCGTAGGCCGGCGCCTAAGCGCCTCGGCCTACGCGGCCATCAGTAAAATCATCGCCTTGCAGGCGATATGAAGCCGCTCCTCAATATCGTCTGGCGGGATTGTGCATCGTGCATTATGCATTGAATTAACCTTTTGCCCTTCTGCCTTCTGTTCTTTTATTGTCCGTTAAAACACAACGCGAGCCGGCAGTCGTTTCTGCCGGCTCGCGCCTTATATGGTATTTGTCTTATCGTTTACTGCATGCCGCTGACAGTGACCGCAGGGTTGATTTTGGCAACGAGACCCTGAAGCACTTTGCCCGGGCCGAGTTCGACAAACTCGGTGGCGCCGTCGGCAATCATATTCTTGACCGACTGAGTCCAGCGCACGGGAGCGGTGAGCTGCGCGATGAGGTTGCCCTTGATTTCAGCGGGGTCGGTGTGGGGCAGAGCGTCGACATTCTGATAGACAGGGCATACCGGAGCCTTGAATTCGGTGTGGTCGATAGCTTCGGCGAGTTCGGCGCGGGCGGGTTCCATGCAGGGCGAGTGGAAGGCGCCGCCTACTTTCAGCTTGAGAGCGCGTTTTGCGCCGGCAGCCTTGAGAAGCTCGCAGGCTTTGTCGATAGCCTCGATCTCACCCGAGATGACGAGCTGGCCGGGGCAGTTATAGTTGGCGCAGACAACGACGCCGTCGACTGTCGAGCAGATTTCCTCGACTTTCTCGTCGGGAAGGGCGATGACGGCAGCCATAGTCGAAGGTTTGAGCTCGCATGCTTTCTGCATGGCCTGGGCGCGGGCGGCGACAAGGCGCAGGCCGTCGTCGAAGCTGAGAGCGCCGGCGGCTACGAGAGCCGAAAATTCGCCGAGCGAGTGGCCGGCGACCATATCGGGTTTGAAATCGGCACCGAGCGACTTGGCGAGGATGACCGAGTGGAGGAAGATGGCAGGCTGGGTGACTGCGGTCTGACGAAGGTCTTCGTCCGTACCGGCAAACATAAGGTCTGTGATGCGGAAACCGAGAATCTCGTTGGCGCGCTCAAAGAGCTCGCGGGCCTCGGGATTGTTGTCGTAGAGGTCTTTGCCCATGCCGACAAACTGTGCTCCCTGACCGGGAAAAACGTATGCTTTCATTGTCTTACCTATATTTATTTATACTGAATATTCCTTAAAAATCGGGGCAAAGTTACGCATTTTTAGCGAAAAAGCTGTATCTTTACAGTCAAATAATGAAAAATTTCCGCAATAACCGACATTATCTATGACCTCATTGACTTTTATACCCCTGTTCTTAGGCAATCTCAGAGGCTGGGAGTGGATTATCATACTGATAGTCGTACTGCTGCTTTTCGGCGGCAAAAAGATTCCCGAGCTCATGCGCGGCCTCGGCAAAGGCGTTCATTCTTTCAAACAGGGCATCCAGGAAGCCAAGGACGAGATGAGCAAACCTCTCGAATCTGACAACAGCGCCACCGACGCCCCCAAGGGCAAAGACCGCGACTGACCGCCACCGTCTCTCTCTGACACACAGCCCCTGAGCGATGGCCGACAAAAACGAAATGACATTCTGGGACCACCTCGACGACCTGCGCGGCACACTCCTGCGCATCGCCGCCGTGTATATCGTCGTCTGCATCGCCGCCTTCGCCGCCATGCCCCGCATCTTCGACGAGGTCATCATGGCTCCCTGTTCGGGCACCTTCCCCCTCTACTCGCTCTTCAACAGCCTTGCCGAAAAAGCCGGCGACCTTTTCGGCGACTTCTCGACGGCGCCCGACTTCCACGTCAACGTCGTCAGCCTCGAGCTGACATCACAGTTCTTCACCCACATGTCGGCCACCTGCTGGCTCTCGCTCGTCGTCTGCTTCCCCGTCATAATATATTTTTTGTGGTCGTTCATATCGCCCGGCCTATACGAGCACGAGAAGCGCGGCATCCGCAAAGCCTTTGTCTTCGGCAACCTGATGTTCTATCTCGGCGTCGCCACCGGCTACTTCCTCGTTTTCCCGCTGGCGGTCAGATTTCTGGCCGAATACCGTCTGAGCGAACACATCGAGGCTGTCGTCTCGCTCGACTCATATATGGACAACTTCTTCACCCTGCTGCTGATGATGGGCCTCGTCTTCGAGTTGCCGCTGCTGGCATGGCTCTTGGGCAAGATGGGGCTGATCACCCGCGCTTTCTTCGGTCGCTTCCGGCGACATGCGATTGTCGCCCTGCTCATCGTCGCCGCACTCGTCACCCCGACAGGCGACCCCTTCACTCTCTTCGTCGTCTTCATACCGCTATACGGCCTGTGGGAATTCAGCGCCGCACTCGTACCTGCATCTCAATCATCCCTTCAGAATGAAAAACAATAAAAACCCGCACAAAAAATCACGCCCCAACCTACTGATTCTCATCGTCATCGCCATCGCCGCCGGCATCGGTGCCGGACTCGTCGCCCCCGACTGGCTCGTCAGATGCTTCCTCACATTCAACGGCGTCTTCGGCGAATTTCTCGGCTTCGTCATCCCGCTGCTCATCGTCGGCTTCGTCGCGCCGGCCATCGCCGACATCGGCCTGCGCGCAGGCAGGATGCTCGTCGTCACCGCCCTGATAGCCTATCTCATGACCTTCGGCTCGGGCATGCTCTCATACTTCACGGCCTCGACCACATTTCCCTCGCTCATAGGCGCCGACGGCTTCATCGCCGCCGAGACATCGGCCGAGTCGCTCGCGCCCTTCTTCAACATCGAGATCGAGCCGCTTATGAACGTCATGACAGCCCTCGTCCTCGCCTTCGTCCTCGGCCTGGGCACAGCCTGTCTGACGACCACCGCCCTCAAGCGCGGCCTCGACGACTTCCGCAGCATCATCGCCCTCGTCATAAACAAGGTCATAATCCCGCTTCTGCCAGTCTATATCTTCGGCATCTTCATGTCGATGACCTCGGCCGGCCATGTCGGACCGATACTCTCGACCTTCGCGCGCATCATCTTCATCATCTTCATCCTCCACGTCGTCCTGCTCGTGCTCCAGTACTGCATCGCGGCCGTCTTCGCCCGCAACAATCCCTTCAAGGCCCTGTGGTCGATGATGCCCGCCTATTTCACCGCCCTCGGCACCCAGTCATCGGCCGCCACAATCCCCGTCACCCTCGAGCGCACCGTCGCCATGGGCGTCAACCGCGACATCGCCGGATTTGTCGTGCCGCTCTGCGCCACCATCCACATGTCAGGCTCGACAATGAAGATTGTCGCCTGCGCCATGGCAATCATGATAACACACGGCATGCCCTACGACGCCCCGATGTTCGCCGGTTTCATCGCCATGCTCGGCATATCGATCATCGCCGCGCCCGGCGTTCCCGGCGGAGCGATCATGGCCTCGCTCGGCGTCCTCTCGGCCATGCTCGGCTTCAGCGACACCGACAACGCCCTCATGATCGCACTCTATATCGCCATGGACAGCTTCGGCACAGCCTGCAACGTCACCGGCGACGGAGCCATCGCCCTCATCGTCAACCGCATCTACGGTAAGAAGAAAGAAAAGCCCGATTTGCATATCAGCTAAAAAACGACTAACTTTGCAAGTCTTTTCAGTCGAATCACAACACGCATAACGAATATATGAACATCTTAGAACTCAGCGAACAAGAAATCATACGACGCAACAGTCTCGACACAATGCGTCAGATGGGCATCGACCCCTACCCCGCAGCCGAATACCCCGTCACCGGTTATTCCGACGAAATACGCTCGTCGTTCAGCGACGACGCTCCCCGCCGCGAAGTCTCTGTCGCCGGCCGCATCATGAGCCGCCGCATCATGGGCAAAGCCTCGTTTATCGAGCTCCAGGACTCGCGCGGACGCATCCAGGTCTATATCTCGCGCGACGACATCTGTCCCGGCGAAGACAAAGACCTCTACAACGTCGTCTTCAAGAAACTCCTCGACATCGGCGACTTCATCGGCATCAAAGGCTACGTCTTCCGCACCCAGACAGGCGAGATTTCGGTGCATGCACAGGAGCTCACCGTCCTCGGCAAATCGCTCCGCCCTCTGCCCATCGTCAAGGTCAAGGACGGCGTCACCTATGACGCCTTCGACGACCCCGAGCTTCGCTACCGCCGCCGCTACGTCGACCTCGTCGTCAACGACGGCGTCAAGGATGTCTTCATCAAACGCACCAAGGTCTATAACTCGATGCGCCAGTACTTCAACGAAGCCGGCTACATCGAGGTCGAGACCCCTATCCTGCAGTCTATCCCCGGCGGCGCCTCGGCTCGCCCCTTCATAACCCACCACAACGCCCTCGACATTCCCCTCTACCTCCGCATCGCCGACGAGCTTTACCTCAAACGCCTCATCGTCGGCGGCTTCGAAGGCGTCTACGAGTTCTCGAAGAACTTCCGCAACGAAGGCATGGACCGCACCCACAACCCCGAGTTCACATGTATGGAAATCTACGTTTCATACAAAGACTATAACTGGATGATGGCCTTCACCGAGCGCATGCTCGAGAAAATCTGCCTCGACGTCAACGGCACGACCGAGGTCAAGGTCGGCGACAACGTCATCAGTTTCAAAGCCCCCTACAAACGTGTCACCATGACCGAAGCCATCAAGGAATTCACCGGCTATGACATCACCGGCATGGACGAGGACGCGCTCCGCGACGTCTGCCGCAAACTCGGCATCGAAGTCGACCCCTCGCTCGGCAAAGGCAAACTCATCGACGAAATCTTCGGCGAGAAATGCGAGGGCAACTACATCCAGCCCACCTTCATCACCGACTACCCCATCGAGATGTCGCCCCTGACGAAACGTCACCGCGCCAACCCCGAGCTGACCGAGCGCTTCGAACTGATGGTCAACGGCAAAGAACTCGCCAACGCATACTCTGAGCTCAACGACCCCATCGACCAGTATGAACGCTTTGTCGAACAGATGCGACTGGGCGAGAAAGGCGACGACGAGGCCATGATCATCGACCACGACTTCATCCGCGCCCTCGAATACGGCATGCCCCCGACATCCGGCATGGGCATCGGCATGGACCGCCTCGTCATGCTCATGACCGGCAAGACCACAATCCAGGACGTATTGCTCTTCCCCCAGATGCGCCCCGAGAAAGTCGAGAAGCGCGACAACGCGCAGGCATTCGCCGAAGTCGGTGTCGCCGAAGACTGGGTCGCCCCGCTCTACAAGACGGGCGTTCTGACCGTCGCCGACCTTGCCGCAGCCTCGGCCGGCAAGCTCCACCAGGACCTCTGCGGCGTCAACAAAAAATACAAACTCGAGCTTAAAAATCCGACCGTCGACGACGTCAGCGCCTGGATTGCAGCAGCACAGCGTTAACTTTATACCTCGATTTTTTGTTTAATCATAACACTGATTAAAATTACAATAGCTACATGGAACAGATTCAAGTAAGTATTAAAAACGTATCGGGCACAGTCGACCGCGCCGCCATCGACGCTCTCGCTCCCGAAGCCAACGACGGACTCCGCAAAATCCTCGACGGCAGCGGACTCGGCAACGATTTTCTCGGCTGGGTCAAACTCCCGACATCTATCACAGCAGAGTCTCTCGACGACATCAACGCCACGGCGGCGGCCCTCCGCAACTCATGCGACACCATCGTCGTCATCGGCATCGGCGGCAGCTATCTCGGTGCAAAAGCAGTCATCGAAGCTCTCTCCGACTCGTTTGCCGCATACCGCAACACCACTCCCAAGGTGCTCTTTGCCGGACAGAACATCGGCGAAGACTACCTCTATGAACTTCAGGACTACCTCAAAGACAAGAAATTCGGCATCATCGTCATCTCTAAATCGGGCACAACAACCGAACCCGCGATAGCCTTCCGTCTGCTCAAAGAACAGCTCGAGAGCCAGATGGGCCGCGAAGAAGCCTCGAAACGTATCGTCGCCATAACCGACGAAAACCGCGGCGCTCTCCGCAGCCTCGCAACCCAGGAAGGCTACAAGACATTTGTCATCCCCGACAACGTCGGCGGCCGATTCTCTGTCCTCACTCCCGTCGGACTCCTCCCCATCGCTGTCGCCGGATTCGACATCCACGCGCTCGTCGCCGGAGCCGCCGAGTTTGAGAAAGAGACCCTTACAGGCGCCAACACCGACTCGAAGCTCTACGCCATGACCCGCAACGCTCTCTACCGCGCAGGCAAAAAAACCGAGATTCTCGTCAACTACAATCCCAAACTCCACTTCTTCGGCGAATGGTGGAAACAGCTCTACGGCGAGAGCGAAGGCAAAGACCACAAAGGCATCTACCCTTCGGCTGTCGACAACTCTACCGACCTCCATTCAATGGGCCAGTGGATTCAGGAAGGCGAGCGCACCATCTTCGAGACCGTCATCTCTGTCATCGACCAGAAGCATAAAGTTGTCATCGGCAGCGACGAAGCCAACCTCGACGGCCTCAACTACCTCGCCGGCAAGCGTGTCGACCAGGTCAACAAAATGGCCGAACTCGGCACCGTCCTCGCCCACGTCGACGGCGGCGTACCCAACATCCACGTCACCGTGCCCGCTCTCACCGAGCGCTACCTCGGCCAGCTCATCTACTTCTTCGAGGCCGCATGCGGCATCAGCGGCTACATCCTCGGCATCAACCCCTTCAACCAGCCCGGCGTCGAAGCTTACAAACGCAACATGTTTGCCCTCCTCGAAAAACCCGGCTACGAAAAAGAAACCGAAGCCATCAAAAAACGCCTCTGATTCCAATCATACAACAGCATACCCAAGCGGGGCCGTGTCAACCGACACGACCCCGTTTTTTATGCTTTATAGCTTTATTTATGCTTTGTACCTCTCCGTCCGCTCATCGGCTATCCGCCCGTGATATCCGAGACCGTAGCCAAACTCGTATACATTACCGTCGCTGTCGACATAGGGTCTGATATCGTGAGGCTTATCCTCACAGTGCTCTTCTATCGCATCCATGCTCGCCGGCATCTCGAACGGCAGCAGGCCCGACGGCTCCCTCTCACCGAAAATCAGGTCAAGGAACGCCTGCGTCTGCACATTGAAGCCGACGAAGATAGCGTCGGCCAGCGGCTCAAGCTCGCCCATGACCGTCGGATTACACATATCTATCACCACGACCACCGGACGGCCGCCCATAAGCCTCCGCGTCTCCTCGACAAGGTCAAGATCACATTCATTCCAGCATCCTGCCGTTTTGTCGCGGTAATTGCGGTCGGCTATCGGCTCGGCGGGGTCTGTCGCGATACTTTCAGATCGGGCATTTACCGCCGTATAGGGCCGGTACTGCAGCGAGATGGGGACATATCCCGTGCCGCCCGCGGCAGCCTCCTCCCGGTCATAGCCCATGCCCTTGCTGTGCGGCGAATCGATGAAGACGATGGCAAAATCGGCCTCATCAGGTCCCGCGGCCTCATAATATCGGGCCGCAATCTGAGGTGTGACAGGGTCATAGACACTCTCAGCCTCCTTGCCGCCCCAGTAATTTATCATTTCAGGCTTGCGGCGGCGCGGCACATAGACCTTCGCTCCCTTACGCGCCGGCAGCGTCGTACCGCTGTTTTTCAGCATTACTATCGACCTGAGCTGCTGGTCATAACCCTTCTGCATCCATGCTTCCTGACCGACGACAGCCTTCGTGATCTCGACGTCGACGTATGGATTCTCGAACAGACCAGGACGAAACATATTGACGAGCAGTCGAGCCGCCGAACGCTCCATGCGCTCGCGCATCGCTTTCTCACCGTGTTCCTTAACGCCCATCCGGTATGCCTCGATCACAGGCACCTTGTCGTTATTGCCGCCAAACTGGTCGACGCCTGCCATCAGCGCCTTGTAATGGCGCTCGGCCGGTGTCAGCGTCTCGACGCCCCACGGCTTTCCCGAGTGGACGCCCGGCGCTATCTGGTCCCATGTTATGGCCCAGTCGGTGCAGATGACGCCGTCATATCCCTCTTCGCCACGAAGCTGTTTGTCGATTATCTCCCTGTTGTATGAATTGCCCACGTTCTCAGACGTGCGGTCGTATGATATGGTGTAATAAGGCATCACGGCCGACGCTTTGCCGGTCTTGCCCTTCAGGGCGAAAGCGCCTTGTCTGAACGGCAGCTTATGTGTCTCGAAGCAGCCGCCTGGGTAAACGGCATACTTGCCGTTGCCGTAGTGGGCGTCGCGGCCCCCTTCGCCCGTGCCGCCGCCGGGCCAGTGTTTCACCATCGCGTTGACACTGCCGGGACCCCAGTCGCCGCAGTCTGACCCGGGCGACGACTGAAATCCGTCGCAATACGCCCTGACAAGGTCGGCCGCAAGCGTCGGGTCGTTGCCGAAGGTCGCATTGTAGCGATACCACCGCGGATCTGTGCCAAGGTCGGCCTGCGGCGAGAGCGCCGTCGCTATGCCCATAGCGCGGTACTCTGCCGCAGCGATGCGTCCGAACTCATAGGCCGTCTCGGGGTCGAAAGTCGCCGCAAGGCCGATAAGATTGCTCCACAGCGACAGCTGCCCCGACGCGCCGGGCGAGAATTCGGCATCCTTGAAAGCCGAGTGACGGGGATCCGACGAATTATTCGCCGGTATGCCGTGTGTGCGTCCCTCGACGAGCGCCTGCACCTGATTGTTCCAGCGTGCCGCTGTCTCGGCGCTCTCGACAACCGACACAAGCACATGCCTGACATTGTCTTCGGTCAGAAACTTAAGCTGACTGTCGCTCAGATTCCAGGCCTTCTTGCCGCTGTCGGCAAAACTCTTGCCCCCGTATGTATCGTCGGGCATCGGCAGTTTGTTCTGCGGACTGTAGAGCATCAGGCCCGCAATCTCGTCTATTGTCAGGCGTGACGCCAGATCGGCCGCCCTCGTGCGGGCATCGAGACGCCAGTCTTCGTATGGCAGCAGCGTGTCGCTGCCGTCGTAGCTCTTGAACGCATAGCCGTCACGGACGATAATCCTCACACCCGACCCGCGGCTATAGCCTAAGTCAGGCCCGTCTGTCTGCCTGACAAGCACAAAACCATCCTTCTCTATCTCAGTTATCTTATTCTTATTTTCCATTGCCATGATATTAGAATCAAACAGGTTATTAACTTTCCCAAAATTAGCAAAAACCTCCTGTTTAATCAAGGAACAGAAGGAAAAAGGGCAGAAGAACAGAAGGTCAATTCAACGCACAATGCATAATGCGCGATGTACAATCGCGTCAGGCGATATGGACCCATGGCTTCAGCTCTTGGGAGCAATGAATTGGCTGCGAGGGCTGAAGCCGTCACTCCATGCGCTCTGGATTTCTTTGTCAATGGAAAGTCCGGCTCCGACGGAGTTGATTGTGTGATTGCACATTGAAACAACCGGGGCCGCGTCACAAAAAGAGTGACGCGGCCCCGCATTTGTCTTTCGTCGGGATTGAAGCCCGATGCTATTCCTCTGATTTGTCGATTACCGTCAGTGCGGTTGTCGCCGCTGCCTGGTCTGTGGTTTCGCCGGCAGCTTTTGATTTTGACTTGCGGCGTGATTTTTTAGGTTTGGCGGCCTTCACAGGTTCGGCCGTCGTCTCGTCGTCGGCCGAAGCGCCGCGGTTTTTCTCTTTATTCTTGAGTTTGGTTGTCGATGACGAACCCTCGTCTTTCTCGTCGCGCAGATTGATCTCGTTGCGGTCTTTGTCGAGCACCTTATATTGCAGGTAGGCCAGAGATTCGTCGGCCATCACCTTGAAATTGCGGCCGAGATCGCTGCGCCAGCGGCGATAGAGCGAGTTGAACAGTCCGCGCTTGATATAGGCCTCTACGAACGGATGCACATACATCACGAAATTCTTGACCCCGAGAACGTTGACAAGATAGTCAAGCTTTTCGCGCAGCGTGTCGGTGAAAAGCAGCGACGGCTGCACCTCTCCTTTGCCGAAACACGACGGACATGTCTCTGTCGTGGTGATGTCGAGCGCCGGACGCACACGCTGGCGCGTTATCTGCATCAGGCCGAATTTGCTCAGCGGCAGAATATTATGACGCGCGCGGTCGTTGGCCATGATTTCGCGCATGTGGTCGTAGAGCTGCTGGCGGTGTTCGCTCTTGTTCATGTCGATGAAGTCGATGACGATGATGCCGCCCATGTCGCGCAGACGCAGCTGACGCGCTATCTCGTCGGCGGCGCGCAGGTTGACTTCGAGCGCGTTGCTCTCCTGGTCGTTGGTGGCCTTGGCGCGGTTGCCCGAGTTGACGTCGATGACATGCAGGGCCTCGGTATGCTCGATGATGATATATGCGCCCGACTTGAACGACACCGTCTTGCCGAACGATGACTTTATCTGGCGTGTGATTGAAAAACTGTCGAAGATAGGGACATCCTTGTCATAGAGCTTGACAATATCCTTGCGCTCGGGAGCAATCAGAGAGACATATTTGTCAATCTGGGCGAATATGTCGGCGTCATTGACATGTATGCTCTCGAACGACGGACTGAACACGTCGCGGAGCATGCCGACGATGCGGCTCTCTTCCTCGAATATAAGCGACGGCACGGGAGCTTTCTGAGCCTTGAGCAGGGCATTGTTCCAGCAGCCGAGAAGGGTCTTGAGTTCGTTGTTGAGCTCGGCGGCGCCTTTGCCCTCGGCCGACGTGCGCACGATGACGCCGAAATTCTTCGGCTTGATGCTCTCGATCAGGCGGCGGAGTCTGACCTTCTCTTCGGTCGATTTTATCTTCTGTGATATCGAAATCTTGTCGCTGAAAGGTATCAGCACGATAAAGCGGCCGGTAAATGTGATTTCGGTCGTCAGACGCGGTCCTTTCGACGATATGGGTTCTTTGACTATCTGCACGAGCAGTTCGCGCCCCGCTTCGAGAAGATCGACAATCGAACCGTGTTTGTCGATGTCGGGGCGTATTTTCATTTTCTCGAGCACGGGCAGCTTCTGGCGGTCGTCGAGCAGCTGCTTGACGAAGTCGCTGTAGGTCGCGAAGTGTGATCCCAGGTCGAGATAGTGGAGGAAAGCATCCTTTTCATAACCGACATTGACAAAGGCGGCATTGAGACCCGGCATCAGCTTTTTCACCTTGGCCAGGTAGATGTCGCCGACAGCATACGCGATATTGCGCGCCTCTTTCTGAAGAGACACAAGTCGCGAGTCTTCAAGCAAGGCTATCGAAACCTCGCTCGGCTGAACGTCTACGATGAGTTCGCTTTTCATTGGTCAATGTTTGTTGTTGATAGGGTCGCGCGGCGTCGGCTGCGCGACACGGTAAGGATACGGGGGGATGTGTCTGTTGTGGCGTTTACGTCTCTATAATAACACAAAGAACAAACTTTGATCGGGACTGCTATCCCAGCTGAGACGCCCGCTTCAAGTTTGTTCTTCGTATAGCGTTTATTCGTAATCGTTGCAGAAATAATGATTATTTCTTCTTATGACGATTTTTTCTGAGACGTTTTTTGCGCTTGTGGGTAGCCATCTTGTGGCCTTTTCTTTTCTTTCCGCTTGGCATTTTACGCTAATTTATTAAATGGTTAATATCCTGGTGATTGTTGTAGAGCGATGCTCTTATTATTTTACATCTTCCATGAAGACCTTGGCGGGTTTGAACGCGGGGATCTTATGGGCGGGGATGATGATTGTCGTATTCTTTGAGATATTGCGCGCGGTCTTCTCAGAGCGTGTCTTTACGATAAAGCTGCCGAAGCCGCGAAGATATACATTCTCTCCGTGAGCAAGCGAGTCCTTAACTACTTCCATAAATTTCTCGATTGTCTCAAGCACAGCGGGTTTGTCAATACCTGTAGACTTTGCAATTTCGTTTACAATGTCGGCTTTAGTCATTTTTGTTTATTTTTTAGGTTACTGGTTTATTAATATCTTTATGAGCGCTTTATAGCTGCTCACATCGTTATTCCATTTTTGCAAGCGCAAATATCGCACTTTTTTTTGAATCTAACACAATACTTTGCGGCTTTTGTAGTGATTATTTAACGATTACGCCGCTTTTTCTCGTTTTAGAGGCCGTTTTTCTGCTCGCCGGACGTCTGAAACGGCCCGGCGACGCATCTCTCGCCGGCGACTCACAGCAGCGGTCCGCAGATATCGGCGAGCGACGCGACATCACTGACTCCGGCGCCCGACAATCCGTCGGGCATCACCGCTCCGCCCGGATTATACCATATCGCAGGCCAGCCCGCGTTGACAGCTCCGGCGATGTCGGTCTCGATATTGTCGCCGATCATGACATTGACACGTCCGCCGCTCGCAGCCTTCGACAAGGCGTAGTCAAAAAGGCGGCGGTCGGGTTTGTTGACCTCGATCTCGTCACTAAGCACGACGATGTCGAAATAGCCGTCGATACCGCCCGAACGCATCTTGTCATACTGCACTTCCCTGAAGCCGTTGCTGAGAACGCCGAGGCGATAGCCCCGGTCTTTCAGATAGCCGAGAAATTCCCGGGCGCCGTCGACAAGACCGGTCTTGCACCCAAGCCGGCTCAGGTATACCCTGTCATAATAGTCCGACAGCCTCATGGCCTCGTCGTCGCCGACACCCGCGAGACGAAGCGGCGACGCGAAACGCTCGCGACGCAGATAGTCGCGCGAAATCTCGCCCCGGCTGTAGCGCTGCCACAGACCGAGATTGATCTCATGATAAATGCGCGACCATGTCTCTTTGTCGGCAAAATAGCGGTCTATGCCTTCCTCGGCATAAAGCTCGCCCAGACACAGCTCAGAGTTGCCCCTCATATCCCATACGGTGTCGTCGAGATCGACCCACACCATCGCGTCACGGCTGAAACGGCTCATTTGGCAACTGTATCTGTTGTGTCGTCTGCCACGCTGTCGTCTGTCCCGCTCCTGACCGCCGCAGCATCGGTCACGGCCTTCGCGTCAGCCGGCACTGATGCATCTGCCGCCACAGCCTCGCGGCGCTGGCGGCGGTTGGCCGTACCGACCATGGCGCCCTCGATAAACATCGCGATTCCGAAGACCGTAAAGGCAATCCCCGTGGCGAGCATTATCATACGGTCGTCTGTCTGTGACTGCTGCATGAAGACATACACCGACAGACCGACAAGCACCAGCGGGAAAACATAGAGCCACACCGGCAAGGTCACAGGCCTGATGCCGACACTGAGCACGAAAAACTGGAACAGAGCGCCAAAAACGACAAGCACTCCGAAAATAAAAGGAACAAGACCGACAAACGTGCTCTGAAATATCAGCATCGACAGACCGAGCACGACAGCCGCGCCGCTCGTCAGCCAGCCGAATGCGAGGCCGAACGACCCGAGATGCGACTTGCCGTTTTCATCGCGCGACGACAGGAAGGCGATGACATTGATAAATCCTGCGAGCACAAACATCACACCGCCCGCTATGACGACACCTCCGCTGCTGACCGTGCGGTGAGTCACTATCAGCGCTATGCCGGCCGCCAGAGCCAGCAGCGCCGTGAATATCAGTTTATGTCCTTTCATCTTTTACCTTTTTTATATAAAAACGCCCCGAAGGGCGTTTTTGATTGTTTTATGTCGTTTTTAATAAGTGCCGGCACATATATTATATTTATTCAGGCTTGGTGAAACCCTCTTTTTCGGCACGCTCGCTCATGCGTTTGATGCGCAGGTCAAGGTCAGGGTGCGACGAGAAGAGCTGGTTTACCTTGCTTGTCTTGCCGTAGCCCTGCTTTTGCTCGAGTTCCTTTAGTTTCATGAACGACAGCGCCATCGCATAGGGATTGCGGCCGTGTGATTTGAGAAATTCATAGCCATAATCGTCGGCGGCCTTCTCCTGCTTCTGAGAATAATTGGCGTTGACAAGGGCTTCGCCCAGATCACCGAGCTGCGACTCGGTCAGTTTTGCCGCCACACCGCCGTTGGCCGACACTCCGTCTTTGAGAGCCGAAGTCAGCAGTGCGGTCTTGAACGCTTTCTTCGAATCCTTGTGGGCGATATGACCGACTTCGTGACCGATGACGCCGAGAAGCTCCTCGTCGCTCATTATGTCCATCAGCGACGAAAACACCCTCACACTGCCGTCGGCACACGCGAACGCATTGACATCGATCACGTCATAAACCTTGAAATTGAGCGGAGTGCCCTCTACCGATGTCAGACCGGCCGTAAGACTGTCGAGACGCTTGGTATAGGGATTG
Organism: uncultured Porphyromonadaceae bacterium; assembly: GCA_902493335.1. Taxonomy (GTDB): domain Bacteria; phylum Bacteroidota; class Bacteroidia; order Bacteroidales; family Muribaculaceae; genus CAG-873. The sequence goes on from CABUPJ010000030.1 coordinate 28,893, forward strand.
TCGGCCGGAGTCACGGGATTGTGGGCGTCCATCCAATCGATATATTCCTTTACATACTGGACCATCTGTGCATCGGTCAGCGTAACCGCCTGAGCGGCCTTGGCGACAGCCGAGCCGGCCTTCTTGAGATTGAACTGTGCATAAGCCGCGCCGCCGAAAACAAGCATCGCTGCCACAGCGGCAAGTTTGAGGAATCTGAGTTTCATATCTGTCAATAAATTTAATTTTACATTAGTCTCTGCAAAATTATAAAATTTCCATTATTTTTGCGCCAAACATACTACCTAAAGAATGAAAGCTTTGAAAATAGCAGGAGCCATAGCCTGCATCATCACGGCCCTCGCGGCTCTCGTCGCCGGCATAGCATTTTACCGCGACACCGTCGTCGACTGGTGGCTGCCGCCGCTGTTCGCCGCTATCGTCGGCGCAGCGCTCGTCCCGTGGCTCCGGGGATTCATAAGCAAAGTGACGCCGATGAGCGACCGCGTCTACACCTCACTCGCCGCCTTCTTCTTTTCAGCATCGCTTGTCTACGGCATAACACTGACCGCCAACAGCGTTTTCGCCGACCGTGACGCCGCCCGCGACTGCGACGCCGAAGTCGTCGACCGCCACGTCGAGCAGCGCACACGCTACCGTCGCGTAGGCCGCGGCCGCATGACTCCCGCAGGCCATTACAACGCCTACTGCGTCACCGTCAGCCTCCCCGACGGTCGCCTCAAGACCTACGAGACATCACGCTCGCGCTACAACGCCGTCCGTAGCGGCAGCCATTTCACCCTGTCGGTCTGCCCCGGCTTCCTCGGCTACGACATAATCCTCAACTCACGCTTCTAAACAAACCCGTCATCATAATTGTAGAAATAATATCATGGACAACAGACAACGACAACTGCCCGAAAAATATGTCATCACCATCGGCCGCACCTTCGGCAGCGGCGGCCGCGCCCTCGGACGTCTCATCGCCGACAGACTCGGCATAGCCTTCTACGACAAACAGCTCCTCGTCAAAGCCGCCGAAAAATCAGGCCTGAGCACCGAATACTTCGAGAAAAACGACGAGCGCATGCCCACATTCATCTCGGGCCTCTTCTCCTTCAACCTCGGCTATAACCCGATGGCATACTATACCGGCTCGACATCGATCAGCTCCGACAGCATATACAAAGCCCAGTGCGACTTCATCCACGAACTCGCCGACGGCGGTCCCTGCGTCATCGTCGGACGCAGCGCCGACTACGTCCTGCGCGACGTCGACAACGTCATCAACATCTTCGTCCACGCCCCGATCGACGTCTGCGTCAGGCGCATCCTCGAGCGCGCCGACTGCGTCACCCCCGAACAGGCCAAAGCCCTCGCCGAGAAGACCGACAAGCTCCGTGCCAACTTCTACAACTTCTACACTGACAAACGCTGGGGCCACGCCAAAAGCTACGACCTCTGCCTCGACTCCTCCCTCCTCCCGCTCGACACCCTCGCCGACTTCGTCATCGACTACCTCCGCCTCAGACTGGGAAAATAACCACGGATAGAATCGCCTTATTTAATCGGCGGCCTGCGGGCGCCACCACCCTTTGCTCCAGCCTCCGCCAGGGCAATCGCAGATTGTCGATTTACCGTAGCCCTGACCGCCGAGGTGTAACCGAGGCGTTCAGGGTTGACAATTGCCACCAACCCCACGGCGCCCGCAGGCCGCCGATTTAAACATCATTACTGATTTCAACCGCCGAATTTTAATATAATTATACTACCGTTTCACCCCTCCCTTCCACTTTATTGAACTTTTTTTCTTAAATTTGCTGCCTGTTAAGTCACTTACAGCAAAACAAAGCTAATAATGAACGAAAACGACCTCAAACACCTGAAACAGGACACTGACGGCCTGCTCAACTACGAATACCTCGCAAACCATATCGACACCGTCGAAGCCGACGACGTCAACGTCATCGTCGACAACCTTGCCGACATCGACCGCGACGGACAATTCTGCGCCAGCGCCGCAAAATACCTCAACATCATCGACAGCCGGCGGTTTGCCGACGCAGTCAGACATCTCGTCGCCCTGACGATTGACAAAGACCGCGAACACCGCTACCTGCTCGGACTCATGACCGCCATCTACGGCGAAGACTATGCCGAACGCGCCGACAGCCTCTGCGCCACCGACAACAACTTCAGACGCATCTACAAGCGTCTCCATCCCACCTCTGTCATCTGACACTATAACAGACAATTATTATAATGACTAAGAAAATTCTTGCCTTCGCGGCATTAATCATGATGTTCGCCTCGTGCGGCTCGGCCAACGGCAGCAACGAAAAAAACGCCGACGGCTCAGACTCAATCAAAAACCAACAGACAACCGACATGCAACAGACCGACTCTTCAAGCGTCAAAGTCAAAGTCGAGACTACCCTCGGCAATTTCACAGTCCTTCTCTACGGTGACACCCCGCTACACCGCGACAACTTCGTCAAACTCGTCAAAGAAGGATACTATAACGGCACCCTCTTCCACCGTGTCATTAACGAATTCATGGTACAGGCCGGCGACCCCGATTCGAAGACCGCCAAACCCGGACAGCAGCTCGGCGCCGGAGGCCCCGGCTACACCATCCCGGCTGAAATCGTCTATCCACGCCACTTCCACAAACGCGGCGCTCTCGCCGCAGCGCGTCAGGGCGACCAGGTCAATCCGATGAAAGAATCTTCGGGCTCGCAGTTCTATATCGTCACCGGCAAGAAAGTCACCGACGCCGAGATGGCACAGCTCGAGAACTATGCCCGCAACACCGCCATGCAGAACTATTTCAACAACCTGGTCATGAAAAACCAGGACGAGATAGCACGTCTGCGTCAGAACAACGACCGCGAAGGCCTCAACAAACTCCAGGAGAAGCTCATCGCCGAGACTGAAGCCAACTTCAGCGACTCGACCGAGCTCGTCACCCCCGAGATGAAACAGGCCTACAAGACCGTCGGCGGTACTCCCCACCTCGACAACGCCTACACCGTCTTCGGCGAAGTCATCGACGGCATGGACACCGTCGACAAAATCGAAAAAGTACAGACCGACCGCAGCGACCGTCCCAACGAAGACGTCAAAATCATAAAAATGGAAATCGTCGGCTGATGATCAGCTTTGAGACACTGACGCTCGACAACGGGCTCAAAATCATCTCAAACCGCGACCCAAACACGGCAATGGCTGCCGTCAACGTGCTCTACGACACCGGTTCACGCGATGAAACACGCGACCTGACCGGTGTCGCGCATTTGTTTGAGCACGTCATGTTCGGCGGTTCGGCCCACGTCGCCGACTACAGCGCGGCTATCGAAGCCGCCGGAGGGTCTGACAACGCCTGGACGAGCAACGACTATACCAACTTCTATGAAGTTCTTCCCGCCGTCAACATCGAGACAGCCTTCTGGCTCGAGAGCGACCGCATGCTCTCGCCGACACTGAGCGAGGAAGTCCTCGACGTCCAGCGCCGCGTCGTCACCGAAGAATTCAAGCAGCAGTGTCTCAACCGTCCCTACGGCGATCTCGGCCACCATCTGCGCCGTCTACTCTACGACAGCGCCCATCCCTACAGCTGGCCCGTCATAGGTCTCGAGCCGGCTCATATAGCCCGCATCACACGCGACGACGCCCGACACTGGTTTTTCAGCCACTACGGCCCCGACAACGCCGTTCTCGCCGTCTCGGGCAACGTCGACCACGACCGCGTCTTCGCCCTCGCCGAAAAATGGTTCGGCGACATACCGCGCCGCGGCATCGCCCCGCGCCGGCTGCCCGACCCCGGTTTCCCGCACGCCGACGTCACCGAGACCGTCAGCGGAGCCGTCCCCGCCACCGCCGTCGTCATAGCTTTCCCCATGGCGCCCTACGGCTCACGGCCTTACTTCGCCGCCGACACCATCACCGACATCCTCTCGGCCGGACGTTCCTCACGTCTCTACCGCGACCTCATCATCGGCGGCGACGGGCTCTTCAGCGAAGTAGACGCCTCGATTTCAGGCAGCCGTCACGAAGGATTCCTCATGCTCAACGCCCGTCTCACCGACAACAGCGACAGCGCCGTCGCCCGTGCCCGCGACCTCATGCTCGACCGCGCCCGGCGGCTCGCCGTCCCCGGCGACGTCAGCCCCGCCGAGCTCGAGAAGACATTCAACCGCTTCGAGTCGCTCTTCAACTTCTCCAACATGGGCTATCAGACAAAAGCCGCCTCGCTCGCCATGGCCGCCATGCTCGGCGAAGACATCAACGACACCGTCACACGGCAGCGCGCCACGACCCTCGCCGACATCGCCGAAACCGCCGGCACCATCTTCAACCGCACCCCGTCGGCCACCGTCGTCTATAAGCCCCTTTCAGCCGTTTAAAGTCTTTAACTATCGCGATTTGCAAGATTGGCATAAACTGTTTATCTTTGCAAAGATAAACCGATATACACAATTACCGCAATAAGTCAATCATAACAAACACTCATAACCGGCAATATCTAATGAAAAAAACTATTTTGATCTTCGCCATCGCCGCAGCCACGGCTGTCAGCGCCACGGCCACAGAGCAATGGACCCTTCAGGGCAACGCCTACAGTGTCGACACTGTCTACCACGCCAAAATCGGCCCCGGCACGACTCAGACGACCCTTCAGCTCACCGGCTCATCAAATCTCATGGTCTACTATACCACGACCGACCTGACCGACCAATACGCCGACATCCGCGTTCTCAAAGGCAACAACCGCGTCGGCGGCGCAGCCCTCGAGAAACTCTCGTCAATGACTGAGCGCAACTCACGCGAGGGCGCTCGATATTTCGCCGGCATAAACGCCGACTTCTTCAACTGGAGCTCGGGTCTCTCGGAAGGCCCCGTTGTTGTCGACAACGAGATTTTCTACGGCCGCCCCGTCAATTTCGTCGTCAACTGGTATATGGACAACGACAAGAAACCCCATTTCGGCAACTTCGTCCTCACCGGCAATGTGACCTTCTCGCCGACCGACGCCTCGCTCGGCGAGCGCACGTTTGAACTCGGCGGCGTCAACAGCGCGCCTCAGGGCAGCTCCTTCATCGTCTTCACCGAACGCAATCCCGACAAAGCCGGCGTAAACGCCGACGGCACCAACGACATCGCCGTCGTTCCAGTCGAAGGCTCCCTCTCTTATAACGGCACAGTCAGATGCCGCGTCGTCACCCCCGCCACAAGCGAGAACATCACCGTTCCCGAAGGCGGCTTCATACTCTCAGCCGTGCTCGGCCGACAGGACCGCCGCTACTTCGAGAAACTCGTCGCCGGCGACATCGTCACCATAACGACGACATCACAGTTCGACGGCAACGGCATCGCCCAAATGGCATGCGGCCGTCCCCGCCTGCTCAAGGACGGAGTCATCCAGAAAGCCGACATCGACAATCTCGCCGCCGGCGAAGCCCTCGGACACCTCAAGAACAACGAACCCCGTACGGCCATCGGTCTCAACGCCGACGCCACGAAAGTGACACTCCTCGTCGTCGACGGACGCCGCTCGCAGTCTGTAGGCTGCACCGGCTGGCTTCTCGCCGACATCATCTCGCACGTAGGCTGCACCGACGCCATGAACTTCGACGGAGGCGGCTCGTCTGAGCTGTATACCACGCCTCTCGGCATCCGCAACCGTCCCACCGACGGCACCGAACGCGCCGTCGTCAACGGCGTGTGGGCCGTATCGACCGCTCCCGACGACGACAACATCGCCGCCGTAGCCTTCGCCGACCGCAACCTCACCATCGACGCCCTCAAACAGTATACACCGACAATCTACGCCTACAATCAGTATGGCGTCCTCATCGACACCGATGTCAAAGACTATACCCTCTCATGCCCCTCGGCCCTCGGTACAATCTCTGACGACGGCAAGACATTCACCGCAACAGGCTCAGGCTACCATGCCCTCACCGTCAACGTCGGCGGCCACACAGCAACCATAGCCGTGACAGTAAACGGCAACGGCGGCATAGGTGACATCACCGCCGGCGACGACAGCGACAAACCCGTCGAATACTACAACCTCAACGGTGTCAGAATCTCAGGCGACTCACTCGCCCCCGGCATCTACATCCGCCGCCAGGGCGCCAAAGTCGAAAAAGTCGTCGTGAAATAATTCACAATTCACAATGCTCAATGCACAATAAAATATGGCTATAACTTTGCAGGGCTATGCCACAGTACAGCCGCCCAACCGCAAAACATTGAGCATCAAATAACCCAAAAAGCAGCGGGAGCCATGTGACTCCCGCTGCTTTTTTATCGTTTTCTTTCGTCCGACCTGTCGGACTTGTCTGACTTGTCCGACGTTAAGAGATGATATCAAGTATCGCCGCGGGGTCTGAGACGATATGGTCGGCATAGGCCGCCTTCAGCTCTTTGGCCGGGCGGAAGCCCCATGTGACGCCGACCGACTCGATGCAGGCCCGGCGTGCCGTCTCCATATCAACACCCGAATCACCGACATACAGCGTCGCCTCCTTGGGCGTCGGACACTCTGTCAGCGCCGCGAACACTATCGACGGGTCGGGCTTCGACGGCATACCCTCGATATTGCCCAGGACAGCCTTGAACGGTATATCCGGGAAATAATGGCCGATGATGCGGGTCACGGCCTGCTGATATTTGTTTGATGTCACGCCGAGGCTGACGCCGCGCTGTGTCAGTTCGAAGAGCAGGTCCTCGATGCCGGGATAGGGCTTCGTCGCGTCGGTGCAGTGGTCATTATAGTATTCGACGAAAGCCGCTCGGGCTTTCGTGACCGTTACCTCGTCTTTGGCGTAATCGGGCAACGCGCGTTCGATGAGTTTCGTTATGCCGTTACCCACCATCATGCGGTATGACAGAATGGCGTGTTCGGGATAGCCCAGTGATTTGAGCGCGTGGTTCGTCGCGGCACCGAGATCATCGATGGTGTTGAGCAGCGTGCCGTCAAGATCAAATAATACAAGCGATTTCATAATACGATATAGTGATTGTCAGAACGGATAGCCTACCGAGAAGTGGAAGTTGGCGTCGCGACCCCAGCGCGGATGCAGCAGCGGCCAGCGCTCCTGGTTTATTGCCGGGTTGTAGGCTTTCAGACCGAGGTCGAAGCGCAGCAGGAAGTAGGTGAAGTCCATGCGTATGCCCGCGCCGTATGCCAGGGCTATCTGTTTGTAGAATTTATTGAACTTAAACATGCCGTCAGGCTGGTTTTCATAGTTCTTTATCGTCCAGATGTTGCCGGCGTCGATAAAGAGCGCGCCCTCGAAGACCCAGAAGAGCTTGGCGCGGTATTCGATACTCATGTCGAGGCGAATGTCGCCGCATTGGTTGATGAAGTCGTCCACCGAATTCGTCGAGTTGTAGGCGCCGGGGCCGAGCGTTCTGACGCCCCAGCCTCTGACACCGTTGGCGCCGCCGGCATAGAAGCGCTTCTCGAAGGGCACCATCGACGAGTTACCGTAGGGATAGACGATGCCGAAGCCGCCGTGGAGCGACAGGGCGTTGCGCGAGTTGAAGTTTTTAGTATAGGTATAGTCGACCTCGCCCTTGACATATTGCGCGAACTGTATGCCGAAAATCTTGTATGCCCCGTCGTGGCGTCGGGCGCCGTCGATCGACGATATGGCGTAGAGCAGGTTGCCCGCCACTTCGGTCGAGACGCGCAGTGTCGACACCTCGGGCTGTATCGCGAAGGCGTTGAGCGTCGCCGTCGGTATCCGGCGGTTGGTGCGGTAATAGGTATAGCCCATGCGCATGATGAAGTGGTCTTCGTAGCTGTAGCGCAGCAGTGGGTTTGACGGCGCGACCGTGTCGATGAAGTGAATCGTCGAGCGTGGCAGTTTGACGTAGTTGATGTCTATGAAGTCGTAGGTGTGACGGCGTGTGAAGTCGCTCCGGCGCTGAGTCCAGTTATATTTCCATGCCGCGCCGGCGATGACGCGGGTATACTCTGGGCGCTCCTGATAGTTGCCCGTTATGGCAAACTCGGTGTTGGCCATTATGCGCTGCTTGAAACTCTTCGACACGAAGGGTGCCTCGAATTTCGGGAAGGTGATGCCGACCTCGGCGGCGACCTCGGTGTAGCGGTCGTTGATGATCCCGTTCAGGTTGCCCGAGAGGCTCTCGTAGGCGCCGCGGAGCTTGACGGTCAGCAGCTCGGAGCTGTGGGCGAGATTGCGGTTGAGATATGTCACACCGACGCCGACACCGAGGTCGCCCTCCGAGTTGGTGCCTTCGAGTTCGAGGGTGATGCCCTGCTTCTTGTTGCGCGACACCGTGATGGCCGCGTCGAGCCATGTCTCGCCGCCGATAGTGGCGACGGGCTTCAGCTCGATGTTGATGAATTTGAGTATGCCGAGCTGTCCGAGAGCCTCGTATGTGCGGTCGACATCGACGCCGCGGTATAGCTCGCCGCCGCGGAGATAGCATTTCTCCTCGAGTATCGCGGGCTTGATGTAATGGTCGCGGCCGTAGACGACCTTGATTGTGCGGTAGTCGACAGTGTCTGCTGCCTCAGACGGCGCCACGGTGTAGAAGATGACGTCGTTGATGCGGTAGATTGTGTGGCGGCTGAGGCTGTCGGCCGGAGCACCGGGCCTGTGGGTCTTGCCTATAACCATCGTCAGGCCGACATCTTTAGAGCCTCTGACCGTGTCGGCTATAAACGATATGTTATCTTTGTTGAAAGCATAGTAGCCGTGGTTGCGCAGGGTCTCGGTGATGCGTCCGCGCTCGTTGTCGAGCACGTTGCGGTCGAAGATGTCGCCGGGTCTGATACTCAGCAGCGCCGAGTCGGCCATGAGCACGTCGCGGATGAGGGTGTCGGCTATGTCGTAGTCAATAGTCGATATGATGTGGGGGCGGCCCGTGGTGATGCGGTAGTCGACCGCCAGACGCTTGGGCTTTTCGACTATAGTGTCGACTTCGATAGAGGCGTCGAGATAACCGCGGTTGACAAGAGCCTGACTGAGCTGCCGGCGTGACGACTCGGTCAGTTCGGGGCTGTAGATGACCGGCGGCTGACCTATGCGCCGTAGCCATCGGTTATACCATTTGGTCGAGTCGCGGCCCGAGAGGCTGTAGGTAGCCAGCTGAAGCTTGGCGAAGCCGAGCACCTTGTGGTTGGGCTGCTGACGGAGGAAATAATACAGCTCGTCGGTCGATATCTTGTCTGAGTCTTCGACTGTTATCGTCACCTTGTCGAGAAGATACTTGTCGTCGGGCACATGCTTGGTCGTGCTACACGCTCCCAACACGGCAGCCATGACGGCAACCGCCAGAATCATCATCAGTGCCGGCGTTTTCCTTTTCACGTTGCAAAGTTACATTTTTTTCTTATTTTTGCACCCAATTATACACGCGATAAGTATTGCATCAGATGAAACTCAACTTCAGACTCTCTCCCACATCGGCCACGACGCTGTTCGTGCTCCTCGTCATACTGTTCATACCGTGGCTCGGCGAGACCCTTTTCAACTCGAAGGGTGAGCCGCGCGAGGCCATCGTCGCCATGACGATGATCGATCAGGGCAACTGGATTCTGCCCGTCAACTACGGCGGCGACATACCCTATAAACCGCCGTTCCTTGCGTGGCTGATAGCCATTTTCGCCTATATCTTCAACGGCGGCGTGGTCAACGAGTTTATCTCGCGCCTGCCCTCGGCTCTCGCCGTCATCGCCATGACGATGGCGGGCTATCACTGGGCGCGACGTCAGCGCTCCGAGACCTTCGCCATGGTAATGGCTCTCGTCACCGTCACTTCGGCGGAAGTCTTCCGCGCCGCCATCGCCTGCCGTCTCGACATGGTGCTCACGGCCGCTATCGTCATAGCACTCTATCTGTTCTATGACCTTCTCGACCGGCGCTGCCGTCACCGGGGCCGCAAATATTTCTATATCATCGTGCTGCTGACGTGCGCCGTGCTCACCAAGGGTCCGGTCGGCTCACTGCTGCCATGCTTCGTCGCCGGAGTCTTCTATCTGCTTCGCGGCGAGCGTTTTCTGCCGACGTTAGGCCATATGCTCCTGATTGCCGTCGCCGCCATGGCTATCCCGGCCGTCTGGTATTACGCCGCGTCGCTTCAGGGCGGTCAGACGTTCCTCGACCTGGCATACGAAGAGAATATCGGACGCCTCACAGGCACAATGACTTACGAGAGTCACGAAAATCCGTGGTGGTATAACTTCATGACCCTCACCGTCGGCATGCTGCCGTGGACGCTCTTAGCCCTGCTGTCGCTCCTGGCCCGCAAGCATCTGCCGCGTCTGCGTTTCAAGCCCGCCGGACTGTTCATGGCTACGACTTTCGCCGTCGTGGTGCTTTTCTACTGCATCCCGGCGAGCAAGCGCAGCGTCTATCTGCTGCCGGTCTATCCCGCGATGGCCTATGGCATCGCCCACATCATCAGTCTCATATCGCGCACCCGCGTCATGAAGGGCTATGCGTGGCTCATGGCCGTCTTAGCTTTCATCGCCCCGATAGGTGTCATCGTCGCCAACTGCACCAATCTCGGCCTCGCTGTCGCCCCCGTGCCGTTCTGGTGCTGGCTCTTCGCCCTGCCGCCGCTCGTTATCGCCGTCGGCTGGTTTATCAACCGCAGCGACTGTGTCTTCTTCACCTTAGGCTCGACTTTCGCCCTCTTCCTCTTTTATGTCGTCACGGTCCAGCCTATGGTTCTCGAGGCCCAGAGCGACCACAAGCTGCTCGACCGCATCGAGCAGGCCGCGCCCGAAGGCCCCGTCTACTCGCTGCGCACGGACCGCCTGACGCGATACTATACCCTTAACTTCTACCTCGGCGACCGCATGCGCGTCATCGACTCGTTCGACGACTTCGGACGCCTCGCCCCCGGCGCCGTCATGCTCTTCCCCGAGTGGGCCGACACCACAGGCATCGGCGACCGCTTCGACATCGACCTGCTGACACGCCGCTCGTGTGACAACCGCCGCAAGATTTTCATAGCCGTAAACCGCGCCGCCGACAATGACTCCGTGCCGGCCGACACGATAACCGCCGTCACGCCGTTGCAATGAACCGCCGCTATCTCTTTTTCTGCGCCCACGCCTATGCCTTCGACATCCTGAGGCCGCTCGGCGACGAGATTGTCAGCCGAGGCGACAGCGTCGCGTGGTATCTCGACGAAGGCTGCCCCGACATGCTCGCCGAAGGCGACCGTCGGCTTTTCACCGTCGCCGAAGTCAAGGCTTTCAACCCCCTGGCGGTCTTCGCTCCGGGCAACTATGTCTTCGACTTCTTCCCCGGCGTCAAGGTCTGCGTCAAACACGGCTATGCCATCAACAAACGCGGCTATGCGCGCGACACCCATTTCAAACTCCGCGGATGGTTTGACATCATGCTCACCTTCGGACCCGAAAGCACCGTGCCGTTCAAGACCCTGGCCGACCGGCTGGGCTATTTCACCACCTATGAGACAGGCTGGCCCAAGGCCGACGCACTGATAGCGGCCCGTCGCCGCGCCGAAGGCATCCGCCGCGACAGACCGTCGGTCTTCGTCGCCTCGACATTCACAAAAAGCATCACACGTCTCAAAGAGCTGTATCCGACCATCGAACGCCTCGCCGAGACACGCGACTGGGAGTGGCACATCACCCGCCATCCCAAACTCGACGACCCCGAGGTCGACAGTCTCTACAGCCGGCTTGCAGCCTGCCGGCCTAATGTCACTTATTATCCCGCAACGCCCGGGCCCGACGTCATGGCTGCCAGCGACGTCCTGCTATGCGACGCCTCGAGCATAATACTCGAATACATGCTGCTCGACAAGCCCGTCGTCACCTTCCACAACACCACTCCCGGGCCACATCTCATCGACGTCACCGACGCCGCCGACATTGAGAGCGCCATCGACCGAGCCCTGACGCGCCCCGACAGTCTGATGCAGTCCATGCGGGCTTACCGCGACCGACAGGAAGCCCACACCGACGGCCGAAACTGCGCCCGCATCCTCGACGCCGTCGACGACTTCATCGCCAACCGCCGCGGACACCTCAAGCGCAAACCCCTCAACCTCTTCCGCCGCCTGAAAATCCGCTACCGCATCTTCATCAAACCCCGCCTCAAAGGCAAGTGAGGGTTAAGTCCAGCACACCACACGGCCTCGACACGTCGCCGAGAAGGAGAGCGGCGATGCACTTTAATAGCACAGGCAGCAGGGGGTTAGGCCCATAGTCTTCACACGGCCTCGAGCTCGAGGCCGCACATTAATAGTTTTTTGTAACAACGATGTCAATGTACGTTTGACATCGGTTTGGTGAGAGTCGGTTCTGCAATAATCATTTTACGTCAGGGGGAGTAAACCATAAATCAGGGTTATCCATTTATCGGTCATTTGCCGGCGCTTTTATCATCGCTCTTCGGTCACTATGGAACCCCATAGCTCCCTCATCGCAATGGTAAAATCACTCGACAACTGACCGCCCTGACGCAAACAATCATCACAGAACCGACTCTTTTTGCGCGGGGATGTCTGCCGCTAAAGTGGTCGTGGATGGGGGTGGAGCGTCTCTTCATCACAAGGGCTGAAGCCCTTGTTCCATACCCTGTCTATTGCTTTGAGTCTGAGGGGTATGATTATCGGGACGGTCGGATCAGGCTTTTTGATTGGGACGTCGGGAGGAGCGAGCGATGGGTCGGTGTATTCTTTCAGGCCGGGCCAGCGGTAGAGATGGGGGATATCGGCGCGGGCATGGAGTATCAGCAGACTGTTTGGATTGCTGCTGATGACGGGGAAGACGGCGGTGGCGACACGGTGGAAGTCGTTGTCTTCACGCGCGGGACTGCACACGCCGTAGTCCTGGATGTCGAAGAGAAGAGCGGTGTCGTAGGTGAGGCCGCGGATGTTCTCGGGACGGTGGCCTGTGGCGGCGTAGGTGGCGGTGTCGGGCGTACTCAGCCGCTTGGCGGTGTAGGCGGAGACGTCCTTGCTCTGGGTCATGATGAGGATGTCGCTGTGCGGATTGACGCGCTTGCGGAGGTACTCGACGTAGGCGCAGAGGATGCCGCGGGTGTCGACACCGGGCGGGTCGACGACGAGAAGCCGCCGCTCGAGACCGCGGATGCGCATCTTCTCGAGGGGACCGATGACGGCAGCCTCGGCACGCGTGAGGTTGCGGCCGAGGTAGCGGCGGAAGTGATATGTGTAGATTGCGCTTTTCATCG
>CABUPJ010000031.1 GCA_902493335.1 uncultured Porphyromonadaceae bacterium
GCTCGCAGATGCGCGGAGTTCGCGACCGCGATTTCTTCATCTTCAGACTCGTCAAGCTATACGCCTGAATTTTTAACATACGCTTCGAAGCATTTTAACAAATGCACCGGCTTTTCGGCTTGAGCCTAAAATAGTCAGATAACCATGAAAAAGATTAAAACCATATCATTGCTTGCCATGGGTGCGGTGGCCTTATCAATCTACGCATCTGATTTCTTATACTTCTGTCGCAACGGTGAAGTGACGCAGATAGTCCCCGCCGAGAATGTCGACCGCTTCGTGAAAGGAACCGGCGATATGCTGGTTGCTGTCGATGTCGACGGAAACGAGATTTACTCTTTTTCACCTGAAGAACTGGATTCCATCGCGTTCGCAGAGCCTCTGCCTAAGGCCGATCTGCTTGACGTGGTGTTCAATGCCGACGGAACAGCCGAAGATGTCTCGCCGATGAAATTCAAGGTAGAGCGCGGCGGCGAAGCCACGACGGAATGGTGTGACGCATACGGCCGTTATGTGGCGAAACTGACGGGTAACGAATGGGGTAACAGCAATGTTGCCGAACAGTTCTACCGTGTCGACTATAGAGACAACCAGGCGTTTAAGGACGCACTTGCCGACGGCCATACGCTCGAAGTGCTGTTCATGCCCGAATATACGACTCTCCCCGATTGTGAGGCAAAGGTCTTCGCGTCGCATGAAGCGGGTGGCACCGGCATTATGTTCAAGACATCGGGTAGCGGGCCTAACAAGCTGAATGCCCTGACATTCCTTCCCAATGTTTCGACAGGCACGAACAGTTCATGGCAATGGGCGGCAAGCGATGTCGTTCCCGAATCAGATACATATTATCATGTCGTGGGTGTATGGGATAAGGACGCCAAAAAGGCACGGATATATATCAACGGCGAGCTTAATAATGAAATCGACATCAGCGGCAGCAACTTTATCCAGGCTAAAGAGGGCGCCAACTTCTTCTGTATCGGCGGCGACGCGTGCGTGGTCGGTGGCAATAAGACGACAGGCGTGCAGAATGGTATCAACGGCCGGGTAGTGGTGGCCCGTATCTATGACAACCCGCTTACCGCCGAGCAGGCCGAGCGCCTGTATAAGGCTGTCGATGTCAAAAAGCCGGCTCCGCTGCCTAAGGCTGACCTGCTTGACGTGGTGTTCAATGCCGACGGAACAGCCGAAGATGTCTCGCCGATGAAATTCAAGGTGGAGCGCGGCGGCGAGGCCACGACCGAATGGAGTGATGCATACGGCCGCTATGTTGCAAAACTGTCAGATAATAAATGGGGTAACGGCGATGTCGCCGAGCAGTTCTACCGTGTCGACTATAGCGGCAACCAGGCCTTTAAGGACGCGCTTGCCGACGGCCATACGCTCGAAGTGCTGTTCATGCCCGAATATACGACACTCCCCGACAGTGAGGCAAAGGTCTTCGCGTCGCATGAGGCAGGTGGCACCGGCATTATGTTCAAGGGAACGTGGAGCGGCCCGAATAAACTGAATGCCCTGACATTCCTTCCCAACGTTTCGACCGGCACGAACAGTTCATGGCAATGGGCCGCAAGTGACGTCGTTCCCGAATCAGGAAAATACTATCATGTCGTGGGTGTGTGGGATAAGGACGCCAAAAAGGCACGGATATATATCAACGGCGAGCTGAATAATGAAATCGACATCAGCGGCAGCAACTTTATCCAGACTAAAGACGGAGCCAACTTCTTCTGCATCGGCGGTGACGCATGTGTTCCCGGCGGCAATAAGACGACAGGCGTGCAGAACGGCATCAACGGCCGGATAGTAGTGGCCCGTATCTATGATGAGCCGCTTACCGCCGAGCAGGCCGGACGTCTGTATGAGGCAGTCGACGTCAAAAAGCCGGCTCCGCTGCCTAAGGCCGATCTGCTTGATGTCGTGTTCAATGCCGACGGTGTAGCTGAAGACGCCTCACCGATGAAATTCAATGTGGAGCGCGGCGGCGAAGCCACGACGGAATGGAGTGATGCTTTCAACCGTTATGTTGCAAAACTGTCAGACAACAAATGGGGCAACAGTGATGTCGCCGACCAGTTCTATCGTGTCGACTATAGTGACAATCAGGCCTTTAAGGACGCGCTTGCAGACGGACATACGCTCGAAGTGCTCTTCATGCCTGCCTACACAGGTAATATACAGAATGTAGAGGCAAAGATATTCGCTTCGCATGAAGCCGGAGGCACAGGCATCATGGTCAAGACATCATGGACCGGCCCCAATGGACTCAATGCCCTGACATTCCTTCCCAACGTTTCGACCGGCACGAACAGCTCATGGCAATGGGCGGCAAGCGACGTGGTGCCCGAACCATACGCATATTATCATATTATAGGTGTATGGGATAAGGATGCACAAAAAGCAAGAATATATGTCAACGGCGAGCTGAAGAATGAGATAAGCATCAGCGGCACTAATTTTATCCTTGCTAAAGACGGCGCGAATTACTTCTGTCTCGGCGGCGACGCATGTGTGCCCGGAGGCAATAAGACGACAGGCGTGCAGAACGGCATCAACGGACAGATTGTCCTTGCGCGTATATACGACGATGCGCTTACCCCCGAACAGGCCGAGCTACTGTATAAGGATGTCGAAGAAGGTGTCGCTGCGTCACACCCTGTGATAGAGAATCTTACACTGCTCGAGAATGTCCAGGTAAAAGCCGGCGCCGTTTATCCCATCTATGGCACAGGATTTGAGGATGGTGATATAATCATTTTTGAGAACGCGTCAAACCGTTGGGAGCTGGCCGCCAAAAAAAATGAAGGCGAAAGCGTGAATGTTATACTCCCCGACGATGTCAAGAGCGGCAATTACAGCGTAATGCTCAAACGAGGCGAACGGTCGCAGTTCCTTGGAATAGTGGATTTCCTGCGAGTCAAGAATTTTGAAAGCCGGGCACACATCGTCGCCCACCGCGGTTATTGGGCAAAGGCCGGCGCTGCACAGAATTCACGTGCGGCTCTTCGCAACGCCATAGAGCTGAAGGCTTACGGTTCAGAAACCGATATCTGGCTTACAAAAGATAACGTCCTTGTCATCAACCACGATCCTTCGATTGGCGGTGTTACCATTCAGGATTCAAACTATGATGACATTAAAGACAAGACCTTGTCAAACGGTGAGGTAATACCGACTTTTGCCGATTATTTGGAAATACTTAAAGAAAGCGATTACTGTAAACTGATTGTCGAAATCAAGACACACTCGACCGAAGCCCGCACTATCGAGGCTGCGATGGCGGCTGTCGAGGCTGTCAAAGCCGCCGGTCTGGAGGACAAGGCTGAATATATAGCATTCGATTACGCGACATGTAAGGCTCTTGCCTCAGCCTATCCCGGAATAAAGGTGCAGTTCCTCTGCGACCGGGCATCGGAAGTGCGCACGCCGGCTCAGCTTAATAACGACGGAGGCATTTCTATCGACTACAACGGCAACATGCTCGCATCCAATCCCACATTCATTGATGACGCCCATAAACTTGGCCTTGTCGTCAATGTCTGGACAATCAGATCCAACAGTGAAATCGGCGAATGGATTACCAAAGGCGTTGATTTTATAACGACCGATATTCCTGATTTAGGCATGAAGTATATTGAATACTACGAACTGAACAAATAATAAAAATACTCCCTTAGTAGAGTTCGTTTAAAACAGGCCGGTCCGATTTTTGTATCGGGCCGGCTTTGTCTTTATAATGAAGAATATTATCTTGGATAAAAAGTGTAATTGCCCGGCTATACCTTACAGATTATTGAAGTCTGCCAAGAATACTGTCGGGATTCTGTTGCATTTGGCTGAAAGCTACAATTTTCTTCCCGAGATCCTTGATAGAGCCTCCTATGAAATAAACGGTATCGTCAATTATCAGAAAGCGGTCATGAACATTCGTGCAGTTCCTGACCTCAATTCGTGGATATTGGGCATTGTAGTGGCGTAAATCATTTATGATTTGAGAATGGCGCGGGTCTGTATAGATTGTTGCGGATACCCCTACCTCTCTTTTTGTCATTACTTTCAGAACTCGATCATCCACATAGTTGTCTATGAGAATTATCCTCTTTTTCGCTTTTCTGATTAAATCTGAAATCAGTGAGTAAGCGTCAAATATCTGTCCATCGTAGAAAAATCCTTCTATAGGTTCTGAGTCATTATCATCAAGGCGCGTCAATATCTCGTCAATTTTCCTGTCGGTATCAGAAAGGTGTTTCTGCATCAGTAACTGATGGTGCTCCACGGCTTCAAGGCGTTGAAAAACGTGGGCATTGCTCATCAGGAAACTGCGCATTGAAGTAAATGCTCTCATAATACGTATATTAACCTCAATGGCCGTGTCTGATTTCAGCACACTACTGAGCATTGCCACGCCGTTTTCGGTGAAGACAAAGGGCATGTATTTTAGATTCTGTCCTCGACTCGCGTTCAAGGTCGCAATTTGCGACCTTGAACATTCTTCCTTGGACAGCTCAAACATAAAGTCTTCTGGAAATCTGTTTATATTACGTCTGACTTGTTCTTTCAGTCGTTTCGTTTCCACGCCATATAAGCGAGCCAGGTCGCTGTCAATCATAACCTGCTGACCGCGAATTATATGAATCATATTTTCAATTGGCAGAAATGAAGCGTTATTGCCATTGCCAATCGGTTTTAAAATGTTTTTATCTTCGGATTTTTCCATGGAGGATGACGTTTCGTAGATGCAAAGTTACGAAAATTGACGACAAATCAGCGAATTACAGCATAATTCTATACTTCAGGCATAGTTATTTACGCACCACAGCCATGCTCCCGATTACGGAGCATGGCTGTGGTGGTTATATGACGGTATGTTTCCGTAGGTTATTTCACGATGACTTTGGCTGTCTGTGAGCCGGCGCGGACTATGTAGAGACCTGCGGCGAGGTCGATTGTCTCGGCGTCGTCAGCGGCTGTCAGCAATGCGACGGTGCGGCCGTTGACGCTCGATATCTCGATGCTGTCGCCTGCATGGCCTTTGACAATGACTGCGCCGTCAGTTCCTATAATCGAGGTTGATGCTGCGGTGATGTCGCCGACGCCGTCGGTTTTGCCTTCGATGCGAATCTCTTTGAGCGCCATAATCTGGTCTGCAGCAGTGTAGATACATTCAAAAGAGAGCTGTACCCAGTCTTTGCCCAACAGCGAGGCGGGGAGTTTGATCTCGCTTGTGACGAAGCCGTTCTTGTCGGCCGGGAATCTCGATAGTTCGATGGCGTTGGCGATGCCCGGAGCGAGGGCTTTGACGGTGACGTCGGCGGCCTTCGGACCGGCGTATGTCTTCATTGTCACGGTCACGCCTGTGAGACCTTTGGTCGAGAAGCGGGGTACGGCGATTTCACCTGTGGCCGAGCCGTTGACGACGCCGACGAGGGCCGATTCGTGGTCTCCGGCGAATATCTGGTTGATTGAATCGAGATAGTCGTAGCCGAAGTTGACACCTTGGGTGTAGATGACTGTCCAAGGCTGATAGGCCAGCTCATATTCTTCTTCAAAGTCTTCGAACATCGGCAGGGTGTAGGGTGAGCCCATCAGATCCATGGCGTAAGATATCATCTCGCTGTTGCCGGCGACGTTCGACGCCAAGACGCCGAGCTGCACGGTTTCCATCGGAGAACCAGCGGGCAGTGTGTAGGTATAGGTTTTGTCATTGCCGGCGTCTCCGACAGGTTCCCAGTCGCCGCCGAAGACGTTGTTGACGAAGCGGAATATTTTGTATGACACAAGTTCGGGGTTGATGTAGCCGCCGTTGGCACCTGTCTGAGGTGCTTCCCATGTCAGTGTGGCGCTGAGCATGTTGTCAGAGACAGTCATCTTGAGTCCGGTGACTCGGTCGGGAGCCACGACGCCGGTGTAGACGCTGCATTTAGAGACAGGGCCTGTGCCGTTGGCCGAGCTGACGAAGACGCTGATCTCGTTGTCGCCCTGGTGTGTCTCGACGGCCACTGTGGCCTGTTTGCCGGGCGTGCCTTCGACGGTGACTGTCTTCTCGGCTGTGACGGTGGCTGTCAGCTTGAGGTCGGCTGCGAGGTCTTTGCCGGTGTAGTCTTTGGTCGGGAATCTGAAGAGGACATTGGCTTTGAGTGTGCCTTTGGGCATGGCTACGGCGTTAAGGCCGCTGACGGCTGCAGGCGATGATGCGACGATGCCTTCGTCATTGATGAAGATGTTGTCGACTTCGACACCATACTGGTCGGGAGCCGAGATGCAGTGGATGCCGATGAAATATGTGCCGGCTTTGTCGACTTTGAAGCGGGCGACCTTGCTGATATCGCCTGTCACTGCGTCGGGCTGGAACTGCTCCATGACGACGCAGCCTTTACCGGCAGGCGAAGGTTCGCCGGCAAAAGCGACGACTTCGACGAGTTCGTCTTTTTCGTTAAGACCGATGCGGTGGATGTCCATGCCGAAAGTATAGAACCGCGAAGCGTCGGGGATATTGATGGCGGGGAGGAAAATCCAGTCGTCCATCGGGGCGCCGTTGGTCGAGAATGAAGTCCTGATGACCTGGTAGATGGGGCTGTATGACCATCCGCGGCCGTCTTTGTTGGCGTCGACGACGGTCATCATGTCATATTCGGCCTGTGTCGGGGTGAACATCACGGGCAGGTCGAGCGGACGGCCGTCGACAATTTTGTTCGATACGCCGGGCTCGCTCTTGAGACCGCCGGCCACGGCGACGACAGATGCCTGATAAGAGGCATATTCGTTGTCGAGCAGGTTGATGGCGAGCGATGTGGCTTTGGTCGTGCCTTTGAGTTCACCGTTGACGTATACTTCATAAGAGAGGGTGGCGAGGTCGATATAGCCGCCGTTGGCGCCTTTGTCGACAGCGCTCCACGTCACTTTGTCGCGCGACAATGTGACATTGGCCGGCGACGCGGGAGTGTCGACGCCGACATAGAGCGATGTCTTGGTTTCTTCGCTGCGGTTTTTGCCGGCTGTCTCGACGTAGATGCCGAAACGGTGTGTGCCGGCGGCGAGTGATGTATATTCGACTTTAATCGTGCTGCCTGCCGCGGCTTTGCCTGTTTTATAAAGCTCGCCGTCGATGGTGGCAAACCAGTCGAGTTCACCCGTGAGAGCGGCGCCGCTGCCTGTCACTGACGGCAGTTTTGCCTCCATCGTGCCGCTGAGGGCGCCGTTGATGAAGCTGAGCGAGACAATCTCGGGGTCGGCCGGCTTGGCGGGGTCGACGACTTTATCGGTGGTGAACATATATGAGAACTGTTCGGCGTCGGCAAACTCGGCTATGTCCTTGTAGTTGCCCTTGAGGTCGAAAGTCGCCAGGCCCGTCGACCAGTCGGCAAACTGAGGATTCCAGTAGAACAGGTCTTCGGCCTCAGAGTACATCAGGCCGCAGACGATGGCGTTGAGATATTTCGATGCGTCGAGCGAGCATATCACTTTGGTTTCGCCGGCAGGAGTGATGCTGACAAACTTCTGTTCCTGAGTGACACCGTAGAAGAGTCCGTCTTTGGCATTGTAAGTGAGAGAATAGCATACTTCCGACGGGTCGAGTTCCTTGACGATGTCGACTTCGCCCGGATTTGATGCCGGAGCCTTTACCCATCCTTCGTTGCCCATGAAGTCGGCGCCGAAGCCATAGATGCAGTTATCGGCAGTATTGTAGGTCGCTATCATCATGAAGCCGTTGTCGGGGTCGAGCTCTTTTATCTTAGTCAGTTTGCCTGTTGAGAAATCGGCTTCGGCGTAGTAGTAGCCTATAAGGAAACCGGTGCTCATGTCCTGGTCGAGACAGTACGAGCATATTTTGTCGTCGGTATACCAGCCTGTGTTCATGAACAGCTCTTCGCCGCGCAGCGGGTCTGACATGACTTCGGCGCCGGCGCCAGTCGTGCTGACTTCATAGATGCCTTCGTAGCTACCCATCGCCGGCACGGCGTCTGAATATTCGAGGTAGCCGTAGAGAGTCGTACCGCCGGGAGTGACCTTCATCGGTTTGACAGGAGCTTTGGCTTTTTTGCCGATGACGAAGGCCGTCGCGCCCTCTTTTTTTTGGAACTGGAAAGTCTGTTGCCTGTTTCTGTAGGCATCAGCGCTTATCGACAGCTTTTTACTGATTGAGGCCTCGGTGTTGGCCGGGGTCGCCAATGCGGCGGTAGCCAGACAGAGAAGTAAAAATTTATTCATAAGGTTTTTGGTTGAATGTAATAATGTATATATGTGTGATAAATTTTGAAACAAAGTTAACATTAAGACGCGTGATAATACTGTATGTGTGGTTAATAAATCTTAATCGGGGGTAATATTATTGCAAATTGCCATGTCCTTGTTGAATAGGGTGACAATTTGGTGATGTGACGTATGAAAAAAGAGAGGTGGCGCCGTCTGGCGTCACCTCTCGCTGAATAAAGTCGGTTAGGCTGGTTATTTGTTCCAGGTGCAGTCGGCAAACTCGAATTTACCTTTTGCCGTCACTTTGAAACGTATGGTTTCGTTTGACGATGTGCCGCTGTATGTCACGAAGTTTATGACATAGTACTGGTCGTATTTCTCGCCGGGCATGGCGTCGGGGTACATCTGGGCGAGCACTGCGGGCATCACTATGTCTTCGAAATTCTTCTTCAGTGTGCTGACGACATCTTCGTCGCTCATGTTGCCGTAGACCGACGGAGTCTGCTTTCTCGCTGCAGTCGGACGCAGATCGACGTTGCCCTGATAGGCCGATGTGCCGGCGAAGTATTCGTTGTTGCCGTAGCTTGTCACATAGCCGACACCGCTGGTGATTGACTCTGATTTGAACTCGGGCACGTCGACATTCTCGTATACCCAGTCGACGCAGGCCTGATAGAACGGACCGGAGACGGCGTTGTTGCGTCCTGCGGGCAGGTTGATGTAGACGCTCGGGTCATAGATCCACGCCGAGCGGCCGCCTTCGCCTGCAACTTTGATAAACTGGTTCATCTCGGTGTTGATGGTGTTGAGTTCCCAGACTCCGTCGTTGTATACAGCGCGGCGGCAGTGGTTACGGATTGTGTTCGAACCGTCGTAGAAGTTGAAGACGAGATATTTCACTGTCTCGTTCTGGGCGTAGGGGAAGTGAGTCTCGAGATATATCGGCAGATAGGTGTTTGCCTGCGCGGTGGTGAGGCTGTTGTATGAGCCGAGACCCATGGCGGCGTAATCGGCGTTTGTGAGCACAGCGATGTCAGACGGTGCCGACCATGCCGAGCCGTTGTATTCATAGACTTCAGAGAGAGTCTCATATGAGACATTCACGCCGGCCTTGAACCTGGCGGGTGCTTCCCACGGTGTCTTGCCGTCGACTTCGGTAAGCAGCAGGTTGACAAACGATGAGCCTGATTTGGATACGATATAGCCGCGCATCGTCACGGTGGCTCCGTCGGTGAGCAGGGCCTTCATGGCGTTGGGACACTGGTAGGCGCTGCCTGTGGCGTTTGAGGCGCCGTCGACTGCAAAGTTGACATAGTTGCCGCTGATGGTGATTTTACCTGTCACTTCGGCATACTCGGCGAGAACGCCGTTTTCTGAGTTAGCCACTTCGGTGAGGTCGGCCAGATAGTCGTCAAGCATCGAGCCGTCGATATAGGTCGGAGTGGGGTAGGTCACTTTCTGGTTGCCCATCTTTGTCTCGGCCGATACTGTCAGCTGTAGGGCGCCGCCATAACAGCCGCCTGTGGCGGTCAGTTTGAGCTGGTCACCGATGGCATAGTTGTCTGCCACGAATGAGCTGCCGTAGTAGGCGAGGATAGAGCCGCTGTTGTCGGTGATGATATAGCCTTGTCGGCAGATGGCGGTGACAATACCGCTTACTTCATACGGGCCGCCTTTGGGTGCCACGGTGCTGATGACCGACGAGAGCTCGAACTCGTCGACCGGAGGAGTCGTGCCGCCGAAGACGGGATCCTGACCTGCGACATTGTATGTCACGACAGCGAAATCGCCGTCGGCTGCATCGGGCAGTTTGTCTTTGAGATATGTCGGGATGAATGCCGACGCGGGTTTCGACGGGGCGAAAGTCGTGGTGAAGTCAGTCTCGCTGCCCCATACGGCCTGATAATCGGCCTCCTCGAGGGTCAGACGCTCTGCGGCAGGTATTTTTGCAAGTTCTGCAGGAAGGCCTACTGATGTCGGATAGCTCAGTTTCAGTGTCGAGCGTTCGTCGAGATAGAAAATCGGGCTGCCCATGACCGTGGCGAGTGAGTCGAGATATGCCGGAGCATAGACCTCGGGAGTGATCTGTTCGGTGAAATAGCCCTGGGCTGCGACACCTGCGAGCTGGTCGAGTTCGCCGCGCTCGATGGCGATGTCGATGTTGGCCTTCATCTTGGCTATTTTGATGACCTCGGCCGATGTCAGAGTATATTCGACAGTCTCGACATCGGTGGCAGTCGGTTCTTCAAAGCCCTTGAGGTATTCGTCGTTCCACGAGTTCTCGTCGCAAGAGGTGACGGCAACGGCCGCACAGGCGATGAGAAGGCTTTTTATTGCTGTTGATTTCATATTGATTTACTGTTTAGAGCCTTAGAAATTGATTTTCAGACGGAGCGAATAGGTGCGGCCGAATGAATAGAAAACACGGGCGGCGTTCTGCCATGTACCTCTCTCGTTCGAGTTGGTGTAGGCGTCGACTACATAATTGTAATTGAAGAGGTTATAGACGTTGCCGTAGATGGTGGCGTTGAAGCCGCCCATCTTGAAGCGGTAGCTTGCGTTGAGGTCGAGCTGCTGGCCCCAGGGTATGCGCCACGGCTGTGCGATATTGAGTGTGCCGCCGTTCTCGAGGCTGCTTGCCTGAATCTGGAAGTCAGAGTAGTTGCGGGCGTTGAATGTCCAGTCGCCGCCGATGCGGAAGCCGCGGAAGGGTATGAAGTTTGCCGAGATCGAGCCTGTTGTCTGGGCTGAGCCGCCGACGTGGATGCCTTTCTGCTTGATGGTGGCCGTCAGGTGGTCGGGAGCGTTGATGCCCGAGGCTACGTTGCCTTTGGTGTCGGCGAGAGGCTGGCCGAGCTGGTTGTAGAACGAACCGCTGGCGTCAGAGTCCCATTTCCAGTCGCCGAGCGACAGCATGGCGTCGAGGTTGAACCACTGGACCGGCACCCAGCTCATGTTGACTTCGACACCCATGTGGAGGGCGTCGACGCCGGCCATGTTGAGGAAGTAGCGTTCGCCGTAGTGTTCCGAGCGGGTGTCGTTGACCGTACCGCCCTGTGCCGTTGTCTTGTCCATCCACTTGGTATAGTAGCCGTTGACCGTGATGGCCAGAGGGTCAGAGGTGTAGCCGTAGCCGACTTCAAACGAGAATACCTTTTCGTTGAGGGGATGGTCGTTGGTCACGTTAGATGTGGCGGCCTGCACGAACACACCTTTCTGGAAGAAGGGCGCACGGCTGATGAAACCGGTGTTGAAGAATACGTTGTTGTGCTTGTCGAAGTTATAGTTGGCGCCGCCTTTGATAGTGCCGCCGATAAAGTTTTTGGTCGCCGAACGTTCGTGCTCCTTGTCATAGTAGAGGAAGTCGCGGCGCCAGTATGTGTTGTTGTTCAGTGCGCCCGAGAGCACGAGGTTGAGACGTTTGTCGAGCATCGTGTATTCGGCCTGGCCATAGATGCCTTCCTGGGCGGTATAGCCGTTGTAGTTGCGGTAGACCACGTCGCCGACACCGAGTTTCTCATATTTCCATTCGGGGTTTGCGGCAGCGGCGTTCAGTTCGGGCTTGATGCCTTTGCGGGTCGAGTAGTCGATGAAGTATTCACCGTCATAGAGGTCGCTGATGGTGTTTTTGTGTTCGCCGACATAGTAGCGTATGTCGAGACCGCCGGTGAGGCTCAGACGGTTGTTGTTGTGCTGCACGATGTCGTGTTTGTATGACGACACCAGGCCGATCCATTTGTGGGCGTTGCTCGAGCGGCTCATGATAAGCTCTGAGCCCGTGGTGCTCGCCATGTTGAGTTCCTGGATGGCGGCGTAGTCGAATGTGCCGTCGGGGCAGCGGAAGTCGGTCGTGATCTCGCCCGTGCTGTTGTTGGAGCCATACCAGGCCGAGTAGCTGTATTTGCCGAGGCCGCTTGCCTGGCCCGAGTTGCCGCCGCCGCTGGCAAACGATGCGTAGACAGTCGTCGACAGCGAGCGGTTGTCGTCTATCTTCCATGTATGGGCCAGCGAGAGCTGAGGCTTGTGATAGTAGTTGTAGCTTGAGTTGCGCCACTGGCCGTGACGGTCATAGCCGAAGGTCGAGTTGTATTTATACATGCTCTCGCCGCTCATGAAGTTCTTGGCCTGCTTCTGATAGACCTCGATCGCGACGCCGTTGTTGGCGTTGCGCTGATAGTGGGTCTGCGGAGCGCCGAAGGCTGTGAACGACAGCTGGTGACGGTCGTTGAATTTCTTCGACACATTGACGAAGTAGTTGTAGCTGTTGAACGGAGTGCCCTGGATATAGCCGTCGCCCCATTTGCGCGAGCCGAGGACGGTGATGGCCCAGCCGTTTTTCATCAGGCCGGTAGAGAGCTTCAGGCCGATGTTGTTCATTGCGTCGTTGCCCATGCCGTACCATACGCTTCCGCCTTTCTCGACGTCGGTCGAGCGGGTCGTGATGTTGATGGTGCCGCCGATCGACGGAGTCGAGACGATTGTAGCGCCGAGACCGCGCTGGGTCTGGATGTTCGAAGCTACATCGCCGAGGCCGGCCCAGTTGCTCCAGTAGACGCCGCCCCATTCCATATCATTGATGGGAATACCGTTTACCATGACGGCGACGTTGGCCGACTGGAAACCGCGCATATTCGTCTTGGCGTCACCGAAACCGCCGCCGGCGCGTGTCGTCCAGACGCCCGGTGTCGTCTTGAGCACCTCGGGAAGCTCCTGGTTGCCGAGTTTGGTCTCGATTGTGGCTGCCGTGACGTTCGACGCGGCCACGGGGGTCATGCGCGTGCGTGCGACAGACTGTGTCACGACGACGTCCTGAAGCATCTTCGTGTCGACAGCGAGCTTGATGCGCCCCATGTCGGCTTTGGCGTCGAGGGTGACCGGTTTATAACCTACATAACTGATGTTGATTTTTGTTCCCGCCGGGACGGCGATTTTGAAACGTCCGTCAACGTCGGTCGACGTTGCGAGCGGTGTTTTTGCGACTGTGACAGATGCGCCTATGATAGGCTCATTGTTTTCATCGACAACGATACCGGAACATTTGATGTCGCCGGGCGCAGCCATGGCTGCGGCACAGGCAATAAAAACTGCCCACGCCAAGAGAAACAGTCTCTTTAACATGATTGATGATTGGGTTAGTTATAGAATTGAAGGGTTTTATAGAGCGCATTTGGTAAACAGCAGAGTCTGTTTTGTAATTTTTCACAAAATTACGCAATTTTTGTCAGACAGACGCCATTTCGACCAATGAAAAGATAAAAGTTATTAACAATTTAACAAGTCTGCCGGCACAGCTAATGTATCGCGTGCGCGCACACATATTAAACCTTTTTGAGGCGCGGGAGTCATATTATCATAATCGCATAGACAACAGACTTACTTGCAAGCCGCGGGGGCGACCTCGCGGTATGTGAGGGAGTCCTTTTACTTTTTTCAATCAAAAAAACTGTTGTTTATGGAAAAACAGACATGCCGCCGGATTCTTTCGGCAAGTCCCGACGGACGCATCAGCCACCTTATCGCCGAAGAGCTTTATGCCATGCTTGACGATTGTCTCGCCGAAGCTTCGCATCCCGGCAATATCGCTGTCGCTGCAAAGCGGCTTCTGACAATGGCTGCCGACTGCCGTCACAACGGCTACGATATGTCGGCACTGACCTGCTACCGCCGTGCGATCGACCTTCTCTCCGACGGAGTCGGAATGCCGGTGCAGCGGCGGCTGAGACCTCTTCTGATAAGAGCTTGGAGGGAATATCTCAGACTTCTCGAAACCGTCGACCGCAAGCATCGGCGTTAAGCAGCGAGGGCCGCGGCGTCAATTCGCCGCGGCCCTCGCTGCATTATGCTGTTAATGTCAATGCCGCCGCTTATTCCGTGGAGGTCGGTGCGGCTGTCGACGTCTCGATGTTGGTATATGTCTTTTTGTCGACTTTGCCGTCGAGTATGTCGCGGTATCGTCTGTCGTCGCTGATGATGCCGAGGGCGGCGCGGTATTCGGGCAGCAGGTCGTTGACGGGGCGTATGAACGATGCGTCTTCAAACAGGTCCATGCCTATGACGCCTTTGATATTTGCCTTGAGAT
Organism: uncultured Porphyromonadaceae bacterium; assembly: GCA_902493335.1. Classification (GTDB taxonomy): domain Bacteria; phylum Bacteroidota; class Bacteroidia; order Bacteroidales; family Muribaculaceae; genus CAG-873. Next base: position 14,273 of record CABUPJ010000031.1, read on the forward strand.
AAGGCTCCGAGCGTTCATACTGAGCCGAGTCGAGGGCGACGCCGGCCTTCTCGCCGGCCTCGATGAGTTCCTTGATTATCGCGGGCGAGACGGTGAATCCGGCCACGAAGGCATCTTCGTCTTTATATTTCTTCAGCAGTTCGTCGCGGTGGGTGTCGACATAGTTGAGCGTGAAGGTGTTGATGACACCCTTGGCCACGAGGTCGCGGAAGTAGCGGGTGAAATAAGTCGTGTCGACCGGCACGAATTCGTCGGGAAGTATGCCGCCCCCGCCGTAGACTGTGCGCTTGCTGCGGATGGTTTCGTATCTGAGCGAGTCGACGAGTTTGATGCTGTCGGCGTGGAAGAGCTCGCCGCTGTTGTAGCGGTTGAGCATGTCGAGCTGGTATTCTTCGCTCTGGCCTTTGTCATAATGCTTCTGAATCGAGCGTCCCGAGGGTGTGTAGTAGCGGGCCGTCGTCAGTCGTATCATCGAGCCGTCGGGGAATGGGAACGGGCGCTGGACGAGACCTTTGCCGAATGTGCGGCGGCCGACAATCACGGCGCGGTCGTTGTCCTGAAGGGCGCCGGCGAGAATCTCAGAAGCCGATGCCGAATACTGGTTGACGAGGACCACGAGAGGCATGTCGCTCAGCGGGCCGCGGCGGTCGAGGTCGAAGTGCATCGGCTCTGAGTGAAGCCCCTTGGTGTAGACGACTCGGTCGCCGGCGTCGAGGAAAAGCGACGCAAGTTCGACAGCTGCGCCGAGATAGCCGCCGGTGTTGTCCTGCAGGTCGATAATCAGTTTCTTCATGCCGCGCTTCATCAGCTTCTCGATGGCGCGGGCTGTCTCTTTGGCCGTGTCTTCGGCGAAGCGGCTGATGCGTATGTAGCCCGTCTGCGGGTCGACCATATATGCTGCGTCGACGCTGTAGATGGGTATGTCGTCGCGGGTGACGACGAAGTCGATGAGTTCGGGCGAGTCGCCGCGCTTGACCTTGAGGTTGACTTTTGAGCCTTTTTCGCCGCGGAGAATCTTCATTACTCGAGTGTTGCCCATCTTGCGTCCGGCGATGAGGCTGTCGCCGGCCATGATGATGCGGTCGCCCGGACGTATGCCGACGCGCTCCGACGGGCCACCGGCTACGGTCTGGATGACATAGACCGTGTCGGTCGACATATTGAAGCGGATGCCGATGCCGCTGAATTTGCCCTCGAGCGGTTCGGTCAGCTCGCGCGTCTCTTCGGCGTTGCTGTAGACAGAGTGGGGGTCGAGGGTCTTGAGCATGGCGATGATGGCTTCTTCGGCCACTTTGCCGCCGTCGACCTCGTCGACATAATAATTCTCGATGAGGGCCGCGGCCATGCGCAGCTTCTGGTCGGGCTGGAGTTCTATGGTTTTTGCGCCGGCGCCGAGAAATGGCAGGCATGCCAGGGCGGCGGCTAAAATTGTCTTGAAAGTCATTGTCTGTAGTGTTGTAGATTATATAACAAATCAGGGGAGAAATGAGTTGACGTCATGGCCGTAGCTCTGCAGCTCGCGCACAATCGACGACGATATGGCGGCGTGCTCGGGCAGCGTGAAGAGTATCACGGTCTCGATGCCGGTCAGACGGCGGTTTATGTCGGCCATGTCGCGTTCATACTCGAAGTCTTTGACGCTGCGCATTCCACGCAGCAGGTAGCCGGCGCCGCACTCGCGGGCGAAGTCGACTGTCAGACAGCTGTAGGGTCTGACCTCGACGGCATCGATGCCTGCATAAATTTTTTTGATGGCGTCGACACGGGCGGCCACGTCGTCGTCGGTTTTGGCGCGGTTGTGTCCGACGCCGATTATGATTCTGTCGAACAGGCCGAGACCGCGGCGCACGATAGAGTCATGACCGACGGTAAAGGGATTGAACGATCCGGCGAAGAGCGCGACGCGTTGGCTGCCGGTGTTGTCAGCTGATTTGTGAGTCATCTTCTATAATGAGGTTGTCGATGATGAAGCGCTGGCGTTCCATGGTGTTCTTGCCCATGTAGAACTCAAGAAGCTCGGCGACGCCGTCTTCTTTTTTCAGCGTGACGCGGTCGAGGCGCATATCTTCGCCGATGAAGTCCTTGAACTCTTCGGGCGAGATTTCGCCGAGACCTTTGAATCGTGTGATCTCGGCGTTTTCGCCCAGCTTGTTGATGGCTGTGACGCGCTCATCGTCGTTATAACAATAGTATGTCTCGTCGCCGGCCTTTTTGCTGCCGCGACGGGCTGTCTTCTTGTTTCTGACTCTGAACAGAGGAGTCTGCAGCACATAGACGTGGCCCTTCTTGATAAGGTCGGGGAAGAACTGGAGGAAGAAGGTTATCAGCAGCAGGCGTATGTGCATGCCGTCGACATCGGCATCGGTGGCGATGATGACGTTGTTATACCGCAGCTCGTCGATGCCGCCCTCGATGTTGAGTGCGGCCTGGAGGCAGTTGAATTCGTCGTTTTCGTAGACTACTTTCTGCGTCAGGCCGAAGGTGTTCAGTGGCTTGCCCCGCAGCGAGAAGACGGCCTGGGTGTCGACGTTTCGTATTTTGGTAATCGAGCCGGCGGCCGAGTCGCCCTCGGTGATGAAGATTGACGATGCCCGTTTGAGATCTTCGTCGCCTTTGACATCGTTGAGGTGTACGCGGCAGTCGAGGAGCTTCTTGTTATGAAGGTTGACTTTCTTTGACTTCTCGCGCGCGAGCTTGGCGATGCCGGCCATCGCTTTGCGCGAACGTTCGCTTTCCTGCACCTTTTTGAGGATGACCTTGGCGACTTCGAGATCGCGGTGGAGATAGTCGTCAAGCTCTTTTTTGACAAAGTCGCCGATAAATTTGGCGACTGTAGGTCCGTCCGGTCCCATGTCGCGCGAGCCGAGGCGTGTCTTGGTCTGTGACTCGAAGACGGGTTCCTCGACCTTGAGGGCTATGGCGGCGACCATGCCGTTGCGTATGTCCGAGTATTCGAAGTTGCGTCCGAAATAGTCTTTCATCGTGCGCGAAACCGCCTCTTTGAAGGCGCTCAGGTGAGTGCCGCCCTGGGTCGTGTGCTGGCCGTTGACAAATGAGTAATATTCCTCGCCGTACTGGTTGACGTGGGTGAGGGCAATCTCGATGTCGTCGCCTTTGAGATGTATGACGGGGTAGAGGGGCTCCGAGGTGAGGTTGGCCTGCAGCAGGTCGAGAAGACCGTTGCGCGAGATCATGCGGCGCCCGTTGAAGACAATCGCGAGACCTGTGTTTAGGAATGTGTAATTTTTTATCAGCGGTGTGATGAATTCGTCGAGGAAACGGTAGTCGCGGAATATCGAGCGGTCGGGTGTGAACGATATCTGCGTGCCGTTCGGCTCGTCGGTTGGCTCGAGCTCAAACTCCTCGACGAGCTCGCCGCATTCAAAGCGCGCGCGCTTCATCATGCCGTCGCGGTAGCTCGTGGCGGTGAATTCGGTCGACAGGGCGTTGACGGCCTTGAGGCCGACGCCGTTGAGACCCACCGATTTCTTGAAGGCTTTCGAGTCATATTTGCCGCCGGTGTTCATTTTCGACACGACGTCGATTAGCTTGCCCAAAGGGATGCCGCGGCCGAAGTCTCTGACAGTGGCGCTTTCTGCCGAGACGCTGACGTTGATGGCTTTGCCGAAGCCCATCATATATTCGTCGATAGAGTTGTCGAGCACCTCTTTGAGCAGCACGTAGATGCCGTCGTCAGAGTTGGTGCCGTCGCCGAGCTTGCCTATATACATGCCCGGACGCCGCCGTATGTGTTCCTTCCAGTCGAGGGTCTGGATGTCGTCTTCGGTGTATTCGACCTCGACGGCAGGGGCGTCGTTGCCGTCAAAGAGGTTTATATCGTCTTCAGTCATTAGTTATTCGTTGATTCTTCCTACAAATTTACGCTTAAATTTTTAAACGTTGACTTTTTTCTAAAAAAATATTACCTTTGTAAGTTATTTTAAGAATATCAAATTTAACAACAGATATGTTCAGAACGAATACATGCGGAGAACTCCGTCTCAGCGATGCCGGTAAAGAGGTAACGCTTGCCGGATGGGTGCAGCGCAGCCGCAAAATGGGCGGTATGACATTTGTCGACATGCGCGACCGTTACGGTATCACACAGATAGTTTTCAACGACGAGCTTGACAAGGCTCTCAACGACGCCGCCGGCCATCTCGGACGTGAATACGTCATCCAGGTCAAAGGCACTGTCGCCGAGCGCACAAGCAAGAACCCCAACATGCCCACAGGCGACATCGAGATTCTTGCTAAAGAGCTCAACATCCTTAATCCCAGCGAGGTGCCCCCGTTTACCATCGAGAACGACACCGACGGCGGCGATGATCTCAGAATGAAATACCGCTATCTCGACCTGCGCCGCGAAGCCGTGCGCCGCAACCTCGAGCTGCGTCACAAGATGACGATGGAGGTGCGCCGCTATCTCGACAGCAAGGGTTTCCTCGAGATCGAGACCCCGATGCTTGTCGGTTCGACGCCCGAAGGTGCCCGCGACTTCGTCGTGCCCTCGCGCATGAACCGCGGACAGTTCTACGCTCTGCCCCAGTCGCCCCAGACGCTCAAACAGCTTCTGATGGTTTCGGGTATGGATCGCTACTTCCAGATTGTCAAGTGCTTCCGCGACGAAGACCTCCGTGCCGACCGTCAGCCCGAGTTCACACAGATCGACTGCGAGATGAGCTTCATCGAGCAGAATGACGTCATCGAGCTTTTCGAGGGCATGGCCAAGCATCTCTTCAAGGAAATCCGTGGCATCGAGCTGACAGAGCCGTTCATCAGAATGCCCTGGGCCGACGCCATGAAATATTACGGCAGTGACAAGCCCGACCTCCGTTTCGGCATGCGCTTCGTCGAGATTAAAGACATCATGCAGGGCCACGGCTTCAGCGTCTTCGACAACGCCGCCTATATCGGCGCCATAAACGCCAAGGGCGCGGCATCGTATACCCGCAAACAGCTCGACGCGCTGACCGAGTATGTCAAGCGTCCCCAGATCGGCGCCAAAGGTCTCGTCTATGCCCGTGTCGAAGCCGATGGCAATGTCAAATCGTCGGTCGACAAATTCTACAGTCAGGACGTTCTCCGGCAGCTCAGGGCCGCCATGGACGCCGAGCCGGGCGACCTCATCCTTATCATGAGCGGCGACGACGCCATGAAGACCCGCAAACAGCTCTGCGAGCTCCGTCTCGAGATGGGCCGTCAGCTCGGTCTGCGCGACAAAAACAAATTCGCCTGCCTCTGGGTCGTCGACTTCCCGATGTTTGAATGGAGCGACGAAGAGCAGCGCCTCATGGCCATGCACCATCCCTTCACCCATCCCAAAGACGAAGACATCGCTCTTCTCGACACTGATCCGGCAGCTGTGCGCGCCGATGCCTACGACATGGTCATCAACGGTGTCGAAGTCGGCGGCGGCTCGATACGTATCCACGACAGCGAGCTTCAGGCCAAGATGTTCGAGATTCTCGGCTTCACGCCCGAGAAGGCACAGGAGCAGTTCGGCTTCCTGATGAACGCCTTCAAGTTCGGTGCGCCCCCTCACGGAGGTCTCGCCTACGGTCTCGACCGCTGGGTGTCGCTTTTCGCAGGTCTCGACAGCATCCGCGACTGCATCGCCTTCCCCAAGAACAACAGCGGCCGCGACGTCATGCTCGACGCTCCCGCGCCACTCGACCAGAAACAGCTCGACGAGCTTGCCATCGACCTTGTCAAAGACGACAAAGCCTGATACAATGCTTACCGGCAACATCATATCGGCGATTGAAGAGTTTGTGCCGCCGTCGCTACAGGAAAGCTGGGACAACACCGGCCTTCAGGTAGGCTCGCGTCGGGCCGACTGCAGCGGCGTGCTGCTGTGTGTCGACGTCACTCCTGCCGTCGTGCGCGAGGCCGTCGGCCGCGGCTGCAACCTCATCGTGTCGCATCATCCCCTGATATTCAAAGGCCTCAAGCACATCACGGGCAACACTCCCGTCGAAGAGGCTGTCGCTTTGGCTATAAAGAACGGCATCACGGTCTACTCGTCGCACACTGCCGCCGACAGCGCTGTCGGCGGCGTGAGCTATGAGATGGCGCGTAGTCTCGGCGCGCGTCCCGAGGGTGTGCTGTCGCCTTTGCGCGGTCTAAGCGTCAGAGTTTCGGCTACGGTCGACCGTGATGCGGCGCAGACAGCCCTTCTCTCCTTCTTTGACATCGCCGACACATACAGCCTCAGCGAAGTCAGGGCTGTTGCGGCAGATGCCGTCTGCAGCGCCATGCCCCTTGCCTCGGCCGAACCTCTTGCCGACGTGAGCGACCGCGACGTCACGGTCATCACGGCCGTGACTGCCCGCGCAAATGCCGCAGCTATAGGCGACCGTCTCGCCGAATCGCTCGGCGACCGTCTCCGCGGGTTCAGCTACACGAATATCGAGGACACCGACCGTCGCATAGGTCTCGGCCTGCGGGCCGTCTTCGCCCAAGCCGTTACGCCGGCACAGCTGATTGCAAAAGTTAAGGATGCATTTGGTTCGCCGACAGCGCGCTGTTCGGCATTAGCCGCAAGCGACACCCCGATCAGACGCATAGCGATGTGCGGCGGATCGGGCGGCGAATTTATCGGCATGGCGCTGCGTGGCGGCGCTCAGGCCTACATCTCGTCAGACATACGCTATCACGACTTTGTCGACTATGGAAACGACATTCTAATCATCGACATAGGCCATTATGAGAGTGAATCATGCACAAAAGAGATTTTTTATCGCGTTATTAAAGAAAAATTTCCTAACTTTGCAACCTATTATTCAGAAACAGAACAAAATCCAATAAAATATATTTAATACATGGCTATCGATAACAAAAACGAGCAAACCTCAAGCGTCGAGCAGCGTCTGAAATCTCTCTACGAGCTGCAGACAATTCTCTCGGAAATCGACCGCATCAAGACTATCCGCGGTGAGCTTCCCCTCGAAGTCAAAGATCTTGAAGACAACATTGCCGGCCTGCAGACACGTGTCGAAAACTATTCACGTGAAATCGACGAGCTTAACAACAGCCTCGTTGCAGAAAAAGAGAAAATCAACTCTTGCCGCTCTCTGATCGACAGATATAAAGAACAGCTCGACAATGTCCGCAACAACCGCGAGTTTGACCTTCTCACAAAAGAGGTCGAATTTCAGTCACTCGAGATTGAGCTTGCCGAAAAACATATCAACGAATATAGCCGCGCCATCGAGAATAAAAAGGCCGAAATCGAGACTACACGCGAGAAACTCGCCGACATGACCCACATTCTCGACGAAAAGCGCAACGAGCTTGACGAAATCGTCAGCGAGACACGTCAGGAAGAAGAGAATCTCCGCGAAAAAGCCAAAGCTCTCGAACCCCAGATTGACGAGCGCACCCTTACAGCTTTCAAGCGCATCCGCAAGAACGCCCGCAACGGTCTCGGCATCGTCTATGTGCAGCGTAACGCCTGTGGCGGCTGTTTCAACCGCATTCCCCCGCAGAAGCAGATGGAAATCCGTCTTCACAAAAAGGTCATCGTCTGTGAATACTGCGGCCGCATCATGATTGACCCCGCCCTCGCCGGCGTCGCCGAATCATAAACCCGCAAACAGCAACACCATCAGCCAAACTCATAACCTCCGAGGCATCCCCGCCCCGGAGGTTTTTTCGCCCCATGGCCCGGGATGCGAGAGGCTTCTGCCTCTCGCAGAAAACCCTATGGACCAAGGGCTCCAGCCCTTGGAACCAGCCGATTCGCTACTACGGCTGAAGCCGTAGTTCCACACGGTCTCGAACCCGAGGCCAGCTGTGCCGGAGGCACGCCATTGTATGAGAACCCCGAACTTCAGTTCGGGGACAAGCAACTCCAATGAATAATTAGTCTCGGAGAGACGTCTAATGACTTTCAATCCCTTGGAGCCCAAGGCATTATCTGCTACGGCTGAAGCCGTAGTTACATATCGCCTGCCCAAGTGCCGCCGCTACCGCGGCTCCGTTATAAACTGTCGTTTTGGTACATGCACTTCGGCGAGCTTCGCCCGCCTCGTACATGCCTAATGAACTACCTCCGCTACCGCGGCTCAATCGCTTGAGCCTTCGGTTTTCCGATAAAACCGATAACTCCAAGCGGCTCAATCGCCAGATACAATCCGTTAGCTCCAATCGTCTGAGCAAGCCGCGTTAGCGGCGACAGTTCATTAGGCCCGTGCAAAGGACGCATCTATGCGGCCTGCAGCGCGGGTTTTTAGCAATCAAATCCGCCCGAGCCGCGTAGCGGCGGCACTTGGTTTCAATCGACGGCCTTCGGGCGCCGTGATTTGCCACGGCTCTACTACCCTGAACGCCTGCGGCGGTCAGGGCTACGAGTAAATCGGCAATCTGCGATTGCTCTATATTAGCTAACGCCTATGGACCAAGGGCTTCAGCCCTTGGAGCTCAACGGTCATGCGGCCTCTCGTGAAACTTGTGCCGGAGGCACGCTATTGTATGAGAACCCCGAACTTCAGTTCGGGGACAAGCAACACCAATGAATAATCAGTCTCGGAGAGACGTCTAATGACTTTCAAAGGCTTCAGCCCTTGGAACCAAGCGCGTTCGCTGCCTACGGCTGAAGCCGTAGTTACATATCGCCTGCCCAAGTGCCGCCGCTACCGCGGCTCCGTTATAAACTGTCGTTTTGGTACATGCACTTCGGCGAGCTTCGCCCGCCTCGTACATGCCTAATGAACTACCTCCGCTACCGCGGCTCAATCGCTTGAGCCTTCGGTTTTCCGATAAAACCGATAACTCCAAGCGGCTCAATCGCCAGATACAATCCGTTAGCTCCAATCGTCTGAGCAAGCCGCGTTAGCGGCGACAGTTCATTAGGCCCGTGCAAAGGACGCATCTATGCGGCCTGCAGCGCGGGTTTTTAGCAATCAAATCCGCCCGAGCCGCGTAGCGGCGGCACTTGGTTTCAATCGACGGCCTTCGGGCGCCGTGATTTGCCACGGCTCTACTACCCTGAACGCCTGCGGCGGTCAGGGCTACGAGTAAATCGGCAATCTGCGATTGCTCTATATTAGCTAATGCCTATGGATCAAGGGTTTCAGCCTTTGCCCCCCCAATGCGTTAGCTACTACGGATGAAGCCGTAGTTCCATATCGTCCGATAACTCCGACAGACTCAATCGCCTGCAAGGCGATGATTTTACTGGTGACCCCCTACGCCGAGTCAAGCCCGAATGGCTCTGACGGTGTTGGGGGTATAGATGGGAATATACAAAAGCGTCTGCAAGACGCTGACTGAATAATATTGTCATCTGGTAAACTTACATTTAGGGTAGTTTGAGCATCCGTAAAAGTTGCCATATCGCCCGTTTCGTAGTATTAGCTGTCCGCCGCATCTTGGACAAATCCCGTTAAAAACTTTATAATCCTTTCTATAGATTGTTTGGCGGACATTAGCGTTATGCTCAGCACGCTCTTTTTTATCTTTAATATTTTCTGATTCAAGAATTTGTGCAATATGGCGACATTCATCCATTGTCATGATGTTTTGTTGGCAAGACCTAATGTAGGTATTTAGTTGACTTAGCCAAAGTACACAATTATCGTCTCCCGAAACTTGAATATTGGATGCTCTAATAAATACGATTATAGGATATATGTAATTTCCCCGCTGGCGTAAGCCATCGAACTTTTTAATCAAGAACTTAATATGATTCTTATTTTGAAGCAGAGGATTATAGAGCGAATATTTATTGCCATAGATATTTTGTGTCCAATATTCATTGTTTGAATTGCCATAAATCCAGCCTTTATAATTCTTGGTCTCAATGACAAAAATTCCATGAATAGAAACAACGATATGGTCAATTTGGGTAGTGTGGATGCCAGCCCCAAACATCATGTCGTTCAAAACGATATACTCATTCTTAGGCAAAAAAGATAGTACGGCGGCTACACTTTTTTCGCCTAATCTCCCTTTTATAGCCGGTATCTTTATTTTTAAGAAGACCAGTCCGCCGACTAACAGCAATATCAATAAAATCCCTGCCATGCGGCAAAGATAATAAATATCCATGAAAAATAGCCAAAACAAATCGCCCCGCAAACCGTTGGCATGCGGGGCAATAAACGTTATGCGTAAGCGGTTTACTTGCTTACTTCGACGACCTGGATTCTCATGCGGGCAGGCATGATGCCGGTCTTCATTATTATCTTTTGGCCGATGTCACCGGTGACGAAGCTATAGAAGCCGCTGGCGAGGCTGCCCGAAACGCCCGTCGTAATCATATAGATCTGGCGGAAGAGCGGATAGGTGCCGTTGAAGATATTCTCCTGATAAGGCTTATAGGCTGTGACCTCGTCGGGGCGACGGAGCTTCAGCACCTTGAAGTTCTGGCTGAGAGTGGCGCCCTGTATCGGTGCGTCAGAGAGGACAGACTGGGCGAGTTCCTCCTGAGTGATTTCGACCGAACTCATGTCGGATGTAATCCAGCTGACGCCGAGAACACCGATGGCGTTGACATTTTTCTCGACTGCCTCATAGACCGCCGGGATAGAGCCTTGGGCGTAGACGTTCGGGCCGAGTTCGCCGCCGTTGAGCAGCGAGTCGCGCATATAGCTGACAAGGCTTGAATTCTTGTCATCGAAGATGATGGCTATCTCGCCGAGTTCGCTCGGCTCGATGTCGTTCCAATAACGCGACGAACCCGAGAGTATGTCGGCGACCTCTTTGGTCGTCATCATGCTGCACGGATTGTCCTTGTTGACAATCAGAGCTATGGCGTCGACGGCAATTTTGCTCGATTTGACGTTTTTGCGCTGTCCTTTGAGATATTTCTTCTCTTCCTTGGTCAGGTCGCGGCCGATGACGATTGTCTTGGTGTTGAGGCTCATGAGCGAGTCGATGGCCTCGGCCTGTGTGGCATAACGGGCGAGGATGTGGGCGTCGGGATACTGATACTCGAAGACGTCGACTTCCTGTTCCATGATGTTGCGGAAAGTGTCGTCGCAGACTATGGTGGTGGTGCCTGTTGTCGACGAATTGGCTTTCTTTTCATATTTGAGACAGCCGGTCAGCCCGACTGCGAGAATCAGGCTGCCGACAAGCGGTAACAATTTGTATTTCATGATGCGGTAGAAGCTTATATGTGTTTTATGTCAGTGTGCGGGTCAGTATCTTGAGTCTATGCCGGCATACTGGCGGTAGGCGCGCCATACGCCGTAGATGATGAGCACGATGCCGACGACGATACGTGCGATGTTCATGCCGGTCGATGTATCCCAGTTGAAGAAATTGATCAAGAGGAGCACACCCATGCCGACATAGATGATGATCATGATGATGCCGAAGATTGTACGCATGGCTTTCTGTGCCTTGCTCGGCTGTATGGAGTAGCGTTCACGGCTGCTTTCAGGACGGTTTTCGTTGTCTTCCGGGTTATACATAATAATTGAATTTAAAGGGTTGTATATTCTGAGTTGTATAACTTAAACATTTATAACTTATGTTAAGTTCGATGCTTTATCATACAAATTTAGGCTTGTCGAGTCTCGCGCCGCGCAGGAAGTCGGCCGTGTCAAGCGCTTTTTTGCCGGCAGGCTGCAGCCGCAGTATTTCGATGTCAGACGAGCCGGTGCCGACACACATTTGTCCGTTGCGGCAGGCGATTTCGCCTGGCATGAGATTGCCGTTGGTGTCGGTGACGCGTGTTTTGAGAATTTTGGCCGTCGTCTGGCTGCCGTCACTGTCGACGAGGTCGGTCCACGCGGCCGGGTAGGGCGAGAGACCTCTGACGTGGTTGTGTATTTCCCGGGCCGGGCGTGACCAGTCGATGCGGCAGGTGTCTTTGAAGATTTTTGGTGCTGCAGTCGGCGTCTCGTCGCTGAAACTGTCCTGCGGTATGGGCTTGAGGTCGCCTGCGATGATGTGGCCGACGGTATCGAGGGTCAGGCGCGCGCCTATTGCCATGAGGCGGTCGTGGAGGCTGCCGGCGTCTTCGTCGGGGCCGATGTCGACGCGCACGCGGTCGATGATGTCGCCGGTGTCTATCTCGTGTTTGAGGAAGAATGTCGTCACGCCGGTCTCGGTCTCGCCGGCCATGATGGCGCGGTTGATGGGAGCCGCGCCTCGGAATCGGGGCAGCAGCGAGGCGTGGAGGTTGAAGGTGCCCAGCGGCGGCATCGTCCACACGACCTCCGGCAACATTCTGAAGGCGATGACGATAAACAGGTCGGCGGCGAGCGAACGCAGTTCGGTTACAAAATCTTCGTTTTTAAGTTTCTCGGGCTGGAGCACTTTGATGCCGTGCTCGAGGGCATATTGCTTTACGGGCGAAGAGAGCAGCCTGTGGCCGCGGCCGGCTATTTTGTCGGGCATTGTGACGACGGCACAGACGTTATAGCCGTTGTCGACGAGGGCTGCGAGACTCTCTACTGCAAACTCGGGGGTGCCGAAAAAAACTATTCTGAGATCTTCTTTTGTCATAATGTGTTGTCGGTTGGTTGTGTATGGCTTTGGGCGGCAGCGGCCAGCTCGGTCCACAGACGTTCGTCTGGAACGGGCGCCGTCAGATCTATTTCTTTGCCTGAGACGGGATGGATGAATGTGATATGACGAGCCATCAGCGAGATGCTGCCGTCGGGATTGCTGCGTTTGTCGCCGTATTTCAGGTCGCCGCGTATCGGACAGCCGATGGCGCTCATCTGCACTCTGATCTGGTGTTTGCGTCCGGTGAGCAAATCGATTTCGACGAGATGGTATCGTTCGCCCGAAGCGAGCAGACGGTATTTCAGCCGCGACTCTTTGGCATCGGCCTTCGGTGTCGCCGAGGCATATGATTTGTTGTTGCGCTCGACGGTGGTGATATAGTGGGTCAGCAGATATTCGTCGTGCGGAGGTCGGTTGCGGGTGATGGCCCAGTAGGTTTTGTGGACGTCGCCGCGGCGGAACATCTCGTTGAGGCGGGTCAGCGCTTTGGATGTCTTGGCGAAAACGACAAGGCCTCCGACGGGGCGGTCGAGGCGGTGGACGACGCCGAGAAAGACATTTCCCGGTTTGGCATGCGTCTCTTTTATCCACTCCTTGACGGTCTCGCTGAGCGGTTTGTCGCCTGTCTTGTCGCCCTGAACAATCTCGCCGGGGCGTTTGTTGACGACGATGATGTGGTTGTCTTCGTAGATTACTTCCATTATATATTAATGACGGGGCCATTGTCGTTATGCAACAGCCCCGTCAGTATTATTGGGTTTAATCAGATGCCGAGATCTTTCTTGATGGCCTCGATTTTGGCTGCGGCGTCGCGGTTGGCGCGTTCGTAGTCGTCTTTGCCTGCGAGTTTGTCGTGGACTTCCATGTAGAACTTGATTTTAGGTTCTGTGCCCGACGGACGCACTGACACTTTCGAGTGGTCGGCGGTGAAGAACTGGAGTACGTTGCTTGTTGTCGGGAAATCCATCTTTGTGACGGCGCCGGTTGTCATATCGGTGCAGTTGAGGTCGGCATAGTCCTTGACTGTGACGACGGGGCTGCCGCCGAGAGATTTGGGCGGGTTGGCGCGGAAGTCTTTCATCATCTGCTGAATCTCTTCGGCGCCGGCTTTGCCTTCGCGGACGACAGAGATGCCGACCTCGTGAGAGAAGCCGTTCTTGATATAGATGTCCTGAAGCATTTCGTTGAAGTCCATGCCCTGGTCTTTAGCCCAAGCGCAGATTTCAGCCATCAGCGAGATTGCCGATACAGAGTCTTTGTCGCGGCAGAAGTCTTCGGCGAGGAAGCCGTAGCTCTCTTCGCCGCCGCCGAGATAGCGCATCGTGCCTTCGTTGTCGCGGATGACAGAGGCGATCCACTTGAAGCCGGTGTAGCAGTCATACATCTTGATGTTGTAGTTCTCGGCGATAGACTTGATTGTCTCTGTCGTCACGATTGTCTTGACAACATATTCGTTGCCGGTGAGCTTGCCCATCTCGCGGTTGCGGCGCATGATGTAGTTGAGCAGGATCATGACAATCTGGTTGCCGTTGATGAGCTGGTATTCGCCGTTGTTGTCGCGGATGACGCAGCCGATGCGGTCGGCGTCGGGGTCAGAGGCAACGACGAGGTCGGCGCCCACTTCCTTGGCTTTGGCGATGGCCATTGCCATTGCCTCGGGATTCTCGGGGTTAGGCGATGCTACTGTGGGGAAATCGCCCGAGGGAATATCCTGTTCGGGAACGTGGATGATATTGGTGAAGCCCCAGCGGCGCAGCGATTCGGGGATAAGTTCGACGCCGGTGCCGTGGATAGGTGTATAGACGATCTTGAGGTCAGCGTGGCGTTTGATGACTTCGGGGTCGAGCGACAGGGCTTTGATGGCTGTCAGGAAGTCGTTGTCCATCTTGTCGCCGATGATTTCAATCTTGGCGGGATTGCCCTCGAACTTGATTTCGCTTACATTCTTGATGCGGTTGACGTGGTCGATGATGTTGACATCGTGGGGCGCGATAATCTGGGCGCCGTCGCTCCAGTATGCCTTATAACCGTTGTAGATTTTGGGGTTATGAGAGGCGGTGATGTTGACACCGCTCTGGCAGCCGAGTCTGCGTATTGCGAACGAGAGCTCGGGAGTCGGACGGAACGAGTCGAAGAGATATACTTTGATGCCGTTGGCAGAGAAGATGTTTGCGACGATCTCGGCGAACTTGCGCGAGTTGTTGCGCACGTCGTGGCCGACGACAACGCTGATTTCGGGCAGGTCTTTGAATGCTTCTTTCAGGTAGTTTGCGAGACCCTGTGTGGCAGCACCGACGGTGTAGATGTTCATGCGGTTGGTGCCGGCGCCCATGATGCCGCGGAGACCGCCTGTGCCGAATTCGAGGTCTCTATAGAACGACTCGATCAGCTCTGTCTTGTCTTCGGCGTCAAGCATGCGTTTTACTTTTGCGCGTGTTTCTGCGTCATATCCGTCGCCCAGCCATGTCTGTGCCTTGGCGATAACGTCATTTAAAAGATTGTCTTGGGTTGCCATTTTGGTTAGTGGTATTATGTTAGTTTTTTAATGATCTGTTAAGACTATAGCAAAGATAATGCTTTTTGCCTTAGATACAAAATATTGTTATTTAAGTTTTAAGCTTTCGGCTTTTTTAAGCCTATTTTGAATATCTTAGGCTGACGGGTTTACTTTTTAGAACCCTTCGCTGCGAGACGTCCGAGCATATAGGTCAGTGAGGCCGTGCCGTCGAGCGTGGGCTCGTTGGTCGAGTAGTCTGAGTAGTCGTCGTGATAGACCACGGTCGAGTTCTGGAAGTCTTTGAAGGCATCGTCGCGTCGCAGCGTCACACCCCACAGTTTGTTGAATATGGCCGTATAGACGGGGCCGTCGACAAGACCGCCGATGAGAGCGTGGCGACCGGCTTTGCCGTGGAGACTTGTGTTGCTCAGTGCCGCGTGAGGGTCGGCAGGACTCGATTTGGTGACCTCTTCAGGCACGATAATCATCGTCTGCCCCCATGGATTGAGACCGAAGAGCCAGTCGCGGGCCGCGGTCTCGGCGGCGAGGTAGCGGTTGTCGCCGGTGAGCTCGCGGTAGAGCATGGCCTGGGTCACGAAAGCGACGCCGAGGTTGTTCGAGCACCATATGAAGGGGATGCCGTAGTTGAATATGTTGGAGCTGCCGCGTTCGGTGACGCGCTCGAGTCCGCTGCGCAGGTTTCTGACAAACTCGTCGCGGGTTTTGCCGTCGGCGAGTTCGGCGATGCGGGCATGGCCGAGATTGACAAACGGATACCACTGGTAGTGGCGCGCCGAGTCGGCTCCCATCCAGGGGGTCACAGGCTCCATGCGGCCGTAGTCGACGGCGTCAGTGAGATATTTCTTGTCGCCGTTTTTGCCATAGAGACTGATGGCGGCCAGTTCGAGATCATCTGTCCAGTTGTCTTCTTCATAGAAGTACGGCGACGAGCCCGGAGCTGTCTGGCACGGACCCGGGTTGGCTTTGGCGATGGCATAGGCGGCTTCGGCGCGGCGTCCGAGCTCGGCTGCGAAAGCGCTGTCTATCTTGGCGAAGACTTTTGCGCCGAGAGCAAACGATGACGCGAATTTGCCGACCGACGACGCCAGACCGCGGCTGCGGTTTTTGTATTTCATCAGTCCCGTGGGATGATTCGAGCATGTGTAGACCGGACGGTCGAGACCCGGGCCGCGGCCATAGTCGACGCTGTCCTGTGCGGGCAGTCCGGCATATTTGTGGTCACGGTCGTCGGCAATCTGATTGAAATAGATGCCCTCTTCGGGATTCATCTTCATCATCCATTCAAGACCCCAGCGGGCTTCGTCGAGGATGTCGGCCACACCGTTGGCGTTTTTGTCGCCGCGGGCGTCATGGCTGTCGGTCCAGACCGTCGGATTGCTGTCATATGCGAAGAGCATCTGATATACCGAGTTGGCCGAAGTGGTGAGATACTGCAGGTAGTCTGACGCGTCATGCCAGCCGCCGGTGACGTCGTAGTGGCGTCCGTCGATGCTGTCGCTGTCCACTACAAATCCGTCGTGGGTGTGACAGGTCGTCCCGAGCACGGGATTATAGCCGCAGCGCTGCTGGCGGATATAATTGAGCGGCATTTCAAAGAGACCGTTGCGGCTGTAAGCGTCGTCGCCTACATAGAATCTGATGACATCGAGCACCGAGCCGTTGCTGTCTTTCATCGCGAGCACATAGTCGCCGGGGGCGGTCAGCGACGAGAACCATATGCGAGCCGAGTGGGCGGCCGGTTCCCAGGCCGCTCCTGTGACAACGCTGTCGACCCCGGCTACGCCATCGAGACCCGAAATCGAGAAGACAAGGTCTGACGGATTGAGATCGCCGAGATATACGGCACTTTTGAGGTCATCGGTGAGATAACCCGCTTGGTTGACTCTCAGGGCTGCCTGTGACAGCATCGGGGCTGTCAGGCAGACAGCTGCGGCTAATGCGCGGAATTTGTTTTTCATGGGGTGGGTATTTGGTGTTTATGCTCTCAGAGCATGTGGAATAAAAGCAGAAATATGACAGTGGCCGGCGCGACGAACAGCAGCGAGTCGATGCGGTCGAGTATGCCGCCGTGGCCTGGGATGAG
Organism: uncultured Porphyromonadaceae bacterium; assembly: GCA_902493335.1. Classification (GTDB taxonomy): domain Bacteria; phylum Bacteroidota; class Bacteroidia; order Bacteroidales; family Muribaculaceae; genus CAG-873. Next base: position 31,339 of record CABUPJ010000031.1, read on the forward strand.
CTTGCCCGAGTCCTTGACGCCGAGCGATCGCTTCATCATCGACTCGAACAGATCGCCCCATGTCGACAGGACAGAGACTGTGACGCCGAGACCTATCCAGGCGGCGAGGCCGAGTGTGCCGGGGGCGAGATAGTAGAACAGCACGCCTGCGAGAGCGCAGAACGACATACCTCCCCAGAAGCCTTCCCACGACTTTTTGGGCGACAGGCGTTCGAAGAGCTTGCGGCGTCCGAAGAGGCTGCCGACGCAGAACGCGCCTGTGTCATTGAGCCATATCATGACGAACATCGCCAGGATAAACCAGAACGAGTCTGAAAAAACGCCCAGAATGTTGAGCGCGCCCAGCGGCAGTCCGATATAGATATAGCCGAGTATCGAGCGTCCTGTTTCTGCGAAAGCCGCCGGACGTTTGTCGTAGAGAGCCAGCACGAAACGCGCGATAACAATGATGGCGAGCGCTAATATGCAGCCTGTGAATATCTCTAAATAAAATTGTGCGGCGGTGAACGCGACAGCCTGTATGAGCAGCAGCACCGAGACATCGACGGCATTAATGACAGACGTTATGGCCTGTCGGCCTCCTTTCGAGGCGACGAGCTGTTGGTATTCAATGCCTGCGAGCAGGGCGAAGACTGCCGTCAGTGCGGCGATGCCAAAACGGCCCGCTACGATGGCCACAACAATCAGAGCCACATAGACGGCGCCTGATATCGAACGGATGATGACGTTTTTCATTTACTGTTACTTTGTTTTCGACAAAAGTAACAAAAAAAACGTAAAGCTGCGACTTACTTCACATATATTTTAGATGTGTGTCTCAGCGACGGGGTCGTGACGGTGATAATATATATGCCTGGCTGCAGCGAGCCCGACGGGTCTATACTGTGACCGGCGATGTCGCAGACTTCTATGACGGGATTGTCGCAGCCCGGTGCCTCGGCTTTGATATGCCTGTCGGTGACTGTTATGACCGGCTTTACCGTGACCGGACTTACGCCGGCGCGGCGCAAGACTTCCTTTAGTCCGGCGACGGCGTCGATATCTCCGGCGCCACGTGCCCGGTGGCCTGCGCTGTCATCGCTGCGGCGCGCTGTCGTGACAGCTATTTCCTTCAGCTGTGCGGGCGTCAGGGTAGGGTCGGCCTCAAGCCAGAGAGCAAAGATGCCGGCGGCGTGAGGCGATGACATCGACGTGCCGCAGTCATAAAACCAGTAGTGGTCGCGGTCTGTGCCGCGGGTGACAGCCGTGACCAGACCGGCGCTCTCGGGGTGGCTTTCGATATAGTAGCGGTTCATTGCCGAGATGACCTGATTCCCCGGCGCACAGAAATCGGGCAGCGGTGAGCCGTCGCTCAGACGCGAGCCGTATGACGAGAACGGCGCCACATCGCCGACCTTGAAATCCCAGCTTTTGGAGCTGCCGTCAGCCATCGGCACACTGTTGCGGCTGTTCATCGCCCCGACGCATATCGTGTTGCGGCCGCAGGCCATGCTGCTTATCGACATCTCACTGCCGCCGTCAGGCAGTCCGGCCTGACGCAGGTTCTGAAAAAACGATGTGCCGCCGTCGGCCCATACATGTACGGTCGCGCCCTCGGCGCCCGTGACGAAGAAGCAGACATAGTAGCGCGCCCACGGCCCGTAGACGTTCGTCTCGCTGCATCGGTAGTCGTAGGCGAAGCTGATTGTGTAGCGCCCGTTGTGTGGCGACACTCCCGCCGAAGCCATGATGTAGCCGTCGATAAATGCCCCCAGCCCAGGGTCGCTCTCAGAGTCGATGACAGTGTCACCGCCGTCCGGTCCGCCGGTCTCGGGCGACGTATAGACATAGCGGTGCTCGTTGATATCATAGATTTTGAAGGTGATTGTCATCGGCCGCGAGTCTGAGCTCCATGCCTCCGAACGTCCGTCGACAGCGAGTCCGTCCCATCCGCGTCGGCTTTCGAGCGACGAGCCGAGCGGCGCGTCGTCGTCGCCGAATGTCTTTATAAGTGATATTTTTGAATTGCCGTTGTTCCCTGCCGACAGACATATCGCTGCCTCGCCGGCGCAGAGGTCGAGGTAGCGGCAGAATAGGTCACTGCCGTCGTGGGGGCCGAGCGTCGAGCCGAGCGACAGATTGACGACCGCCGGACGGCCTGTCTCGCGCGCATAGTCGATGATGTCTTCGACTCCGGCGAGAATGCCGACGTCATAGAGGCGGCTTGTCGTGGCGACAAGCTCGGCTCCGGGGGCGATGCCGTCATATCCGGCGCTTGTATGCTGTCCGGCGAGAATGTTGCCCACGTGGCATGCATGGCTTTCGTCGTGGCTGTCTGTTGTCCATGCCGCTATGTCGCCGGGAGTGTCGAGCTGTGTGCGCGTGCCTGCCGGTTCGTCATAGTGGACCAGACGCGCGACTTTGCCCTCGAAAGCCATGTGAGACGGGTCGAAGCCTGTGTCGGCAAAGCCTGCGACGACGCCCGAGCCGTCGAGACTCACACCCGGGCCGGTGTTGCCGTCGATGACATTCTTTGCGCCGCTCAGTCTCGCGGCTGCGTCGACGGCTGCCGACCGCTGGGGTGAAAACTCGGCCGACGCCACCACAGAGAACGTTGCCAGCCGGTCGACCTTGTCGTATGGCACCGAGGCGAGCAACATATTGCTCCGGCGGCGGTAGATGACTGTGCCGAGCGCTTCGAGGCTGTCGACGGCGTTTTCGTCTGAGATTTCGATGATTGCGGGTATATATGCCGGATGTTCTGACGCAGGCAGTCGGGTTTTCGCTTTCGCATTGTGCTTTACCGACGACAGGGCGAGTGTGACGCGCGACTGCGGTGACAGCCGTTGCGTCGCGTCAGCTGCGCCCGAAAGGCTGATGGCCGATGCCAGCAGAAATATGAGAAGTCGGTTTTTCAAAGTTATATGATTATGGTTTGAAGACAAAGAGACCGGCAGGTCATGATATGTGCCTGCCGGTCTCTTCTGTGTTTTGTTATCTTTATACCGGCTTATCTCACTGTGATTTTTTGATTGTGAGTGCCGTTGACGCTTACGATATAAATACCGCGTCCGAGGCTCTGGCAGTCGATGACAGCTGTGTCGCCCGAGGCGTTGACGCTTGTCGCGAGCTGGCCCGAGACATTGTAGACCGTGGCCGAGATGTTTTTGGCGCCCGCCGCAAACACTTCCCATACGCCGTCAGAGGTCTCGCGTATCATGATGCCGTTGTCGTCGCGGCCGAGAGTGATGTCGGCTACACCCGAGAGATCGAGCACTTTCTTTATGCCTGCATAGGCGTCGAGTTTGCCGGCTCCCCACTTCTGACGTGCGGCGGCGTCTGTGCCGTTGCCTTCGGCGGCTGTCGAGACGATGACTTCACGGACTTCGGCCGGAGTCAGATTGGGATTGGCTTCGAGCCATGCGGCCACACATCCTGCGGCGAAGGGGCTTGACATCGATGTGCCCTGTTCGAGATTCCAGTAATATGATTTACCGTTTGTATTCCAGTATGCGCACGAGTTTGTCGTGATGCCGGTTGCCGATGCGTTGTACGACGATATCGACGATATGATGCCGGCGCCGGGAGCGCAGAAGAGGGGCAGGCTGCGGCCGTCGGCGAGAGTGCCGTAGCTTGAGAAGCCCGAGACTTCTTCATAGGGAAGGTTGGCGCCTTCGTTATAGTGATAGGTCTGGTTGTTGCACAGCGACCAGATGGTGCGGGTTGTCCATGAGCCTACGGCGATGATGTTGTTGCCGCACGAAAGGTTGTTGATTGAGAAATCGGGTGTGCCGTTTGACCAGCCGGCAACGTGGAGGCCGCTCAGTGTGGCGCTTTGGCTGTTGTGGGTCAGGTAGACGGTCTGTCCGGCTTTGCCCTCGACGATGATGCCGAGTATGAGGGTGCCCTTGTTGGCCGTGTTGTTTCTGAGCGAATACTGTATCTGACAGCTGAAGCGGTTGTTGGTGGTCTTGTTGTCAGAAGCGGCCATCATTACGAAACTCGACGCGAATGCCTGGTCGAATTTAGTGTCGTGGATATAACCGGGTGCCGTGTAGTTGTTTGTCGTCACAGTGGCTTCCCCGGGGGCGTTTATGCTATACTGGTATTCGATGCTGTTTGTCGTGGTGTTGTATATGACAAACTTGGTGTCGAATGCCGATGCGTCTTTTCCCCAGATGTCGATTATGCCCGAATAGGCGCTGCCAGGGCTGTTTGCTGCCGGGAATGTCTTGACCGAAGCGTCAGACGACGTGAATGTCTTGACAATCGAGATGGGGCTGTCGCCGTCATTGCCGGCAGAGACGAATATGGGATATTCTGCGGCATATTTGTTGATCATGCTTGTCGGACCGTCAGTGCCGTCGTGAGGGCCGATGACCGAACCGATTGAGAGGTTGATGACGGCAGGCTGGTTTGATGTTTTGGCATAGTTGCGTATTTTTTCGACAGCGGCTGTGATATTGTCGAAGTCGAGTGAGCCGCAGGCTGCCACGATGTCGGCGTCACGTGCCGCCGAGTAGAAAGGCATCGACTTTATTGTCGAGGTCTGTGTCGTGCCTGTCGCCTGGTCGTAATTGATCCATTTGGGACCGCGGCGCGTCATGTTGCCGGCGAGACAGCCCATGGTGTGGGTGCCGTGGGTGCTCGACCGGTTGTCGGTCGTGAACGATGCGATACGTTCGGGTGTGGCGTATTCTGTCGAATAGCCGTTGGTCGAGCTGAAGTGCCAGAAGCGTTTGATGCGGGTTTCGCCGTCGGCGGTCTGAAAAAAGACATGGTTGGGATCCATGCCGCTGTCATATATGCCCGCGATGACGCCTTTGCCTGTGTATGCCTGGGGCAGGCCGGTGCCGGCGAGTACGGCGTCGGCGTTAGACTTGGCGCGGGCGACGTTGAGCATAGGCTCGGCTTTGCCGGGGAAAGATATGTTTTTGACGAGATCGGTCTCTGACAGAGCGATGATGTCTTCAAGAGGGCCGTTGACGAGCATCATGTCGTCGATGGCTGCGAGAGTCTCGAATCCTAAATCTTCAATCTGAGAAGCAGACACACCGTTGTTTAAAGTGATGTAGACTGTAGCTGTCGCCTCGCTGCGTGAATCGGCCGCGAGTCTGATAGGCAGTTCTTCCGACAGAGCTATCGCAGCCTTCGGTGATGCCTTCGACGCTTCATACTGGCTGAGGGCGATGTTGCCTGCCGCGTCGAATTTCGGATTGTAGGCAGACACGGCGAGCCCTGGAAGGACGAGCGTGGATAAGAGGTAGATTTTTTTCATTTTGTCAAATAAAAATATAAGCAGATGAATTTTTAATCGATATTTTGCTAAAAGCTGTGCAAAGATAAGACATATAAGGCATTTTATAGCTCATTTTGTGTTAAAATTTTAAGTTTTTCACCCTCATGACGGTTTTATCCAAAGAAAAGCCCCGATTCTTCACGAGTCGGGGTCATTTCTTGTAAGATCAAAAGTCAGTTATTTAAATCTACTGTTGGATTTGATATGTATTATATCGAAAAAGCTGTTGATGTTTTTGTTTATCAGTATTGTTTGTAATTATTGACTCCGCAGCCGGGCAAAGGTTTAATATTATATATGGAATTAAAACATTTTAACAATTATCATTGTCGCTCACAGCTGCAAGACGGTCAACTATGATGAAAAAATGTTATCTTTGCGTTGACTAAAATGCGTGAAATTGTTTTTGCATGGCAAATAATATATATAAAGAAGATATAAATCAGGCCGTTGAGGTGCTTAAGCGCGGCGGTGTGATTCTTTACCCGACAGATACTGTCTGGGGCATAGGCTGCGATGCCACCGACAGCGCGGCCGTCAGGCGCGTTTACGACATCAAGCGTCGCGATGACTCGAAAGCCCTCATCACACTCGTAGGTTCTGTCGCGGCTCTCGAGCGCGTTGTCGACAAGGTGCCCGATGTAGGTTATGAACTGCTCGACGCGGCTGTCGACCCTCTTACTATAGTTTACGACAAGGGTGTAGGCGTCGCGCCCGAGCTGCTCGCTCCCGACGGCAGCATCGGAGTCAGGGTCACATCTGAGGCTTTCTCGCGTCAGCTCTGCGACGCTTTGCGGCGTCCGCTCGTCTCGACTTCGGCCAATGTCAGCGGCTGCCCCTCGCCGGTCTTTTTCAATGAGATTTCCCCCGAGATAATCGCCGCGGTCGACTATGTCTGCACCTCGCGCCGCGATGACACCGCGCCCCGCCGCCCGTCATGTGTCATCAGGCTCTCGGAAAACGGCACGTTTAAGATACTCAGGAAATAATAGCATATATGACGCCGGCAAACAGACAGCGATTTGTCAACATCGTCCTTGACTATTTCATGACGATGGCCGGGTGGATATGCTTCAATATATTCAGATTCATATCCTTGCCCAACGATTTCAACATATCGCTGGGCCGCTGGCTTCTTGACCCTGTCGTCATGGCCGGCACATTCATCGTGCCGCTGATGCTCGTGATATTCTATGCCGTCTCGGGATATTATAACGAGGCTTTCAGGCGCTCGCGGCTCGACGACCTGCTCGGCACACTCATCGTCACCTTTATAGCGGTGATAGTGATATTCTTCTCTGTTCTCGTCGACGATGACATTCCCGAACGTCTGAAAAACTACGAGCTCATGATGGCCATGTGGGGCTGTCTTTTTCTGCCGGTCTTTATTGTCAGATATATCATCTCGGTCAGAAACAAGAAACTCATCCGCCGCGGTCTGCTGAGCTTCAACACTCTCATCGTCGGCGAGCCCGAGCGTGCCGCCCGTCTGGCACAGCGCCTTGCCGTCGATGACAACACTCTGCAGTATAACGTCATGGCATATGTCGATGACACTCCGGCACGTCATGCCGCAGGCACAGTCGATCGTCCCGTGTATGACTTTGCCGATATAGAGGATATATGCAGCCGCCTCGATGTCAAGACTGTCATTGTCGTGGCGCGTTCGGGCGACATGAAGCGCACGATCGATATCATCAACCGCCTCTATCGTCTGGGCGTCAGGATTCTGCTCACTCCCGAGATGTATCATATCATCACCGGACGTCCCAGAGTGACGACAGTCGTCGGCGAGCCTCTTGTCGATGTCACCACGCCTCATATCCCCTATGCCATAGCCAATCTCAAACGTCTCGGCGATATTTTTGTCTCGTCTCTGGCGCTTCTGTTTCTGTCGCCTGTCTATGCCGCTATAGCCGTCGCCGTCAGGCGTGACTCCGACGGACCGGTGTTCTACCGTCAGGAGCGCGTGGGCTATCATAAAAAGAATTTCAATATCATAAAATTCAGAACCATGCGTCCCGACGCCGAAGCCGCCGGCCCGGCCCTCAGCAGCGACAGCGACAGCCGCGTCACCCGCGTGGGACATTTCCTCAGAAAATACCGACTCGACGAACTGCCGCAGTTCTGGAACGTCCTCGTCGGCGACATGTCGCTTGTCGGTCCGAGACCCGAACGCAAATACTATATCGACAAAATTGTCGAGCAGGCTCCTTATTACGCACTCATCCATCAGGTCAGACCGGGCATCACCTCTCTCGGCATGGTCAAATACGGCTACGCCTCGACAGTAGCCCAGATGGTCGAGCGTCTGAGCTACGACCTGATATATCTTGAAAATGTATCTTTCGGCTTCGATCTGAAAATATTATTATACACAGTCAGAACGGTCATAAAAGGACGCGGCGTCTGACGCATTTGTATATGAAACTAACTGGACACAATGACAGAATCAACAGAAAATAACCCTACCGGACATTCGATACCGGATTTGTTTCTACGACTTGTGCTGTGGCGTGAGAAACATGTCAAGGAAAAGACATTCGTCCTTTTCGTGGCGTTTCTGGTCGGTGTTTTCGGCGGTCTTGCGGCGATATTGCTCAAGACACTCATCCACGTCATATCGGGAGCGCTGACGTCACAGGTCGACATCAGCGCCGGCAACTATGTCTATATCCTCTTCCCGTCCATAGGCGTCGTCATCGCCGCTCTCTATGTGCGCTATGTCGTCAAAGACGATATATCACACGGCGTCACACGCGTGCTCTACGCCATATCGCAGAACAAGAGTCGTCTTAAACGTCACAATATATATACGTCGCTTGTCGCCAGCTCGATAACCATCGGTTTCGGCGGTTCGGTCGGTGCCGAGGGTCCCATAGTCTACACCGGTGCGGCCATAGGCTCTAACGTCGGACGTCTGTTCAGAATGTCATCGCGTTCTCTGATGATTCTCGTCGGCTGCGGCGCCGCGGCAGGCATCGCCGGCATTTTCAAGGCCCCCATAGCCGGCATGCTTTTCACCCTCGAGGTGCTGATGCTCGACCTCACCGCCGTGTCGGTCATGCCTCTGCTGATAGCCTCCATTACCAGCGCCACGCTCGCCTATGTCTATACCGGCTACGACTTCGAGTTCTTCTTCGTCCAGAGCGAGGAATTCTATATGTCGAAAATTCCCTTTGTCATCGTTCTCGGTATCTTCTGCGGCCTCGTGTCTCTCTACTTCACCAAAGTGATGAATATGATGGAGAATTTCTTCGGTCGCTTCAAAAACCGATGGTACAAGACCGCCGTGGGCTGCGTCATCCTCTCGACCCTCGTCTTCATCTTCCCGCCGCTATATGGCGAAGGCTACGGTTCGATACTCGGACTCCTCGGCGGTGATCCCTCGACAATCGTCAACGGTTCGATTTTCTACGGCGACCGCAATTCGGTGTGGTTTATAATCCTCTTCATCATACTTATAATCGCGACCAAGGCATTCGCCACCTCGTCGACCAACGGTGCCGGTGGCGTCGGCGGTACATTCGCCCCCTCGCTCTATGTCGGCTGCATGGCAGGCTTTGTCTTCGCCTACTCGGCCAACCTCATGGGCTTTGACACGGCGCTGTCGACCAAGAATTTCGCCCTCATAGGCATGGCCGGTGTCATGAGCGGCGTCATGCACGCCCCGCTGATGGCAATCTTCCTTACAGCCGAACTCACCGGCGGCTACGACCTGTTTCTGCCGCTGCTCATCGTCTCGACCATATCATACGGCACAATAAAGATTTTCGAGCCTTACAGCATCTACACCATGCGACTCGCCAAACGCGGCGAGCTCCTCACCCACCAGAAAGACAAGGCTGTCCTGACCTTGCTCAAGATAGACAACGTCATCGAGCGCGACTTCCTCAGCGTCCGCCCCGAGATGACACTCAAAGACATGGTCGACACCATCGCCAAATCAAACCGCAACCTTTTCCCCGTTGTCGACACCGGCGGCCAACTGCTCGGTATCGTCCTGCTTGACGACATCCGTAACATCATGTTCCGCCCCGACCTCTACCGCAAGATGCGTGTCAGCGACTTCATGGCCATCCCTCCCGCCAAGATTGAAGTAGGCATGAGCATGGACAAAGTCATGAAAATCTTCGACGACACCGCTGCGTGGAACCTTCCCGTCGTCGAGAACGGCCTCTACGTCGGCTTTGTCAGCAAAAGCAAAATCTTCAACTCCTACCGCCGCGTCCTCCGCCACTACTGCGAAGACTAACCCCAAAGTCATTAAAGTGAGGCCTCTCTCTACTCCTCGAGGCCGAGCCTTCAAATTTGTCCTTGTGTCGGCGGCTTGCCGCCGTATGGAGCGAGGGCTTCAGCCCTCGCAGCCAGTCAATTGTCCTCCAACTCAGGCCGGAGGCCTGCAATCTTGTTAACCGCGGGCGCCTGCGCCCGTGGCAGCAGTGGCTATCAAAATCTTCAACTCCGGCGGAGTTGAACTTCCCATTGACAAAGGAAGCCAAAGCGTATGGAGCGAGGGCTTCAGCCCTCGTAGCCAACTCATTGGTTCCAAGGGTTGAAGCCCTTGACTCATATCGCCTGCAAGGCGATGATTTTACTGATAGCCGCGTAGGCCGAGGCGCGATTGCGCCGGCCTGCGCGGTAAGGGCGATAATAGATTGATTGCGTTTGAAAAACGCAGACTTTCTTCCGCTGTGGAGCTTTAAAAACCATCTGTTCTCGATTGTGCATTAACTTAATCTTCTGTTCTTCTGTCCTTTTGTTCTTCTGTTCCTACTGTTGTTAAAACAACTAAAATTGCAGCCATATACAATTTTAGCCACAAAACCCGCCAAAACGCGTCTTATCTTTGCAGCGAC
>CABUPJ010000032.1 GCA_902493335.1 uncultured Porphyromonadaceae bacterium
CTTACCGCGCAGGCCGGCGCCCAAGCGCCTCGGCCTACGCGGCTATCAGTAAAATCATCGCCATACAGGCGATATGGACCAAGGGCTTCAGCCCTGGAACCAATATGTTGGCTGCGAGGGCTGAAGCCCTCGCTCCATACGGCGGCAAGCCGCCGACACAAGGACAAATTTGAAGGCTCGGCCTTGAGAAAGAGAGCGACGCGGCAGGCGCTGTCAGTGCCGCCGCTATGCGGCTCCTTTGTGGTAATTACCTATGATACACGCACTTCGGCGCGTTGCGCCTCGTACGTGCCTAATGAACTGTCGCCGCTGACGCGGCTCTAAGCGCATAGGCAAGGGCGGCAACAGGAAGTTCAACTCCGCCGGAGTTGAGGGCTTTTGTGAGCACGACTACCCCGAGCGATGAACGCTCGGGTAACAAAATTGCGGGCCTCCAGCCTGAGTTAGAGGCCAATTGGTTGGCTACGAGGGCTTCAGCCCTCGCTCCATATGGCGGCGAGGCGCCGGCACGAGGATGAATTTGATATTACGGCGGCGAGCTCGTCGCCGGCACTTTAATAGCTTTGGCTTATGGAGCACTGTAGCTATAAAGCCTCGCTAAAGCTCGGAGCTGAAACAAAAATTTTTGCGATTGAGGGATTTTATTCTTTCACTTGGTATGACCAGTAGATGCGTGAGTCGGAGGGTATGCGGGCAACGACAAGGGCGCTGCGTATGTATGAGAGATTTTCAATCGTGCCGTTTTCGTATTCTGAGTCTTTGATTTTTTTGAAGGTGGTGTCGAGGGTGTAATGGTAGTCCCAGTCGTTGTAAAGCCATTTGTATTCGGCTGAGACGATTTTGCCCAATTGCAGCTGGTATGATATGATCATCGACTGGCGGGTGAAGTCGACACCAACGGCTTCAAGGTCGTCGCAAAGTATGATTTCGTTGTCGGGAAACTCATCAACCGAGTTGACGATATAAACTTTTTCTTTATAGGCGTCAAGGCCGGTTGTCTCTGACAGTTTAACCGGCAGGATGACGGTTTTGAAGACGCGATCGACAGGCAGACGTTTTATCAGCTCAGGCGCATCATTGCTTTTGCCGCATGATGAAAACAGGCATAGAAGCAGGGCTGTAACGGAATAAATGTATTTCATTTTCAGAAATCTATCGAGAGACGTACGTTGAGCTGGCGACGGGTGAGATAGTTGGGTACGGCATACTGGATGTCGTTGACATCAGTGACCCAATAATAGCTGCTGACGTTGCTGATATCAAAGAGGTTGAAGACATCGAGACCGAGCCAGACGCTCTTGAAGTGACGCAGGAAGCCCGAGCGCGGCTCACCGTCTTTCTTAGGTGTGAGCAGGCCGTAGGCGAGACCGATGTCGACACGTTTGTAGGCCGGCGCACGGAAGTAGCCTTTGTCGCGGCTGCCTCGCGGGGGTGTCACCGGCAGACCGTCGGAAAAGATGCCGCGGAGGTTGAATTTAAGTTTGGGGAATTTCGGGAAATAGTCGGTAAAGAACAGGGCGAAGCTGTAGCGCTGGTCGGTCGGACGCGGCACCTTGACGCCGTTGAGGTCTTCCTGAGTCTTCATCAGCGAGAAACTGAGCCACGAATCGGTGCCCGGCACAAACTGTCCGAAAAGCTTGAAGTCAAGGCCCATGGTGTAGCCCTTTGAGGTATTCTCGCCGGCATATACGATCTTGAGGTTATCGATTTCGTAGGGGATGAGATTTCCAAGAAGCTTGTAATAAGCTTCGCCCGAGAGCTTGAAGGGACGGTCGAAGGCTCTGAACGTATAGTCGCTGCCGAGGATAAACTGGAAACTGCGCTGCGACTTGATGTTCTCGTTTAGGCGGATGACGGTGTTGCCGTCGGCGTCTTCGACGGGCTGGCGGAATTCCTTGTAAAACGGTGACTGATAGTAGAGACCTGTGGCGAAACGGAACGACCACTTCGGAGCGTTTTCGGGCACGAAACCGATGCTTAGGCGCGGGCTGACGAGGAATTCCTTGTTATAGTCCCAGTAAGAGAATCTGAGGCCACCGTTGATGTTGAAATATCCAGCAGATGTCGACAGGCGGTATGTGTCCTGAACAAACATCGACATCTTGACTGTCGACAGGTCGTGGCGCGAATCGAGGTTATATATCACCTTGAGAGCGTCGGGGTCGGTCGGCAGCGAGTAACCGGCCGAGTCGCGCAGCTCCCACTCGCGTGTGCGGTCGAAAATTCTGGTCGCATTCATTGTCAGACCATAATTGAGATTATGGTTGCTGATGCCGGTCGCACCGCGCAGACCAAGACTGAAGACACTCGCTTTAAAACGGTTGCGCGCATGTTCGTGATAGCGTCCGACACCAAGTTCACCGCCGATGGCGCCGCCGTTGCCCCCGCCGCCGGTCGTACCGGCCTGGTCGAGCCAGTATTCGCCGCTGATGTCATAGGTGACAAGCTCGTTTGTGAGGAAGCCCGAGGCAAGGAGAGTGAACATATTGGCGCGATTTGGCTTGAAATCGAGGGTGAAAGCGCCGAAATAAGTCTCGAACTTATCTTTTTCGAGGCCGTCGAAGTAGACCTTAAACTGTTTGGCGTCGGTCGAGGTGCCAAAGTTGGTCGAACGGCTGTGAGGCACAAACTTATAGTTGTTGATGGCGATGTTGCCGAGGAAGCCGGCCTTCCATTTCGGGTTTATCTGAAAGGCCATGTTGGTCTGATAGTCGAAGAAGCGCGGGTCATACTCGCCTTTCTCGTCCATAGAACTGAGGAGCGACGAGTTGCTTTTGTATCTGATGCCGTGGATCTGCTTGAAGCGTTTTCCCGATGTGCCGAGAGAAAAACTGCCGCCCATCAGGCTTGCGCTCAATGAACCCTCGAAAGCCTCGGGCTCGCGGTATGTGATGTCGAGCACGCTCGACATGCGGTCGTCATACTGCGCCGGGAAACCACCCGTAGAGAAGCCTATGGCACCGACGAGATCTGGATTGATGACGCTGAGGCCTTCCTGCTGACCCGAGCTTACAAGCTGCGGACGATAGACCTCGATGCCGTTGATATAGACACTGTTCTCGTCATAAGAGCCGCCGCGGACGCTGTACTGCGACGACATCTCGTTGTTAGAGCTGACGCCGGCCATCGTGGAGATAAGAGACTCGACGCTGCCGCCATTGACGTCGGGAGCAAGCTTATATGAGTCGGCGTCGATTTTCTGTATGGCGCCGGTCTGCTTCTGATAATCGGTCACTTCGATTCCGCCGAGCGTATATGTCGCGGGCGTCATCTTGACGTTGAGAGTCACGTCGCCTTTTGCGTCGACAAGACGGCGGCGCGCATCCTCGTAGCCGATACAGGTGAAAATCACACGTATCGTATCGCTCTCGGGAGCTGAAAGCGTATACATACCGTCGAGGCCGCTTGTGGCTCCGATGGCAGTGCCCTCGACACGCACCGAAGCGAATTCGAGGGGTTCATTATTCTCGTCGGTCAGTTTGCCGTGGATTTTCACCGACTCGGCAAAAGCCTCGCCGCAGAAAGCGAGCAGCAAGGTCAGGACGCATATTTTCAGGGATATATCGGTTTTAAACATTATTCTGATTGGTTATACCATATATAACGGCAATCGAGGTCAAAAATTATACGGGGCGGCCGCTCTTTTTTGCAAAAAAAGTCGTAGTTTTGCAGTTAAAATCAACCGGTATGACAAGGCCCGCATCACAACGACTCCACTACTACGACATGCTCAAAGGCATAGCCATTTTTATGGTTGTGGCCGGGCACATCCTGACAATGTGTATACGCGAAATCGACCGCGCCGCCATATTCAAGTTCATCGGCGAAATACACATGCCGTTGTTTTTCTTTATCAGCGGCGTGATGTCGCTCAAGCTGACCCAGGGCGGCGGCATCATGCGTCCCGATCTCGCGAAACGCGCACGCCAGCTGCTCGTGCCGATGGTCGTCGTCAGTTCGATATGGATATATTATTTCCCTCATTCGGGCCTTCAGAGTCCGCTCGACTCGACGTGGAGCGGTCTTTGGCATGACCAATGGAAAAACGGCTACTGGTTTACCCTCTGTCTCTTCGAAATAATCGCCATCTATGGCGCTCTGACCGGCATCTTGCAGCGATGCCGCGTCCTGTGGCAGGAAATTGCCGCCACCGTCATCGTCTGGGCCGCGCTCGGCATCCTCTGCTACGTCGTGCTTCCTCAGGACACCGTCGACATTCTCGGTCTGGGTCTGACGATGCAGTTCTTCCCGGCGTTTATGGCCGGCGTCATCGCCCGACGACACGCCGACGGATTCAACCGCCTCGTCGCGAGCTCAGGGGTAGTGACAGCGTCGCTTCTCATCGGAGGCGCCCTGCTCTATTTCATCTCGTGGCCATGGGAGTTCGGCAATCCGCACACTGTCGTAGTCTCGGCGTCGCGTTCGCTCTTCCACATCGCGCTCGCCATCGCAGCCATCGCGGTAGTCAAGCCGTGGAGCGCCCGGGCCTATACGCCCGAATATCCCGACGGACGCCCGTGGGCAAGAATGTGGAGCTATCTCGGCACCCACAGCCTCGAAATCTACCTGCTCCACTACTTCTTCCTCTTTCCGATGGGATGGATGCGCGTGACGCTCGTCGAAATGAACCTCGCTTTCGTGCCGCTGCTCGCAGTGGCTTCGGCCGGAGCCGCCGCGGTGATAGCCGTGACACTCGGTCTCAACTATATAATTTCAAAATCAAAAATCCTGTCGCTGCTGCTGACAGGACGATAAACAGAACAAAGACAGACTATGAATATAGCAATCGTAGGCACCGGTTATGTCGGACTCGTCTCGGGAGCATGTTTCGCCGAAATGGGCGTCGACGTCACCTGTATCGACATCAACCGCGAAAAAATAGACTCTATCATCAGAGGCGTAATGCCGATCTATGAGCCCGGTCTCGACGACCTTGTCAAGCGTAACGTCAAGGCCGGCAGGCTCCATTTCTCGACCGACCTCGCCAAAGTCATCGACGACGTCGAAGTCGTCTTCTGCGCCGTCGGCACCCCACCCGACGAGGATGGCTCGGCCGACCTGAGCTATGTCGTCGATGTGGCCCGCACATTTGCCCGCAATATCAAGAAGTATACCATCCTCGTCACCAAGTCGACAGTACCCGTCGGCACATCGAAGATAGTCAAGGACGTCATCCGCGGCGAACTCGCCAAACGCGGCGAGGACATACCATTCGAGGTAGCGTCGAACCCCGAGTTCCTCAAAGAGGGCGCGGCCATCAAGGACTTCATGTCGCCCGACCGCGTCGTCATCGGCGTCGAGAGCGACCGCGCGCGCCGCGTCATGGAGAGGCTCTACCGCCCCTTCCTGCTCAACAACTTCAGGGTGCTGTTCATGGACATACCGTCGGCCGAAATGACAAAATATGCCGCCAACTCGATGCTCGCCACGCGCATATCGTTCATGAACGACATCGCCAACCTCTGCGAGATTGTCGGCGCCGACGTCAACATGGTGCGCAAAGGTATAGGAAGCGACGCCCGCATCGGCGGCAAATTCCTCTACCCCGGCTGCGGCTACGGCGGCTCATGCTTCCCTAAAGACGTCCGCGCGCTGATACGCACGGGCGAGGTCAACGGCTACGAGATGCGCGTCATCAAGGCCGTCGAGGAGGTCAACGAACGCCAGAAGAGCATCGTCTACGACAAACTCGCGTCGGCTCTCGGCGACCTCACCGGACGCAACATCGCCCTGTGGGGCCTCGCGTTCAAGCCCGAGACCGACGACATGCGTTGCGCACCGTCGCTCGTCATCATCGAGAAGCTGCTCAATGCCGGCGCGACGGTGACGGTATTCGACCCTGTCGCCGCCGACGAATGCCGCCGGCGCATCGGCGATGCCGTCAGATATGCCACCGACATGTATGACGCCGTCGTTGACGCGGATGCCCTCGCTCTGGTGACCGAATGGAAGCAGTTCCGCCTGCCGTCGTGGAAAGTGGTACGCAAGGCCATGCGCGGCAACCTCATTGTCGACGGCCGAAACATCTATCAGGCCGCAGATCTGATTGAAGAAGGATTTGACTACCGCTGCATCGGCGGATAAAAAACACTTACTGTCATGAACGAAAGAATACTTATGTCGCGAGTGCATCTCGGCGGCAATGAAAAAAAATATATCGACAAAGCTTTTGAAGACGATTGGGTGCTGCCCCTGGGGCCCAACGTCGACGATTTCGAACACCGTCTTGAAAAATATCTCGACGCCGACGCCGTCGTGGCCCTCAGCGCCGGCACGGCCGCCATCCACCTCGGACTCGTGATGCTCGGCGTAGCTCCCGGCGACGAGGTCATCTGCCAGTCATTTACCTTCGCGGCCTCGGCCAACCCCATAATATACCAGGGAGCGAGACCTGTCTTCGTCGACAGCGAGGCCGGCAGCTGGAACATGGATCCCGAACAGCTTGAGCGCGCCATCGTCGAACGCCACCGCATCACCGGACGCTATCCCAAGGCCGTCATCCCCGTCGACCTCTACGGCATGCCGGCGCGTCTTGACGAGATATGCGACATCGCCTCGCGCTACGGCATCCCCGTGCTCGAAGACGCCGCCGAGGCTCTCGGCTCGGTCTATAAAGGCTGCAAATGCAGCACCTGGGGCAACTACGGCGCCCTGAGCTTCAACGGCAACAAGATTATCACCACCTCGGGCGGAGGCGCCCTTGTCTGCCCCGACAAAGAATCGGCCGGACGCGTCAAATTCTATGCCACACAGGCCCGCGAAAACCGACCTTATTATTACCACGAGACCATAGGCTACAATTACCGCCTGAGCAATATCTCGGCCGGCATAGGCTGCGGCCAGATGGAAGTGCTCGAACCACACATCGAGAGCCGCCGGCGCAACCACGCCATCTATATGAGCGAGCTCGCCGACATCGCGGCCATCAGCGTGCATGACAATCCGTCGGCCGATTTCAACTCGAATTTCTGGCTGACGACAATACTGATCGACCCGGCGAGCGGCCACACGCCCGACGAACTGCGACTGGCCTTCGCCGACGCCGGCATAGAGTCACGCCTGTTGTGGCGCCCGATGCACATGCAGCCCGTCTTCGCCGACGCGCCCTACTATGGCTCGAACGTCTGCGAGAACCTTTTCGACACGGGTCTGTGTCTGCCCAGCGGTTCGTCACTGACCGACAGTGACCTCGACGAAGTCATCTCGATAATACGCCGGACAATCAGCTGACATCATGGCCATGACCATAGCTTTCGACCTCGACGACACGCTCTATAAAGAAAAGGACTTTGTAGAGTCGGGCCGCAACGCCGTTGCCGAAGCCATAGCCAAAGCCACCTGCACCGATGCCGCCACGCTGCGCCGCGTGATGGCCGAAGGCGCCGACGCCTTCGACGCCCTGCTCGATTTTCTTGCCTCAAAGAGAATCAGCGACTACACCATCGCCGAGGTGCTTGACATCTACCGCAGCCACAAGCCTGATATCAGGCTCGACGGCGAGGCCGAGGCCACGCTGACCGAGCTGCACCGCCGCGGCACCGACATCGCTCTTATAACAGACGGTCGGTCGCTGACACAACGCAACAAAATAGAGGCGCTGGGGCTATACCGCTTTTTCGCCCCCGACAGAATCCATATCAGCGGCGAGACGGGCGCCGACAAGCACACCCCGCTCGCATATATGAACGTCGCCAACAGCGCTGTCGCGCCCCGGCGTCTCGTCTATGTCGGCGACAATCCGGCCAAAGATTTCGTCAACGCCAATCTCGCCGGATGGACAACCGTGATGCTGCGCGACAGCGACGGAATCAACGTCCATCAGCAAAATCTTCGTAATGTGCCGAGCATTTATCGTCCGAAAATTGTTATAGACAGACTAACCGAGATTTTAAAACTGATACATTAACCAACAAACTATAGCATCATGCCAACCGCACTAATAACAGGCATCACCGGCCAGGACGGTTCTTATCTGGCCGAGTTTCTCCTCGAAAAAGGCTATGAGGTTCACGGCATCATCCGCCGCAGTTCGTCGTTCAACACCGGACGCATCGAACACCTCTACCTCGAAGGCTGGATCAGAGACCAGCACGTCGCCCGCCGCATCCATCTCCACTACGGCGACATGACCGACTCATCGTCACTCATAAGAATAATACGCGAGACTCGTCCCGACGAAATATACAACCTCGCCGCGCAAAGCCACGTCAAAGTATCGTTTGACGTTCCCGAATATACCGCCGAGACCGACGCCGTCGGCACCCTCAGGCTTCTCGAGGCCGTCAGGATACTCGGCATGGAGAAGAAGTGCCGCATCTATCAGGCCTCGACATCGGAGCTTTTCGGCAAAGTCGAAGAGGTGCCCCAATGTGAGACCACGCCCTTCCATCCGCGGTCGCCTTACGCCGTGGCCAAGCTCTATTCATTCTGGATAATGAAGAACTACCGCGAGAGTTACGGCATGTTTACGGCCAACGGCATCCTCTTCAACCACGAGTCAGAACGCCGCGGCGAGAACTTCGTCACCCGCAAAATCACCCTCGCCGCCGCCCGCATCGCCGCCGGACTCCAGGACCGCCTCTATCTCGGCAATCTCAACGCCAAACGCGACTGGGGCTATGCGGTCGACTATGTCGAATGTATGTGGCTGATACTCCAGCAGCCCGAACCTGACGATTTTGTCATCGCCACGGGCGAATATCACAGCGTACGCGAATTCACGACGCTCGCCTTCCGCCGCGTCGGCATCGAACTCCACTGGGAAGGCCACGGTCTCGACGAGCGCGGCATCGACGCCGACGGCCGTGTGCTTGTCGAGGTCGACCCGACATTCTTCCGCCCGGCAGACGTCGAAGAGCTTCTCGGCAATCCCGAAAAAGCACGTACGGTGCTAGGCTGGAACCCGCGCAAGACATCATTCGAGCGTCTGGTCGAAATCATGGTAGACTCTGATGTCGACCTGGTCAAAAAAGAAATTGCCAAGTCATGCTGACTAAAGACTCTAAAATATATGTGGCCGGACACCGCGGACTCGTCGGGTCTGCCATATGGCAGAATCTGATGTCGCGGGGCTATACCAATCTCATAGGCCGCACCCATAAAGAACTCGACCTGCTCGACAGCGTCGCCGTGAGAGAGTTTTTCGACCGTGAGCGTCCCGACGCCGTCGTCCTGGCGGCGGCACATGTGGGCGGCATCATGGCAAACTCGATCTACCGCGCCGACTTTATCTATGAGAACCTGCAGATACAGCAGAATGTCATCGGCGAGGCCTTCCGCCACGGCGTGCGTCACCTGTTGTTCCTCGGCTCGACATGTATCTACCCGCGCGAGGCTCCCCAGCCTATCACAGAGGATGCCCTGCTGACATCGCCGCTCGAATACACCAACGAGCCTTATGCCATAGCCAAAATCGCGGGACTCAAGATGTGTGAGTCGTTCAATCTCCAGTATGGCACCGATTATATCGCCGTCATGCCGACAAACCTCTATGGTCCGCGAGACAATTTCCACCTCGAGAACTCTCACGTGCTGCCTGCGATGATACGCAAGCTCCATCTCGCCCGTCTGCTCAATGAGGGCGATTACGAGGGCGTCAGGGCCGACCTCGCCAAACGCCCGACATCAGGCATTGCCGACCCGATGAAAGCGACAGAGGCCGAGATTGACGCCGAACTCGCCCGATTCGGCATCCACGCCGACCGTCTCGAACTGTGGGGCAGCGGCACGCCTCTGCGCGAATTCCTGTGGAGCGAAGACATGGCCGACGCCTCTGTCTATGTGCTGCTTAATGTCAGTTTCAAGGATCTTGCAGGCGACCGCAAAGATGTGCGCAACACCCACATAAATGTCGGTACGGGTATCGAGCTCACCATAGCCCAACTCGCCGAAAAAGCACGCAAAGCTGTCGGTTTCAAAGGCGAAATCGTCTGGGACAGAAGCAAGCCCGACGGCACGATGCGCAAACTCTGTGACGTCAGCAAGCTCCATAGCCTCGGATGGCGCCACAAGGTCGAACTTGACGACGGCATCGGGCGTCTCTACGAATGGTATCTTAACAACTGACTGCCGCAAAAGCTTCATAAGAATTAGGACAAAAAAATTGCCGATGCCTTTTTTGCGTTGGCAATTTTTTTACTACCTTTGCACAAATTTCTGAAATAATGAAGGAAGTGACTTACGAAGGGCTCACATTTGAGCCTTATATAGCCAATAAAGACATAAAGGCCCGTATCGAAGAGCTGGGTCGTGAGATTACGCGCGATTGCGCCGGTAAAATGCCTCTGTTCTTATGTGTTCTGAACGGGGCATTTCCTTTTGCAAGCGATTTGTTCAGAGCAGCCGAGTCGATTGACGCAGAGATTTCTTTCATACGTCTCAAAAGTTATGAAGGCACCTCGTCGACCGGAGTCGTCAAGGAAGTTCTCGGTTTAGACCAAAGCATCGAAGGGCGCACTGTCATTATCGTCGAAGACATCGTCGACACCGGCAATACGATAGACCGTCTGATAAACACTCTCAAGGCAAAAAATCCCGCCGAGATAAAAATCGCGACACTGCTGTTCAAACCCGAGGCACTCGAGAAGAATGTGTCGCCCGACTACGTTGGTTTTGAGATTCCCAAAAAGTTTATCATCGGTTTTGGTCTCGATCTGAACGGCCACGCACGTAACCTCAACGACATTTATGTCCTGAAGGAGCAACAATAAGCTGACAGAGACCGTTTCTCAATAACAGATAAATCTACATCTACATAATTCACATAGAAATGTTTAATGTTGTGATTTTTGGCGCCCCGGGCAGCGGCAAAGGCACCCAGAGCGAGCGGATAATCAATGAATACGGCCTGTATCATATCTCGACAGGCGAAGTGTTGCGCGACCACATAGCCCGCGGCACAGATCTCGGCGTCATCGCCGACAGTTATATATCAAAAGGTCAGTTAATACCCGACGACCTTATGGTGAAAGTTCTGGCTCATGTCCTCGACAGCCATCCCGAACTGACAGCCAACGGCGTCATATTCGACGGATTCCCCCGCACGATTCCCCAGGCGCAGGCTCTCAACGCCATGCTCGCCGAGCGCAATGCGGCAGTCGACGCTGTCGTAGGCCTCGAGGTCGAAGAGAAAGACCTCATCGACCGCATGCTTCGCCGCGGCCAGGAATCGGGACGTGCCGACGATAACATCGACACCATAAAAAAACGTCTTGACGTATATCACACACAGACTTCGCCTCTGAAAGAGTATTACAAAAACGAAGGCAAATATCACGCCATCAACGGTAACGGAGATGTCGAGAATATATTCGGCGACATCAAGAAATCACTCTCGAAAGTCATCAAGAAATAACCGCTTCGAAACGAGAAGCTATAAGATGGTTGCAGGCTCTTGTCTGCAACCATTTTATTATTATTTGTGTTTTATGAATAATTTTTGTACCTTTCGCAAAACAAATCAGTGATACCCCGGGGTATTTACATATTACAATGGACGACTACGATTATTCTGAATACAGCAACCTGCTGACAATATATAAGCAAAGCTGGATTGACAACTTCAGCCTGCCCGCCCTCACCGACTACGGCTCGGGCAAGACACTCACCTACGGCGAAATGGCCCGGCGCATAGCCCGGCTGCACCTGTTCTACAGGCAGCTCGGCATCAGGCCCGGAGACAAAATCGCCCTTTTGGGCAAAAACACCACCAACTGGGTCATCGACTTCATGGGCACGATAACCTATGGGGCCGTCATCGTGCCCATACTCCACGACTTCAATCCGGCCGACGCCCAACACATCATCAACCACTCTGACGCGCTGGTGCTGTTTGTCAGCGATTCGATCTGGGAGAATCTCAATTTCGACGAAATGCCGGCTCTGAGGTGTGTCGTCTCTCTCGAAAACCGCAAAATCATAACCGAGCGGAGCACGACACCCGACAACGCGACATTGACAAAAACACCGGCCGCCAAAATAATACATAATCTCACCCTCTCGTTCAACCGCCTTTATAAAAACGGGTTCAGAGCCACCGACATCGACTTCGAAGAACAGAACCCCGACAATGTCTGCGTCATCAACTATACTTCGGGAACGACCGGCTTTTCAAAAGGTGTCATGCTCACCTACCGCAACCTGTGGGGCAACGTTGTCTTCGGCATACGCTCGCGCCTGCACTACCAGGGGTCGCGGGCTCTGTCGTTCCTGCCTCTCGCTCATGCCTATGGCTGCGCATTCGACATGCTCGTGCCGCTTGCTACCGGCACCCACGTCACCCTTCTGGGCAAACTGCCGAGTCCGCAGCTGATAGTGTCGGCAATGAAAAAAGTCAGACCGTCGCTGGTCATCTGTGTGCCGCTCGTCCTTGAAAAGATCTACCGCAAGATGATTGTTCCGATGATTTCGTCGCCGGCTGTGCGATGGGTGCTTGCCGTGCCTATGCTTGACAAAGCCATCTACGCCCGCATACGCTCTAAACTCGTCGAAGCCTTCGGCGGTAGCTTCGAGGAAGTCATCATCGGCGGCGCTCCGCTCAACCCCGAGGTCGAGGACTTTCTGCTGCGCATAAAATTCCCGTTCACTGTCGGCTACGGCATGACCGAGTGCGGCCCACTCATCAGCTATGTGCCCTGGCGCCGTTTCGAGCCAAGGTCGTCGGGACGCGTTCTGCGCGGACTCATGACGGCAAAAATAATAGCCGAGGAAGGTTCTGACCAGGGAGAGATATGCGTCAAGGGCGTCAATGTCATGAAAGGATATTATAAAAACCCCGAGGCTACGGAAGCCGTACTCGACAGTGACGGATGGCTTCACACCGGTGACATGGGCACGCTCGGCAAGCCAGACAACCGCACAGTCTTTATACGCGGACGCTACAAGACGATGATACTCTCGTCAAACGGCCAGAACATATACCCCGAAGAAATCGAGGCCAAACTCAACAATATGCCGTATGTCTCCGAAAGCCTCGTCATCGAACGCAACGGACATCTCGTCGCCATCGTTTATCCCGACAAAGAGACGGCCGAGGCCAACGGCCTGACAGCTGACAGCCTCAGTCAGATTATGAAGAAAAACCGGCAGGACCTAAACAAACTTGTGGCGCCCTACGAACGCGTCGAAAACATCGAAATGATAGACGACGAATTTATCAAGACTCCCAAGAAATCAATAAAACGCTATCTATACCACTAACATAAAACTACAATGAAAAAAGTAATCACGCCGCTCATATTATTATATGCAGCGACAGCCTCGGCCGCGCTGCCGTTAAGAATCTACAGCGGACAAGCTGACACCGTCACAACGGCGACACAGACGATTATCGCCGTCACCGAACCCGGAGCCACCGCCACCATCAACGGCAAAGCGGTGAAAGTCTACAAAACCGGCTCGTTCGGCGACGAAATCAGCCTCGTTCCAGGCGAAAACACCGTGACTGTCACAGCCACCAAAGACGGCATGACCGAAAACCGTGTATTCAAGATCTATCGCGCCGAAGCATCACAGAAACAGGCAAAAGCAGACGACAGTTTTGCCAATGAGATGACAACACCGCTTGAACATCCGCGCTATATCGTGACAAAGAAAGGCGCATATCTTCAGTTCGGCAACGGCGACGACCGCCTCGGAGGCTCAAAGATGGGCTTCGTCGACGAAGGCATCAGACTCAAGGCCGACGGTGTCAAAGGCAGCCTCTACCGGGTGGCTCTCGCCAACAGCCATTTCGCATATATCCCCAAAGAATACACCGCGCCGGCCGAAACCGCCAACCCCATCTTCAACACCGGCAGCTGGAGCATCATCAACATGGGCGACCGCGACCGCATCAGCATCGCGCTGCCCGCACGTCTGGCCTACCGCTACCGCACCAACCTCGACCCGTCGACAATCACGATTGATTTATACGGAGCCACCGACAACAGCAACTGGATGACACAGCGCACCCTCGACCTCGGCATGATCGACTATGTCGACTTCGACCAGATCGACAGCGATGTCTACCGCGTCATCATCCATCTCAAAGACCGCTACAACTGGGGATTCAGTGTCGGATATGAAGGCAACAACCTCACCATCGACGTAAGACACCGTCCGGCCAAACTCTCGATTGACGGACTCGTCATCGGACTCGACGCAGGCCACGGCGGCGAATTTCCCGGCGCAATCTCACCCTCAGGGCTGAAAGAGAAAGATCTCAACCTCGACATTGTGCTCAAACTGCGCGACATGCTTGAACGTGCGGGAGCGAAAGTCGTGCTGACACGCGACGGCGACACGGGTCCGTCGATGACACGCCGCAAAGAGATATGGAAAAACGGAGGCGTACAGCTCGCCGTTTCGGTACACAACAACTCTGGAGGCTCACCGCTGACGTCGCCCGGCACAGCCGCTTTGTTCAAACACATCTTCGACCGTCCGCTCGCCGAGGCCATCGCGCGTCGCATGCTGCAGCTCGACGTGCCGTTCTTCGGTCTCGTCGGCAACTTCAATTTCTCGCTCAACGGGCCGACCGACTATCCCAACATGCTCGTCGAAGGTCTCTTCATGAGTTCGCTTCATGAAGAAGAGCTGCTTGCCGACCCTGAATTCCGCACCCGCATGGCCCGTCAGATCTATCTCGGTATCGAAGATTACCTCAAAACGGTCAAAGCATCGCTGAAATAATTATCAATAACAATAACTATATAATCACGACCATCATGAAAAAATTTTTATGCGTTCTCGCCGCGACAGCTCTTATGTCATTCAGCGCGGCAGCCCAAGCCTCAGGACATTTCGGCGTCCGCGTCGGCGGCGAAATCGCCTGCCCCGGCGATATAACTCAGGACGGTGTCGGAGTCGACGCATTTTCGGTCGGCGGCGGCATCGAATTCGGAGTCGTATATACAGCTCCGATATCAGCCGGATTTTACATCGAACCGGGCCTGAAACTATATTACAACCAGTACTCGTTCAACAAAGACGTGATTGATACCGATGCCTCGATACGCAAATTCGGTATGCGCATCCCCGTTCAGGCAGGCTACCGTTTCGGCCTGACAGATGAAATCGGGCTACATGTCTTCACTGGCCCCGAACTCGAAATCGGTTTTTCGGCCAAAGAACATCAGGGGAGCTACTCGGAAAGCCTTTATGGCGAAGACGGGGGCATGAACCGTGTCGACCTCCTATGGGGTATCGGTGCCGGCGTGTCATACAAGCATTTTTTCTATGCCGTGAGCGGCTCGCTCGGCATGCTCAACATGTTCAGTGACTCAGACGCAAAATTTCACGAAAACCGCGTGACATTCACAATCGGCTATAACTTCTAAAAAATAAATAAAAAATCGGCGGGATAACTTGCCCATTCCGGGGCAAATAGCTATCTTTGCACCGAAATTTTCCGCAATAGGCTCGTCAAAGAGCGTCCGGCTATGGTTTAAGGGCGCCGCCTCAGTGGGTTAACATTTTTATTATCAATAACAAATGTACGTTATCGTAGAAATCCAGGGACAGCAGTTCAAAGCTGAAAAAGACAAATTTCTGTATGTCCACTATCTCGGTGAGCAAGTAAAAGAAGGTGACAAAGTCGAGTTTGACCGCGTACTCCTCGCTGATGCCGACGGTGCCGTGAAAGTCGGCGCTCCTACCGTTGAAGGAGCAAAAGTTGTATGCGAGGTCGCTACTCCCCTCGTAAAAGGTGACAAAGTGATCGTTTTCAAGAAAAAACGTCGCAAAGGCTATCGCCGCAAAAACGGCCATCGCCAGTATTTCACCAAGATCGTGATCAAAGACATAGTCGCTTAACCTTTTAAAACTTAAACAAAATGGCACATAAAAAAGGTGTTGGTAGTTCTAAGAACGGCCGTGAGTCAGAAAGCAAGCGACTCGGCGTGAAAATCTTTGGCGGCCAGTTTGCCAAAGCAGGTAACATCATCAAACGTCAGCGCGGCACAGTCCACCACCCCGGACTTAATGTCGGCATGGGCAAAGACCACACAATCTACGCCCTCATCGACGGCACAGTTGTATTCACCGAAGGCAAAGGCGGACGTAAGTTCATCAACGTCAAACCCGCCACTGTCGAAGTCGCCGAAGCATAATCAGCCACGACAACACAAATCCAACTTATTGACAACGGGCCGGCTCAAGACAATCTTTGAGCGGCCCGTTTCATTTTAAGCATTACGATAAACAACCATATAAATCCATATTTATGAAAAGACTGACCCTACTCGGCACAACCGTCGCGATGGCACTGTCTGCCTTCGGCTGGGGACAGAAAGGCCACGACACCACCGCCTATATCGCCGAACAGCATCTTACACCCGCTACAGCGGCAGCTGTCGACTCTATTTTCGACGGCAAGTCAATCGTCTACTGGTCAAACTGGCTCGACAACGCAAGTCATCAGCCCGATTTAAAATACACCAAGACCTGGCATTATAAAAACGTAGACGCCGACGAGACCTACGAAACAGCGCAGGCAAACCCCTCAGGCGATGCTGTCACAGCCATAAAAGCCCAGATTGAAACTCTGTCTGACCCGGCTTCAGATCTAAAAGACTCGCAGCTCGCGCTCAAAATCCTCGTCCACGTAATGGGAGACCTGCACATGCCGCTGCACATGGGCCACGCTTCAGACCTCGGCGGCAACCGCGTGAAAGTCAAATTCTTCGGTCGTGACAACAATCTTCACTCGGTCTGGGACACATCGCTTCCCGAGGCAGCCCACAAGTGGAGCTACAGCGAATGGCAGCAACAGATCGACCGCGCCGACGAAGCCACAGCCGACGCCATCATCAGCGGCAGCGTTGACGACTGGGCCAAAGAGACCGTCGCCATAGCCTCGAAAGTCTATACCTATTTTCAACCGGGCATCAACATCTCGTACAACGATATCGCACGCTGGACTCCAACAGTCGAAGATCAGTTTCTCAAAGGAGGACTGCGTCTCGCCCACACCCTCAATCTCATTTTCGATTCCGACTACCGCGCGGCATATCTGTCGAATTCAGGCGATTAACAGCCTGCAGCCAACACAATATACACCATAAGAGCCTAAATGACAATCTGTTTTGAATTGTCGTTTAGGCGCTTGCCATTTTATTTGTGATGCAGAAACCGCATCACAAATATTTTATTTTAACAACATTTATGTAACAAATTTGCCACGTTAGAAAATTTTGCTAATTTTACGCCAATTTTTCCAAAATAGGTAAAATTTTCAAATATGACACACCCTTTCTATATTCGGAGCAGTCGCTTGTGTTTGATTTTCCGTTCTTTACTATTCATCTGCCTATTTGTCGGAGCACACCAGGCAAACGCCCAGCGAGTCGCACTCAAAACCAATGCAATAGACTGGCTGATAATGTCACCGAACCTTTCGGTCGAGGCGCGCATTAGTTCAAAGCTGACCATGCAGATGGCCTTCGCCGCCAATCCGTTCAATATAAGCATTGCCGACATTTCGACAAAAAATTACCGGGTCGAACCTGAACTCAGATATTGGTTCAACCGTCCGATGGCACGTCACTTTGTAGCACTTTCGGCAACTGCTGCGGCTCTCAATCTACGCCACGCCGACCATCACTTCAACGGTGATGCCATCGGTGCCGGTGTGTCGTACGGCTATGCCCTGGTCCTTTCAAACCACTGGAATATGGAATTTGAAGCCGGCGTAGGCGTGGCACACATCAAGGCCTTCGACTACCATGGGGAAGAACGTCCGGCTCAGAAAAATTATTCTCACTTCAAGCTTGTACCCATACGACTGGGACTATCTTTTTCATATATTTTCAAGTAAATGACAACAGTGAAAAATATGCATAAATACCGGGCTATCGTCGTGACAGCCGTTTCGGCATTACTCATGCCGCTCTTTTTTGCTCCCGCCATATTAACGTGCGCGGCAGAGTGCTCTCACAGGGAAGCCGCGAACCGCTTGACGGCGTAGCCATCCGGAGCGCGTCTACCGGGAAACTTATCGGCTCGACCAATATCGAAGGCCGCTTCACGGTGTCTGTCGATGAAAACGACGATCTAATCTTTTCAAGTGTCAATGTAGAAAGCCTTACCGAACCTGTCCGCGGGCGCCTGTCTGTCGAAGTGTCGCTTATGCCCAAGCCCCAGCAACTCGAGGAGCTGCTCGTCGTGGCGAAAGGCATGGACAACGCTTTCATTATCGATAATGCCGAACTCAACGTCAAGGGCAATTATATACATCTGAAAAAACATGTGAGAATACCGCACAAATTTTTTTCATCGCAGAAGCGCATGATTATCCAGCCTACGATATACGACGTCACGCTCCGCAAACTGTCATATCTCAAGCCTGTGGTATTCGACGGAGGGCGGTATGCCATAACCCAGCGCCGCATGCATGACTTCAACGACAGCATCGACCCTCTCGTAGTTTTTCGGGAAATCAAAACGACCGGACGCCGCACAGACGATATGGTGACAATCGCCGACTCTCTCTATGTGGAGAATACCAATCATGACTTCATATGTCTTGTGATGTCATCAATGGAAGACTATAACCGAATCGTCTTCACCGATACCGCCATGATCGCCCGCGGCACGGTGAATCCCCTCCGCTTCCTCAGATATAAACTCAACGGCGTCAGAGTCGCCGACGACCGGTATCTGCCCCAGCCCGACATCGAACTTCGTGACACCAAGGGCAACATGAATCTGGTTTTTGAAGTAAACAAAACGAACCTTAACCTCGGCATGGGGCGAAACCGCGCCGAAATCGACGCATTGCTCGACCAGTTCCGCGCCATCGACGCCAATCCCGACATGATGCTCAAGAATTTCTCTATCACCGGCACGGCATCGCCCGAAGGCTCGCATGAAAAGAATATGAAGCTGGCCGGCGGCCGCATGCGGTCGGCCATGGACGTGATATTGCAGTCTGTCCCCGAAAATCTGCGACGCAACGCCGAAATCACTACCAATGCAAACGTCGCCTCGTGGCAGGACGTCGCCAATCTGCTCCGCGCAGACAATCACACGGACGAAGCCAAGGAGATTGAAGCCATCATCAGTAAATACGGCAACAATTCATCAGCGCTGACGCCCCGCATGAAACGGTTGCCATACTACAAAAGTCTTTTGGCCGAGAACTACCTCCCCCGCCTGCGCCGAGTCCACTATCAGATTGTAACGTCTCAATACCGTCCTCTCAACGACCGAGAGATAAGACAGCTTTATGAGTCAGACTACCGCAACATGACCAAATATCACTTCTGGCGCCTATATTCTGTCACAGCCGATTCGTCGCAGTGCGAGACCATCATGCGCCGAGCCCTCGAAGTCCATCCCGACTTTCTTGTTGCCGCAAGCGACCTGTCCGGCTTGCTGATTGACCAGGATAAAGCTGACCATACCATCCTCGAACCGTTCTTCGCTGACAAGGAAACATGGCGCAAACTGCCCGAAGAGACCCGCTACAACATGGCGGCAAGCTGCCTCAGAAACGACAGATATTCACGCGCCGATTCGCTGTTTTTCGATTTGCCCGACACCCCCGAATACCATAAGGGAAAAGTATATAGCGCGGCTCTGAACGGCCGCTATCAGGAGGTCGTGCAGGAAGTGTCTGAAGACTCGCCGATCAACGAAGTACTTCTTCTTCTCGCACTGAAAGATAACGAACAGGCATGGGAAAGTGCCAAAAAACTTGGAGATTCGGCTATCGAGCAGTATATCAAGGCCACTGCGGCAAACCGTGTCGACGAGTACTCCATCGCTCTTGTTTACCTCGAAAACGCCCTTCACCTCGACCCGTCGCTGCGCGACGTGGCGCGCGTCGACGGCGACATGACCGAACTGCTCGAAGACCTTGAGGGCGAGAATGAAACCGGTGACACCGACCAATCTACTGACATTTAAGTTCTGCTGCAACAATGAATAAGCTATCAATCAATATATTCAGACACTCGGGCTTCTGCCGGGTGGTCCTGGCGGCAGGCACCGCCGCTGTAATTTCCCTGACAGGATCTCACGAAATTTCAGCAAAAACCGACTATAAACTCAACGACACAGTCAGAGTCGGTTTCAATGCGTTGGATTACGTACTCCAGAAACCGCTGCCGTCACGTGCTTTCCCCGACAGCGCAGCGACCTCGCGACTTTTCGTGAGCGGCGGCATCGGTGGCTCGATGACCGGCCTTCATACGCGTCCGGGCGCACGGGCCGAACTCGGAGTCGGATATTGGTTTACGCCTGTACACGGCGGCCGAATCAGTTTTGACGCCGGGCTGCACTCTGAATTTTCAGGTAAGCCCCGCGTATATTTCGGATCTTTCTCGGCTGACTACCTCATGAACTTCTCGGCTCTGCTGCGTGGCTATGACAGCAACCGCTCTTTCGAGCTTATCGGCGGTATAGGCGCAGAGTATCAGCGCATACGCCGCGACGGCGTATGGGGCAACGAAGGCGGATTCCGCACGTCGCTGCAGGCGCGCTTCAATGTCAGCCGGTCGATGTTCCTGTATGTCGAGCCGAGACTGACTCTCCTTGCCGGCACACAGTTCGGTGGAGGCGCAACCCGCCGGTTCCGTCCCGACGCCAATCTTTTTGTCGGCCTTGGATACCGTCTGCTCCGCGGCGCCGAACGCCGCTACGGCTCATCAGATTTCCTTAATATCGACGACAGCCATATATTCTTCTCTGCAGGCGCCGGAGCCACGGCCTTCCTGCGCAATTTCGACCGCAACTCCATCAACGGTATATTCTCGGCAAGTTTCGGCAAATGGCTCACTTACACCTCAGCCCTCAGAGTGAAAGCCGAATTCGGCCGCTACGGCAAAGTGCCACGCGCGAAAAACAACCGTTACATAGCCACAGGCGCAATCGATTATGTATGGAATATAACCAACGCGTTCAGCGGCTATAATCCGGACGGCGTCTTCGGTCTCAATTTCAACATCGGTCCGTTACTCGCTTATGGCAACTCCGCCCGAGGCAAACTATATCCCGGCGCCGAAGCGAGCCTGACGGCCTCGTTCCGCCTGTCACCCAACTGGAGCCTGTTCATCGAACCACAAGTACAGGTATTCAGCGGCAAATTCAGCACCGACATGGGCTATGGCTCGCGCCAGGCCATAGGATCGCTGACCGCCGGCGTCCATTATACATTCGGCAACTTCTACCACGATTATCCCAAAGCTCTGGAAGAATTTCTCAAAGACCGCAACTGGTTCCTTACCCTCGGTTTCTCTCCGGTCAAACGTTTCAGAGGCGACTACGGTAACGGCATGGCCGGCTCAGTCGGTTTCGGCCGCCGATTCACTCCCATATCGTCGTGGCGCATAACAGCCGAGGGCGAAATATTCCGCCGCCAGCCCATCTACGTATCGGCGACAGTCGCGGCCGACTATCTCTTCAGCATCTCTACAGCCATGGCCGGATATGACAGCGAGCGTCTGTTCGACCTGTCGGGCGTGATGGGTGTGTTCGGTGGCGTGGTAAATTACGTTGACCCCGCAAAAGCCGTGTATGGCGGTAAAATCGGCCTGAACGGATCGTTCCGTCTCAACGACGCACTCAGCCTTTTCGTCGAGCCTCAGCTTCTGGGAGTCTGCCCCCGCGGTTTAGGCAACCCCGGATGGACTCCCGAGTTACGTGTCATGCTGGGCCTCAACTATCGGCTCGGTACGTTCAAAGGCCCTCGCGGCTCGATTGCCGACGCTGTGTTCGGAGGCGACGACCGCAACTTCGTCAGCCTCGCCGGCGGCCCGACTGTCAACAGCAGTGACAACGACCGCGCCAGCGGAGCTTTGCAGGCCTCGGTCGGACGATGGTTCTCGCTGGTATCAGGCTTGAGATTCAATCTCGGCTATGACTTCCTGATGTCGCCTCATCGCGATAACGTGAATCTCACTACTGCAAACATCGACTACCTGCTCAACGTCACTTCACTTATCGACCGCAATCCGAAACGCCGTTTCCACATAATCGGCGCCGTAGGCGGCGGCCTCGGCTTCAGCAACGCACGCGACGCGTCAACAGGCGCGATGGGCAACGCAGGTCTGCAATTCCGCTACAACCTTCCGTCCAACATCGACTTGCATATCGAACCCTGCATATCGGCCTACATGAACCGGGTCATCCCCGCCTACGGCACGTCGAACAGATTCATCACCGTCGGCCGCATTCTTGCAGGCGCGTCCTACCGCTTCTGACATCGGCATCAGGTCATCAGGTCAGACGAATTTTTTTAACATTTTATAGTCGAAAAGTTTGGCTGATAGCGGTTAAAATCGTACCTTTGCAGACCGATTATGTCCAAATTAATTAACGACAGTCGTCAACCGGGCGCTTTTGGCCGAGCGCAGGCTTGGCTACGGTCAAATTTATTTAACTACTAATCAACTAATTAAACAGTGGATACTTTAAGCTACAAAACCGTATCTCCCAATGCACAGCAGGTCGAACACGAGTGGGTCGTGATCGACGCAACCGACCAGCATCTTGGCCGTCTCTGCTCTAAAGTCGCAAAATTGCTTCGCGGCAAATACAAACCCTCTTACACTCCGTACACCGAGTGTGGTGACAACGTCATCATCATCAACGCCGACAAAGTCGTTCTGACTGGCAAAAAGATGACAGACCACATCTATCTCAACTACACCGGTTATCCCGGCGGTCAGCGTCAGGCAACCCCCGAAGTGCTGATGAAAAAATCTTTCAACAAACACATCAAGCCCGGCATGCACCCGCTCTATATCCGTGTGATGAAAGGTATGCTTCCCAAAAACCGCATCGGTCGCCGTCTGATTGAAAACATGCACGTTTACAACGGACCCAACCATCCCCACGAAGCACAGAACCCCAAAGTTATCGACATTAACAAATTGAAATAATTGAAGCATGGAAACAGTTAACGCAGTAGGCCGCCGTAAAGCCGCAGTCGCACGTGTGATTTTAAAAGAAGGCAACGGCACCATCACAATCAACAAACGCCCTCTCGAAGTATATTTCCCCTCTTCGATTCTTCAATATATCGTAAAACAGCCCCTGACAACCCTCGACCTCGACGGTAAATATGACATCCACGTCAACCTCGACGGCGGCGGTTACAAAGGTCAGGCAGAAGCTCTCCGTCTCGGCATCGCCCGCGCACTGGTGAAAATCAACCCCGACGACAAGGCAGTGCTCCGCAAACACGGCTTCATGACCCGCGACCCGCGCGCCGTAGAACGCAAGAAAGCCGGTCAGCCCAAAGCACGCAAGCGCTTCCAGTTCTCAAAACGTTAATATTATTTACTACGGCCCGTGCCGCATGAATATATTAATATATAGTGTTTAGTATCTAAACCGTGTAGATGGACACGTTCCCTACCTCACGGTTGTATAATCAAAAGAACGTAAACAAAACAAAAACAAATCATGGCTAATCCCACATTTGACCAACTCCTTGAAGCAGGCTGCCATTTCGGTCACCTCAAAAGAAAATGGAATCCTGCAATGGCTCCGTATATCTTCATGGAGCGTAACGGTATCCACATCATCGACTTATATAAGACAGCTGCCAAAGTTGAAGAAGCTGCAGCAGCTCTCAAGAGCATCGCCAAATCAGGCAAGAAAGTGCTCTTCGTAGCAACAAAAAAACAGGCCAAACAAGTCATCGCCGACATGGCCAAATCAGTCAACATGCCTTATGTGATTGAACGCTGGCCCGGCGGTATGCTCACCAACTTCCCGACAATCCGCAAAGCCGTCAAGAAAATGGCATCAATCGACAAGATGATGACAGACGGCACATTCGACAACCTCTCGAAACGCGAACGCCTCCAGGTGAGCCGTCAGCGTGCGAAACTCGAGAAGACCCTCGGCTCAATCGCCGACCTCAACCGTCTGCCCTCTGCCCTCTTCGTCGTTGACGTTCTCAAGGAACACATCGCCGTAGCCGAGGCAAACCGTCTGGGTATTCCCGTTTTCGCTATGGTCGACACCAACTCTGACCCGACAAACGTCGACTTCGTTATCCCCGCAAACGACGACGCATCGAAATCTATCGAACTCATCGTCGGCACCGTAGTCAACGCCATGGCTGAAGGTCTCGAAGAACGCAAAGCCGAGAAAGTCGACACAGCAGCCGAAGGCGAAGGCGACGCAGCTCCCAAGCGCGAACGCCGCCGCGTACGTCGCAACGAAGCCGAAAACGAAGCCGAGACAGAAAACGAAGCTGAAGAATCGGCCGAATAAAAATCAATTATTAACGCAATAAATATCTATCATAATATTATGGCAGTAACAATGGCAGAAATCACCAAGCTGCGCCACCTCACAAGCGCCGGCCTGATGGACTGCAAAAAAGCTCTCGCCGAAACAAACGGCGACATAGAGGCAGCCGTTGAGATTCTTCGTAAAAAAGGTCAGGCTGTAGCCGCCAAACGCGAAGACCGCCAGGCTTCTGAAGGCTGCGTTCTCGCTAAGAACGAAGGCAACTTCGCCGCAATCGTGGCTCTCAACTGCGAGACCGACTTCGTAGCCAAGAACGCAGGCTTCGTCGAACTCACCAAAAAGATTCTCGACGCAGCCGTGGCCAACCGCGTGAAATCTCTCGACGAACTCAAAGCACTCAGCATCGACGGCCTCACAATCGCCGACCTCGTCATCGAGGAAAGCGGCAAGACCGGCGAAAAGACTGAAATCAGCGCTTACGAGTATATCGAAGCTCCCGGAACCAACTCTTACAACCACCTCGGCAACAAACTTTCGACCATCGTCGGTTTCAATATCGAGAATGTCGACAATCAGGTAGGCCGCGATGTCGCCATGCAGGTAGCATCGATGAACCCCGTAGCTGTAAGCCGTGACACCGTTCCCGCCTCGGTAATCGAATCAGAGAAGACCGTCGCCATCGAAAAGACGAAAGAAGAACAGATCAAGAAAGCGGTCGAGGCCGCTCTCAAAAAAGCCGGCATCAACCCCAACCTCGTCGATACACCCGACCATGTCGAGTCTAACATCGCAAAGGGCTGGCTCACACGTGAAGAGGCCGACAAAGCCGCTGTCATCGCCAAAGAGACAGCCGAAGCCAAGGCTGCCAATCTTCCCGAACAGATGATTCAGAACATCGCCACAGGCCGTCTCAACAAATTCTTCAAGGAGTCGACCCTCCTCGAACAGGAATTTATCAAAGATCCCGAGCTG
The DNA here is from genome assembly GCA_902493335.1 of uncultured Porphyromonadaceae bacterium. GTDB lineage: Bacteria > Bacteroidota > Bacteroidia > Bacteroidales > Muribaculaceae > CAG-873. Next base: position 25,159 of record CABUPJ010000032.1, read on the forward strand.
ACAATCGAGAAGTATCTCGCCAAGGCTCAGGAAGGTCTGACTGTTGTCGCTTTCAAACGCGTCAACCTCAACGAAGACTGATTTTTCTGAAGAAAAGCTATAACAAGCACTATAACGGCGGCAGTATCATCCCTTTGGGCGATACTGCCGCTTTTCTTTTCCGTCCACTGTCATTTTGCATCCTTTCAGATTATTTTTTGAACGTTAAAACATCAACTCGATAAAAACAATGACAGATTTTTTTTATATCTTTGCGAAAATGAACCTAACATTTTCGTTTCTGCTATAAAAACCAATCAAATATACAATCATTATGAGATGTAAGAACTGTGGGTGGCCCAATGAAGACAATGTCACCCGTTGCATCAAATGCAACTCGCCTCTGACCGGATCATTTATCGGCAATAATAATCAAAACGGCAATGCCGGCGGCGACAGCCTCGACAATCCAGCCGATCTCAAAGCCACGCTACGTGACTGTTCAGGCGGCAACAGCAACAACATTTCATCAGACAATAATCCCGGCGGAGGAGCAGGTGGATTCTGCCCCCGATGCGGCTATCCCGTCAGCGGCGGCATGGATGTATGTCCGAGTTGCAACACGCCTCTGTCAGCCGGAAACAACAATAATCACGACGGCAACAATAACGACGGCCGATATGGCAATCCGTTCGGCAACCACGGCGGAATCCGAGGCAATAACAACAACGGCGGACAATTCCAGGGAGGCAACCGCAATGTCGGCGGCACAATCAATCCATGGTCACGTCCGCAGGGCAACGACGGCTTCTGCCAGCTCAAACGCATACCCTGGCAGAATGAAAATGTCAACTACGACCCGATAAGTTACTCGGGAAACGAGATAATACTCAACCGAGCCAATACAGATCCCAACAACAATTCAATCACATCTAAAGAGCAGGCAGTCATAGTCCGCGACGGCGACGACTGGTATCTCGAAGACCGTAGCGCCCAGCAGACGACACTCATACGCGCCGGACGCCCCATCAAGCTTGAAGACGGCGACATCATCGTCATGGGCAACCGCATGTTTGAATTCCATAAATAAATCCGACCAATGGCTTTCAGCGGCAACATAGTGGCCGAACGATGCGATTTTGCCAAAGGCGATTATATCGACAATCGTTACCGCATCGATAAATTCCTGGGAGAAGGCACCTTCGGACGCGTCTTCAAGGTACAGGACAGAGACAGCCGTGTCTATGCCCTGAAACTGCTGAAACTATGGGAGGTGATGGCAGAAGAGCGCCCTAACCTGCTCAAACGCTTCGACCGCGAGTATGAGACGGGACGCATCGACAGCGACTACCTTGTTCGTTCGGTCGGCAAAGGTGAAATCAAGGGCAATCCGTTTATCGTCATGGAGTTCTGTTCTGAAGGCGACCTCGCCGGCGCCGTCGGCAAACCCGGCGTCGACCTGACGACACTGTCGCTCCACGTGCTCTACGGGCTGCGCGACCTCCACAACAACGGCAAGGTACACCGCGACCTCAAGCCCGAGAACGTTCTGCTGCGCTCGACCGACCACGCCGTGCTCACAGACTTCGGCATCTCAGGCGACCAGAACAACCGTCTGACACAGCGCGGTCTGCTCGGCATACCGCAGCAACGCTTCGGCACGATAGCATACATGCCGCCCGAACAGATAAATCCCAAGCGCGGCAACGCCACGGTGCTGCCCACGACCGATATCTTCTCATTCGGCGTGATGATGTATCAGCTGCTCACCGGCAGCCTGCCCTTCGGCCCACTCAGAAGCGAGGGCGATATGCCTCTGTATATCACGCGAGGCCACAACGGCGACTGGGACCGCGAGATGCTGCGCCGCTCCGGCAACGACAAATGGCTTGACCTGCTCGAAGGCTGTCTTGCGCCAAACTTCAAGAACCGTCTGCAGACAATCAACGATGTCACGCGCCTGATGCCGGCACCGACAGGCGTAAAAATAAACACCGGCAGTGGCATAAGACATGACTTCATCACCGACCTCAGCCGCGGCGTCACCCTAAGAGTGATGCAGGGCGAGGATCTCGGCCGCACATACCGGCTGAACGAGTTCTTCAGAGACAACAGTTCGGTACTCACGGTCGGACGCGATTCGGCCGACGTCTGGAACAACATCAAGATACGCGAGCAGGAGACATGCTATATCTCGCGCTGTCATTGCACCATAGAACGGAATCCGCGCGACAACAGCTGGACAATACGCGACGGCCAGTGGCGCAGCGACTGCCCTATCGGACTGCGTTTCGAGCACAACTTCCCCTGCGCGCACTGCAGCGCAGCATGCCATCAGTCGGGGCGTGCGATGAAATGGAAAACGTCGCTCAACGGCACTTATGTCAACTCTGTCGAAGTCGATCCCAACGGCGCCCGCATCAAAGCCGGCGACATAATCTCTATCGGAGATGTAAAACTCAGAGTCGAAGGATCAGAATATTAATAAAAACACAACAATACAAATACAACCTGAAAAATCACATAAAAGCAAATATGGCACAGGCAACACAAAATTACAACCGTTCGATGGCAGGCTCAATCGGAGCAGGCATGAAATCGCTCATGGGCGGCAGCGGACGCCGTTTCTATGTTCTCGAACATAAGGTATCGTCAAAATATCATAAAGCCGGCGAAAACCAGCGCATTATCGTTGACCAGATCGAACTCGGCCGCGACCCGCGCTGTCAGGTGCGTTTCGACGAAAGCTTCACCACCGTCAGCCGCCGCCACGCAGCCATCGTCAAAGACGGCGACAACTGGAAACTCATACAGCTGTCAAAAACAAACCCCACTTACCTCAACGGCCATCGTGTCGACAAAGAATGGTATCTGCAGAACGGTGACGAGATACAGCTCTCGACCAACGGTCCGCGCATGGGCTTCATCGTTCCCGAAGGCGACAAATCGCTTGTCAAGAGCATCGGTCTGTCAGCCCGACTGAGTCTTTTCCGTCAGCAGGCACTGAGACCTTACAAACAGGCACTCACGGCGCTCGGCATCCTGCTTGTGCTCTGCATCGGCGTAGGCTCGTATTTCATTGTCCAGCAAAGCGATGAAATCAAGGGACTCCGTGCTGAAAACATAAAGATGAACGAAGACTTCAACAACAGCCTCGCCCGTCAGCGCGACAAAGCCCGTCAGGACAGCATCACATGGGCCGAAGAGAACCAGCGCATGCAACAGCAGCACGAACAGGAAATCTCACGCCTGCGCAACGAGACAAGCAAGGCCATCGCTGCAGCCGAAGCACGCGTAAGAGAGAGCGGCGGCTCGGCATCGGGCTTCGCTGCCATGCTCGAGGAACAGGGTGTGCCCAAAGACGTATTCTATCTGCAGACCACTAAAGTCGTGGCCAATATCAACGGAGAGGAACACATCATCAAGAACGGCGACAACAACTATGGATGGTCGGGCACAGGCTTCCTGCTCAACGACGGCCGTTTTGTGACCGCCCGCCACTGCATCGAGGGCTGGCTCTACGAAGACCCGACGGGAAGCAGCCAGGCCAATATATTTGCACGTGCGGCCGCATCATATCCCGGCATATCGATCAAAGCCAATTTTATCGCAATCTCCTCTTTGTCAGGCAAACAGTTTGAATTCTCAAGCGATGACTTCACCATCAACCGCAGTCTCGACAAGAAAGTAAGCCTCGGCACCGACGACGACGGAGATCCCGTCTACTGGAACTTCACTTTCCCGGCCATGGAAGGCATGCCCGAGACCATGTGGTCGACTGACTGGGCTTATACCACCAAAACCGGAGGCCAGCGCGGCACAATCACGGCCGACCCCGAGCTGAGCCGCAACCTCATGCCGATGCAGAAACTCGTCGTGCTCGGATTCCCCAAAGGCATAGGTGTGCTTGACGGCAAAGAAAAAGTAGATCCCATCAGCTCAGAGCTGACGACATCGCGCAAGGGTCTGGCTGCCAACGGCTGCATCCTCCACTCGAGCGGTACAGACCACGGTAATTCGGGCGGCCCGATTCTGGCAGTCAAAGACGGCAAGCTCGTTGTCATCGGCATCGTATCGCGCGGCGACGTGCGCACCGAACAGCACAACTGGGCTGTGCCTATCGCCAATATCTACTAACAATCTATAGAAACCACAATGAAAAAAACATTCATCACACTGGCGGCAGCACTGCCACTGACGATTGCCGCGCAATTTTTCTCATCGCCCAACCAGCAGATTATCAAAGATGCTGTTGACGGCGGCATCATCATCATCGAGCAGTCATACCAGCTTGAAGATACCGTCAGCGGCCAGCGCTTCGGACGTTTCGGCAACAAAGAATTCGGCAAAAGCTATTCACTCGCCGTGCTGACAGACAGCGGCTACTGCTTCTCTCCCGCGGCAATGAAGCCGTGGGAGACAGACCCCAATTTCGAGAAATACAGTAAGAGTCATAAACCGGTGCTCTACAAGACAGCCTGCCGCAATTTCAACGACAGTGTGTTCAGCGAAATGGATGCCGACCTTGCGGCCGCCATCGCACTCGACGGAGGTTACTCGTTTGCCAAATCGGCCAATGGCAAGCCTTCGCTTGCCAAAGATGACGCTGCCGGACGCAAAAACGGCTGGCTCGTCTGGGTCGTCAGCGAAGACAGCCTCGCCGCGTCACCTACGGTTGTAACTGTCAGCTATCAGCCCGTCAGACGCGAAATCGAGATTGTCGATTCGGCTTCAACCTATGTCATCGAAAAACCGTTTACCGACAAAAAGCTCTGGGGCGGCATCTATGTGGTACCCGTCAGAAAATCACTCGGTAACATAGAGTTCGAGTTTGTCGGCGTTATCGAACCGGGCGCAAACGACACCTGGCGCGTCGTAACGCCTTTCGTCCGTCGCGGCAAAGCCGGCGACGACAAAGCTCCGGAAAACGGCGAAGAACTCACTCCGCTCAAAGCGGTCCCTGCCGAATAATCTTGATCCCCGGTTTTCTACAACCGACATTAATAATCCAATAATTACACAGATAATCCAGACTTAAAACAATGTCTAAACAGAATATCACATTCCGTCTTGCCGCTTACTCGCTGCCGGCAGGTAAATATAATCCCGACGCGCCTCTCAACGGCAATGAAGACAACTTTTATGTCGACGACGACCTGGCCGACGAGGTGCCCGGTCGCTGTCAGGCCGACGAGGTAATCAACATGGGCGAATACGGCTGCCTGCTCGTCGTCGCCGACGGCATGGGCGGCATGAACGCCGGCGAAGTCGCCTCAGAGCTTGCCATAGAGACCGTGCGCGACTTTTTTGCTCCCGGCAAAATCGACTCAAAAACAGCCAAATCACGTGAAGCCCGCAAAAAATATCTCGAGTCACTCATCAAGGAAGCCGACCGGCGCATAAAGAACGACGCTGCTGCCAACCGCGAGCACAACGGCATGGGCTCGACCATCATTCTGGCGTGGATCGTCGGCAGCGAGATGACGGTCAGCTGGTGTGGCGACAGCCGCGCTTACCGCTTCAATCCGCTCAACGGCATCGAGCTTATTTCCGAAGACCACTCCTACGTCCAGGAGCTCGTCAAGCAAGGCATCATAAAATATAACGACACTTTCGACCATCCCCAGGGCAACATCGTCACACGCAGCCTCGGCGACCCCAACAACGCCGCCAAGCCCGAAACGCGCCAGTATGACATAGCCAACGGCGACATCATACTTCTCTGCAGCGACGGTCTGAGCGGTGTGCTCCGCGACCGCAAGACATATGATGCCACCGGACGGCTCTGCGAGGGCGAGAACATCGAGGACATCATCGCCGCCAACACGGAGTCGATGGCTCAGTGCCGCGAGGAGCTGATGAATGCCGCCGAGCGCGCCGACTGGTATGACAACGTCACCGTGCTGCTCTGTCAGATTCTCGACGGAGCGCCCGAGCCTGTCAAACGCGCCGTCTGCGTGAATCCCGGCGAGCCTGCCGAGAAAAAATCGGCCGACAGTCAGGCTTCAAAACAGAAAAAAATGATTTATATCGGTGCTGCCGCCGTTGCGGTATTGATAGCAGTACTCTGCTATATCTTCTTTGCGCTTGGCAAGAAATCGGGCGCGGTCTCCGACGAACTGAAGACAGACAGCATCACTGCCGTCAGCGACACTATCAAGCCGCAGCAGGTCGTAGGCCAGCCTGTCGACGATAAAGCCGATGAAGTGAAGGCTCCGAAAGAGGCAGACAAGAAAGAAGCCCCTAAAGACAGCAAAGACGACAAGAAGAAAGACAAAGTCACTGACGAATCTGTCAAACAGGCAGCCAAAGAAGGCAGTCCTGACGTAGCCACTCCATCTCAGGCCGGTGGTCAGGAATCGCAGGAACTCACTCCCGCCGGCTGGCGCGAAGAGCTCACCCGGGTCATCGAAAGCGTCAAGGCTCGCGAACTCGCACACCTAAAACAAAGAGCTTTAGATATTATAAACCGCTCGGACGACGAAAAGACCTGCACGAATATCGCAAATCAGATAGTCGACCGCGAGAATTATCTCAACGAACTCAATAAATACATAAACGCCCCGATAAGTCCGCAAGGAGCCACTATAGTCAACCAGCTTTACAGTGAAATCCTCGAAGGAAATTATAATCCGACTCGCTGGCAAAATATGCTTAAAGCTATTGATAAAGAAGTCATCAAAGAAGGAGAATCTATTTAAAATGTTTAACATTTCAAATTAATGAGTAATAACGATTATTCAAAAGATACTCATCGCAACGCCAGCCAAAAGAATAGCGACGGTGGAGTAAATTTCAATAGTGCCAATTACAGCGGCTCTAACAACAGTGCCGGTCTAACAATTGACACTATAATCGACAACCGTTATATTCTCAAACAATTCAAAGGTCGCGGCAGTTTCGGCGAAGTATGGCTTGCCTACGACAATGAGCTTGATATTGAAGTTGCAATCAAGCTCTATATATCCCTTGATCAAAATGGTCAGGATGAATTCAAATCAGAATATAAAGTCGTTTTTGGTCTTATCCATCAGAATCTACTAACAGCTCAGCACTACGGTGTATGGGATCACCGTCCCTATTTAATAATGAAATATTGCTCACGCGGTTCCGCTTACAATCTCGCAGGCAATATCACTGACGAAAAAGACATCTGGCGTTTTATACACGATGTATCCGCCGGTTTAAAATATCTCCACGGACTCGAGACGCCTATTGTTCATCAGGACATCAAGCCCGAAAACATCCTTATTGACGAACAAGGAACCTATCTTATCACAGACTTTGGAGTCAGTCTCAAATTACGTTCTACTCTACGCAAACAATCGAAGCGCTCAGCCGAGTCAGGAGCTATAGCCTATATGGGTCCCGAACGTTTCCTCAAAGACCCTATTGCAGTCAAAGCGAGTGATATATGGTCGCTCGGCGTTTCAATCTACGAGATGGCGACTGGCGAACTGCCTTTCTGCGGCCAGGGCGGCGGCATGCTCAACGCCGGCGCCGAGATTCCCGACCTCGACACAAGCAAATGGTCGAAAAATCTCAACGAAGTTATGCGCGCATGTCTCGCCAAAGACACTTGGGAGCGCCCGACAGCCGAAAAACTTGAGGACTATTCGAGACTCATGCTCAATGGCAATACCCCTGTTTTGAGCCAACCGACAGATTGCGACAAATCTAACGAATCTACAGACTCCAAAAAATCTGACAAAATTGTTGCCTTTGGATTCATCGGTGGAATTGCTCTCCTATTTATTATAATATTAAATTTCACAACAACAGATGATTCAAAACATCAGGTTTTAAATAATCCGCAAGTTGAGATTGAAATAGCAGAAGAACAATTAGTTGAAGAGGTAGTTGATTCAGCAGAAGCTATAGAAGATACAATAGAATATATCAGCGACAATATTATTACAATAAATGATCGTAGTGATAAAGGCCCCTTAAAAGACAAAGTCGGCGATGAAATCGTCAAAGAACGCGAGAAAACAAAAGTCCTACCAAAAGACGGAGATAAAATAGAATCGCAGGAACTCACTCCCGCCGGCTGGCGCGAAGAGCTTACCCGGGTCATCGAAAGCGTCAAGGCTCGCGAACTCGATCGCACAACCATATCAGCCGCTCTGACAACGAACAGGAATGCACGGCAATCGCCAAACAGATTGTCGAACGTGAGAAATATCTCAATGACCTCAATAAATTCAGAAACGCCAGAATAAGTCAGCGTGGAGCTGCAATAGCAAACCAACTCTACGAGGAAATTCTCCAGGGACGCTACAATCCGTCGCGCTGGCAGCAGATGCTGAAAGCTATAGCAGATAATTACACAGATAGCACCATAGTAAAGAGAGTCCCTAAATTCGCATGATAATTAACACAGTCACAATGGATAAACAAGATTTTGCAAGAGAGACACAACGCAACGCCCGACCCGAGAGCGGCAACGGCACCATAGGATTCGACGGCAACCGCAGCGGCGGCAGTGGATTCGGCTTCACCACCCTCGACGGTGAACTGACGGCGGGCACTGTCATCGATGACCGATATATACTCAAGGAATACAAAGGCCGCGGCAGCTTCGGCGAAGTGTGGCTCGCCTATGACAACGAGCTCGAAATCGATGTCGCCATCAAACTTTATATCTCACTCGACCAGAAGGGCCAGGATGAATTCAAATCGGAATATAAAGTCGCTTTCGGCCTCAATCATCAGAACCTGCTGACGGCACAGCACTACAGTGTCTGGAATCACCGTCCCTACCTGATAATGAAATATTGCTCACGCGGATCGGCCAACGACCTGACAGGCAATACCACAAACGAAAGAGACATCTGGCGCTTCATCCACGACGTAGCCGCCGGTCTGAAATTTCTCCACGGACTTGAGACGCCTATCGTTCACCAGGACATCAAGCCCGAGAACATCCTTATCGACGACCAGGGCACATATCTGATTACCGACTTCGGCATCAGCCGAAAGATGCGTTCGACCCTGCGCAAACAGTCGAAACGCGCCGCCGAGTCAGGCGCCATCGCCTATATGGGTCCCGAACGTTTCCTCAAAGACCCTATTGCAGTCAAAGCGAGTGATATATGGTCGCTCGGCGTCTCAATCTACGAGATGGCGACGGGTGAACTGCCTTTCTGCGGTCAGGGCGGCGGCATGCTCAACGCCGGCGCCGAGATTCCCGACCTCGACACGAGCAAATGGTCGAAAAATCTCAACGAAGTCATGCGCGCATGTCTCGCCAAAGACACCTGGGACCGCCCTACAGCCGAGAAGCTCGAAGACTACTCAAAACTCGTGCTTGACGGCAATGCTCCCGAGTGGAACAAATGGGTCAAGGGCGAAAGCGGTAAATCATCGGGTGACAAGAAATCGCACAAGAGCCTCATCATCGGCATTATCGGCGGCATCGTCCTCGCCGGCGCCATCGTCGCCGCAATCATGATCGGCGGCAACAATTCGGCCGACCGTGACGCTGTCAAGGCCCGCTACGGCGCCATGATGTCACGTGCAGCCAAAAATATCAAAGTAGGCAATGCAGTCAACTACATGGCTCTCATCACTGCCCGGGAGCAGCTCGACTCACTCTCAGCCATCGCCGCCATCAATCCGTTCCTTTCCGAAATTCCCGAATTCAGCCTTGACGGGATGAACAGCGACCTCAGCAGCAAAATAGACGAAGCCTATACAAAATGGTTTGAATCGGCAAACGGTACACTGACAATCGTCGAAGACCCGGCAGGCGCCATCGCCGAATTCCATATCGCCGCCATGCTGAAACCCGACAACAACGTCAAGAACGCCCTTGATATCGTAGGCCGTGACGCCAACTGCAGTGCCGCGCCGATGATTACCCAAAGGGCATATGTCGATAACGGTACGCTCGTGATAGACTATGACGGCCTCACCGACAACGACATTCCCGGTGTCACAGTCCAATATGAGCTTTCTGACGGCAACGAAATATGGGAGACCGGTCTGACAACCTTCACTCTTGAGAGCGGTAACGGCCACAGCGTCGCCGTCACTCTCAATAATGCAGGCCGTCAGGCTACCGGCGTCAGACTCAGCCAAAACGATATAACACTTTTTGATACAATGCAATAAACCGTCATCAAGCGATGCGACGATCAATCCTTCTGTTATTAAGTCTGTTTATTATCGCCACTACGGCTTTTGCAGGCGTCAATAAAAAACTCAACGAGGCTCAGCGCCTGTTCAATCAGGCCACGACAATCGAACAGTTCCAGAACGTCAAGAAAAGATTTCTTGCCGCCAAGACCGACGTCGGTTATGTCGCCGCCGAACACGACGCTGCCATCAATGAAGGCGTCAAAAAATGCGACCGCAAGATCGCCGAACTGTCGCCAAACCTCAGCCTGAGCACGAGTTCAATCTCGTTCTCGGCCGACGGCGGCAACTATACAATCTCTGTCTCGACCAACCAGGGCTCGTTCAGCGTCAACGGCCTGCCGTCGTGGATGAGCGTCAACTCGAAGAGCGCGTCGAGCGTCAGCCTCTACTGCTCGGCCAACTCGTCGACATCAAGCCGCTCGTACTCGTTCACAATCAACGCCGGCGGTCTCAGCCGCAGCGTGAGCGTCAGCCAACGCGGCAAGCAGCAGGCAGTCAACAACAGCAAGATAAAAGTCGTCCGTGTCGATTTTGCAAATCAGGCCAACGGCAAGGTGCTCAACAGCTACGGCGACCCGTTCTACTTCGACGAGACACGCCGTCTGGCAACCCGCATGACCTACGACGGTCCGTCATCGGAGGTCACAAAGACAGTCTACACCAAGATATTCAACTCAGACGGCTCTCTTATGACTTACAGCGGCAGCCCGGCGGGCTACACGACGTCAATAGAGACTACTTTCAAGCCCGGCAAAGGCAACTATGCCTACCTGTCGGCTTACGGCAACGACACAAGGTCACCCTACTCTGTCGGCACAGTCAGATATGAGCTTTGGTTAGACGGCGAATGTATCAGCACGTCATACATCACCATCAATCCCGGCTCGCCCGGCGCTCTGCTTGTCGACGGCCAGAGCTCGCTGACGCTCAACTTCGACGCCAACGGCGGTACCCGCACACTCAGCGTCAGCGGAGCCGGCAGCGACTGGTCGACTTGGGGCATTCCGTCATTCTGCTCGGTCAACAAAGGTTCGACGTCGTTCACCCTCACCTGCAAGGCTAACACCTCGTATGACAGCCGCAGCGACTACATGAAAATCAAGTCGGGCGACAAGGAAGTGCGCATAGACATCAAACAGGAGGGCGCAAGCTCAAGCATCACAGGCTCGATTGAAAAGATCTGGATGGATCACAACGTATATCAGAACGGTGAAAAGGGTATGAAAATACATACCAAATTCGAGGTTAAGAATATGAAAGGCCATAAAGGCAATGTCGTCGCATACTTCTACTGGGATGACTCCAATGACACCCCTCTCAAAGACTTCGACAGCCGTTATTACACCGTTGACGGAAAGGTGTCAGCCTGTGACAACACCAAAATAACCCCGGCGTATGACAGCACAACGTATAACGATTGGGTGATATTCATGCCGTATAATCAGTTCCACATATCGTCAAGCGGCACCCATAAACTTAAATTCTTTATTGTTGTCTGGGACGATACCATAAACAAAGAGATCATCAAGTCAGGCTGGCAATATATAACATACACCTTATAAACACCATTACTTAACCGACCAAACGATGCGACGACCAACCATTCTGTTACTCAGCCTGCTTATTGCTGCCACGACGGCCTTTGCCGGCGTCAACAAAAAACTCAACGAGGCCCAGCGTCTGTTCAATCAGGCCACGACAATCGAACAGTTCCAGAACGTCAAGAAAAGATTTCTTGCCGCCAAGACCGACGTCGGCTATGTCGCCGCCGAGCATGACGCCGCCATCAATGAAGGCGTCAAGAAATGCGACCGCAAGATCGCCGAACTGTCGCCAAACCTCAGCCTGAGCACCAGCTCGCTATCGTTCTCGGCCGACGGCGGCAGCTACACGATTTCGGTCACGACAAACCAGGGGTCGTTCAGCGTCAACGGTCTGCCGTCGTGGATGAGTGTCAACTCAAAAGGGTCGTCAAGCGTCAGCCTCTACTGCTCGGCCAACTCGTCGACATCGAGCCGCTCGTACTCGTTCACAATCAACGCCGGAGGTCTCAGCCGCAGCGTGAGCGTCAGCCAGCGCGGCAAGCAGCAGGCAGTCAACAACAATAATAATGCAAAACTGAAAGTCACGCGCCTCGATTTTGCCAACCAGGCCAACGGAAAGGTACTGAACAACTACGGCGATCCGTTCTACAACGATGAGACGCGCCGTTTTGCCGCACGAATCCTTTATGACGGTCCGGCAACAGAGATAACAAAAACTGTCTATGTCAAGATAATCGAGCCGGACGGAACACTCGAGACATTCAGCGGAAGTCCGTCGGGTTACACAATGAGCGACGAGATAACATTCAGACCCGGCACGGGGAATTACGCATATCTGCCCGCGTATGGCAATGACGAGGTATCGACATTCCCTGTCGGCACACTACGATATGAAGTCTGGATTGACGGCGAATGTGTCAACACGTCATATATCACCAACAATCCCGGCGCGCCGGGCGCACTGCTCGTCGACGGCCAAAGCTCGCTGACGCTCAACTTCGACGCCGACGGCGGAACCCGCACACTCAGCGTCAGCGGAGCCGGCAGCGACTGGTCGACTTGGGGCATTCCGTCATTCTGCTCGGTCAACAAAGGCTCTACAACATTTACTCTCACCTGTGAGGCCAACACATCACGCGACAGCCGCAGCGACTACATGAAAATCAAAGCCGGCGACAAGGAAGTGCGCATCGACATCAAACAGGAGGGCGCACGCTCGAATATCACAGCTAAAATCGAAAAGGTATGGATGGAGCATGACGTCTGGGAAAACGGAGAAAAAGGCATGCGCATCCACGTCAAATTCGACAACAAGAACATGAAGGGCCACACCGGCCGCGTCATCGCCTACTTCTATTGGGACGACAGCAACGGCAATCCTCTCAAAGACCGCGACGACAGATATTGCACGACCGGGGGAAATGTCTGTGTCGGCGAAGGATTCACCCCGAGCTATGACAATTCGACATATAATGACTTCAAACTTTTTATGCCTCTCGACCAGTTTGACATAACGACAAGCGGCAAACACAGCATAAAATTCTTCGTTGCAATACGCGACAATACAATAGGTGAGCAGCTTACAGATTCAGACTGGCAATATATCACATATACAAAGAATTAATGGAATTAGCACCCGATACACTTATCAATGACCGCTACCGGTTGATCAAACGGCTCGGCCGCGGCAGTTTCGGCGAGGTATGGCTTGCCGAAGACACGATGACCGGTCTTCAGATCGCGGTCAAAATCTATATCGCTCTCGACACCCGCGGCATAGATGAATTCAAAAACGAATTCACGAACGTCTACAGTTTCAACCACACCAATCTGCTCCGCCCCGACTACTTCGACAGCTACGGCAGCCACCCGTTTCTCGTGATGCCCTACTGTCCGGTGACACTCGGCAACAAGACGGGCGAACTGAGCGAGACCGAGCTGTGGCAGCTCATCGCCGACGTCAGCGCCGGTCTGGCCTACCTGCATCAGCACGACGTCGTCCATCGCGACATCAAGCCCGACAATATACTTCAGGACACAGCCGGCAACTATCTCATCTCAGACTTCGGCCTGAGCAAGAAGATGCGGTCGACGCTGCGCAAAGCCTCTGCCCGCAGCAATGCCGACAACTCGTCGGGCACAATCGGCTATATGGCGCCTGAGATGTTTACGGCCAACCCTACCCCGGTCAAGGCAACAGACATCTGGGCTCTCGGCGCGTCGATTTACGAACTGGCTACAGGCGAAATGCCGTTCTGCGGACAGGGTGGCGTAATGGAACTCCACGGCGCCGAGCTGCCGGTATTACCGGCACCGTTCAGCCCCGAACTGACCGAGCTGATGCACAAGTGTCTCGCAAAAGAGACATGGGACCGTCCGATGGCCGCACAAATCCATGAAATCGCCCAGCACAAGATAGACGCGTCATCAGGCAACGGAGGTGCAAGCGACAACGGCAACGGAGGTAATCAGACCGTCTCGGAGAACAACGGTGCCAATGTCGTCGTTGTCAAAGAAAACAGCAAGTTGGTGAAGAATCTTAAGCTTATGCTCATCGCCGCCGGTATTTTCATCGCCGCACTGGTAATCGCTCTCATCAGCCTCGAATCTACCAATAGCGAAAAATCGGATGATATCATCCGTTTGAGTAAAACAGTCGCAGAATTAACGCACAGGAATAACGGGCTTAAAGCATCGGTCGAGGCATCAGAACAGACTTTCAACGCCATTCTCGGCAATCAGGAAATCAAGGCCTTTGTCAACGACCTGACGAACACAGGCGACCCTGTGGGCACACCTATCATCAGCAGAAAGACGACATATCTGGTTCCCTGGGTGACTGTTTTCTCGAAGCAAAAAATCAACAACGGCACGTTTTACGTAAAATTTTATACCCCATCGGGACTATCTACGGGCAGCGAATCGAAAAACGGCTACAGCTACAGCAACAACTTCAGCGTCGAAGCCAACAAACCGACTACCCTGCAGTTTATCGGCTGGGGCGGCGAGACTCCGGGCCACTGGGGCCCCGGCGACTACCGCATCGAAATATGGTATGACGGCAAACGCATCGGCAGCAATACATTCAGAGTAAGGTCATAAAAATTCAATCGGGCTATAGTCTAATAGTCGACAATATTCTTCAAAGCCTCCACTAATCGATAGCGTGGAGGCTTTTTTAATTGATTTAACTTTTGTCATGTGATATATTTCATAACTTTACAATAAAATTAATTTATTACACATATCACAATCTTACCAAAAACGGAGACTAATGATTATGAAGCGACTGATTTTTCCTCTTATGGCTATTTTCTGCCTGATGACAGTGTCATGCGGTGATGACGAACCGTCGATACCCTCTACCGCCATAACTCTCAATATGCCCAATGAAGACAACGGCCAGACCCGTCTTGGATTCACCGACGTATATATCAACAGTTCTGACAATTTTGTAGGCAACCAGTGGTCAATCGTCGACCTCGGCAAAAAAGGCGGTTTCAAAAAAGAACCCGAAACCGACCAGATTGCACGCGAAGTAGCAGTCGTACCGGGCCATTTTTACCAGATGTTACCCAATGATGATCTCTGTGTCATCGGCGGAGAAAGAGCTCTTGCAATAAAAAGCGGTTTCTATAACGTATATGTCAACTCATGGCTCAGAGGTGACAACGGCAGTATAATCGGCGCCAACGTGTCATTTGCCGAATACAGACCCAAAAACAGCGGGCTTGTCGAGTGGGACAGCAATATCGGTGTGCAGATGCATGAGGGTTTCGACAATATCGAACGAGCCGAATTTTCGTTCCGCAAAGGTTTTGTCTTCGACAACGATTATAGTATCTACAACATGGGCAACAGCGACCTGCGCAGTCATCTCGAAATTACAATCAAAGAAAACACCATCAGCTTCGCAAACGCAGCCTGGGTTCCCAACGGCGCAGCCGAAGTGGTCATAAAGGTACGCTACGGCAATCTCTATACCCGCGTGAGATTTATTGTCAAAACTTCGGCATAAGACATCAACCGCCGCTCTACTCGAGGAGGAGAGCGAGGCTGCACGTTAATAGCGCAGGCAGCAGGGGGTTAGTCGGCATGAACCATGGGCTTCAGTCCTTAGAACCAGCGAGTTGGCTGCTACGGCTGAAGCCGTAGTTCCATACGGCGGCAAGCCGCCGTCACAAGGACAAATTTAGCGCTAACACGTCGCCGAGCTCGGCGACGCACATTAATAGTTTTGGTCACAGCATATT
>CABUPJ010000033.1 GCA_902493335.1 uncultured Porphyromonadaceae bacterium
CGTGGATGGGGAGGGAGTGCCGCTTCGTTACAAGGGCTGAAGCCCTTGTTCCATACCTTGTTACAATCACGACAGAACAAAAGATCAGAAGGGCATAAGACAAAAGATTTTAAAGCTCTATTGTGGAAGGAAGTCTGCGTTTTTCAAACGCAATAAATCTATTATCGCTCTTACCGCGCAGGCCGGCGCCCAAGCGCCTCGGCCTACGCGGCTATCAGTAAAATCATCGCCTTGCAGGCGATATGAGCCGAGGGTTTCAGCCCTTGGAATCAATGAGTTGGCTGCGAGGGCCGAAGCCGTAGCTCCACACGGCGGCAAGCCGCCGACACAAGAACAAATTTGAAGGCTCGGCCTTCACACGTCGCCGAACTCGGCGACGCACTTCAATAGCAAGTCGGCAGGCGGTTGGGCGGTTACGCGATCGTGAAGTGAAGCCGAGACGACCATGCGGCTCAGGCGATAAATTTTTCTTTTTTCTTGTAATAAAAACAGAGGGTGTGGCGTCTAATGGCAAAAGTCTGAGCAAATCTCATCATTATGAACAACCGACAACAACGTTTCACCGCTGCCATAAAGGAGCATAAACGCACGATATATATGGTCTGCTATATGTTTTCGCAGGACGAAGAGGATATAAAAGACCTGTTTCAAGAAGTCCTAATCAACTTATGGAAGGGCTTCGACAGCTTCGGCGGCCGCAGCAATCTCAACACATGGGTCTACCGCGTCAGCCTGAACACATGCATTTCATATAAGCGTAAGGAAAACCGGCGCCGCGGTCAAAGCTTCGACTTCGATATAGACATGAGCATGACTGACGACGGCGACTCCGAACAGATCGGGATGCTGCACAGCAGAATCTCGCGTCTGCGGCCGTTCGACCGCGCCATCGTGCTGCTGTGGCTTGAAGGCATCAGCTATGATGAAATCGCCGGCATCGTAGGCATCACGCCGAAGAATGTCGGGGTCAGACTATTCAGAATAAAAGAAGAACTAAAAAAGATGTAGCCTTATGGAAGACAATCTCGAACAGATGCACCGACAGATATCACTGCTCAAAGACAGACTCGCACAATATGAGATAATATCGGATGACACAATCGAACGGACTATCAGCCGGTATATCAAGGAATATAACCGCACACGGCGGCAGAATCTGATAATGATGACAGCTGTCATTGTTTCGGCACCGCTCTGCCTCTACAACCTCAGGATACCGGTGTGGTTTATTTTTCTTACTATCTCATATTTCATTGTCGCTATCTGCTATGAGCTTTTATCGCACGACAGGATTGACGAGACATCATTCTCTGACAGCGATATGGTGAGTATCAGCGCGAAGGCGGCGAAGATGATAAAGCGCAACGGCCAGTGGCTGCTCTTCGGCATACCGATGTCTGCTGTCTGGCTGGCATTGTTCGCCAGGGAGATAATCAGGATAAACGGCGGCGTTGAAAACAGTCTGTTCCTGCTCGCCGGGGCAGCAACGGGCGGTATCATCGGCGGCATCATAGGCCTGAAGCGTTACCGCCGCTCGCGCGCCAACGCCCGCGCCATAATCGACGAAATCAACAGAATCAGATCACAGAATTAGCTATTCCGCAGGCTTAAAAAAATTCGGGGTCGGCTCTCGCGAGCCGGCCCCGAAGGCTTTTTATCTATGGTTGATTAATGGCGGATGATCAGCCGTTGATTTCGACCATACGGGCGATGAGATCGAGAACTTTGTTAGAGTAGCCGATTTCGTTGTCATACCAAGAAACGACCTTAACGAAGTTGTCTGTCAAATAAACACCAGCGTTGGCGTCGAAGATAGATGTGCGGGTGTCGCCGAGGAAGTCGCTTGAAACGACTGCGTCTTCGGTGTAACCGAGAACACCTTTGAGCTCGCCGGCTGCAGCCTCTTTCATAGCGGCGCAGATAGCTTCTTTGGTAGCGGGTTTAGCGAGGTTGACGGTGAGGTCGACAACAGATACGTCGAGGGTGGGGACACGCATCGAGATACCGGTCAGTTTGCCGTTGAGTTCGGGGATAACTTTGCCTACAGCCTTGGCAGCGCCTGTCGAAGAAGGGATGATGTTGCCAGAAGCAGCACGGCCGCCGCGCCAGTCTTTCATCGAAGGACCGTCGACAGTCTTCTGAGTAGCTGTTGTAGAGTGAACTGTTGTCATAAGGCCGTTGACGATGCCGAATTTGTCGTTGAGGACTTTGGCGATGGGAGCGAGGCAGTTTGTTGTGCAAGATGCGTTAGAAACAAACTGTGTGCCTTTGACATAAGTTTTGTCGTTCACGCCGCATACGAACATGGGGGTGTCGTCCTTCGAGGGGGCTGACATAACGACATATTTTGCGCCGGCTTCGATGTGAGCCTGTGCTTTTTCTTTTGTAAGGAAGAGACCGGTTGATTCAACAACGTATTCAGCACCTACTGCACCCCAGTTGATTTCTTTCGGGTCGCGGCAAGCTGTAACGCGGATGTGTTTGCCGTTGACGATGAGCTCGCTCTTCTCGAGGTCGAAGTCTACTGTGCCGTCAAACTGGCCGTGCATTGTGTCATATTTGAGCATGTAAGCCATGTAGTCAACGGGAAGAAGGTCGTTGATTGCTACTACTTCGATGTCATTACGTTTTGTTGAAGCACGGAAAACGAAACGTCCGATGCGGCCGAAGCCGTTAATACCTATTTTTGTCATAATTGTTATATAAAAATATTGGGTTATGAATTAATTAGTTATATCATTGTTTTGCTTTACGGGAGCCTCGCTCGGCCCCCTGCTTTTTTACCGTCACAAAATTACTATATTTTTTTGTCTTACAAACAATAATTGTCCAAAATATGCACCCGATTTTTTGCTTATTTATCCTTTTTATGTGTCGGTATCGGCTTTTTTTCATATTTTTGTGTTTATCTAATATCCCGAATCATAATTTTTCATTTTTTATACTTTAACGATATGAAGAAATTTCTGAACGAATTCAAGGAGTTTGCAATGAAGGGCAATGTCGTCGACATGGCCATCGGTGTGATCATCGGCGCCGCTTTCGGCAAAATCGTCACGTCGCTCGTCAATGACATCATCATGCCCGGACTCGGTGTGCTCACCGGCGGTCTCAATTTCTCAGACTATAAATTTGTAATCAAGGACGCTGTCACAGAAGGTACTGAAATCATCACACCCGAGGTGGCTATAACATGGGGCTCGTTTGTTCAGACGATCTTCGACTTTATCATCATCGCCTTCTGTATCTTTGTAGCCATCAAGGCCATGAACCGCTTCAAACGCAAAGCCGAGGAAGCACCCGCTCCGGCCGCACCTGCCGGCCCGACTCAGGAAGAACTCCTTGCCGAGATACGCGATCTGCTCAAGAAAGAGGTAGAGAAGAAATAACAATCACCGTCATAAGTGCGCAGACCAATTTTTCTGATAGGCTACATGGCCTCGGGCAAGACCACGCTCGGCCGTGCCGTCAGCCGCGACACGGGCATTGATTTCATAGACCTCGACGACTATATCGTCGAGCGCGAGGGGCTGAGCATCAGCGAGCTTTTCGAACGTGGCGAGGCCGTCTTCCGTGACGCCGAGCGGCGCGCGCTCCGCAGCCTGCTCGAACCGGGACGACCGGCGGCTCTGATAGCCTGCGGCGGCGGCACGCCCTGTTTCGGCGACAACATGGAGCTGATGAACTCGTCGGGGGTCACCGTGCTGCTCGAGGCCGACCGCGACACTCTGCTCAACCGCCTGAAGCTCTTCAGGGCGCAGCGTCCGCTGCTGCGCGACCTCGACGACCGGGCCCTCACCGACTTTGTCGAGCGATCGATGGCCTCGCGGCGGCAGCATTACGAAAAAGCCTCGGCGCGTTTTGACAGCTCGCGCCTCGAAAACGAGGCCGAGATCGCCGAAAGCTCACGCCGATTCATAAACACCTTTCTAACTGACAATCAACAAGCGACACTGCAATGAACTCGCCCACCCCACTGGAGCAACTGCTCAAGCTCGCCACCGAAAGCCGCCAGGCGACCATCGGGCTGCCGGCATCGAAGAACCGGGCCGAAAAACGTTTTCCGCTGACACCCGAAGTAGCCGGCATGCTCGTCGAGCGCGGCTTCTCGGTCAAGATAGAGGCCGGCGCCGCCGAACCAATCCATTATGCCGACGCCGCCTACAGCCGCCTCGGCGCCACGGTCGTCAGCCGGGCCGAGACATTGCGCTGCGACATCGTCATCCATCCGGCGGCACTGAGCGAGGCCGACGCCCGCGGACTCAAACGCGGCTGCCTGCTGCTGACATTCCTCCATCCCGAACAGCAGACACCGGCTGCAATACACTATCTGCTCGACAAATCAGTCACAGCCATCGCCCTCGACCATATCGCCGACGATGAAGGACGGCGCCCCTTCGCCGACATCCTGCACGAAATCGACGGTCGGGCGTCTATCGCCATCGCCTCGTCGCTGCTCGCCGACGCCATCCACGGCAAAGGCATACTGCTCGGCGGTGTGGCCGGAGTAGTGCCCTGCGAGGTGACGATAATCGGGTCTGACATAGCCGGCTGCGCGGCCGCCCGCTCGGCAACCGGCCTCGGAGCCACGGTGAGGATGTTTGACAACGACGCCTACCGGCTGCGCCGCGCCATCAACGACCTCGGTCCCGGCGTGATAGCGTCGACGCTGCATCCGCGTGTGTTCGAGAGCGCCCTTCGCAGCGCCGACATCGTCATAGGCTGCTGCGAAGGCGGCCGCCACAGCATAGACCAGTCGCTGGTCGACGTCATGAAACGCGGCGTCATCACATTCGACCTCTGCCCGCTGCCTCAGCCGATGTTCCCGTCGATGCCTCAGATCGATCTGGCTCAGGCGTCGCCATTCGACAACGCCAATGACGGCAGCCGCCGCGTCTGCTATGTCAACGCCGGCAACGCCGTGCCCCGCACGGCCGCCATGGCCCTCGGCGACACACTGCTGACGATGATAGACAACATCGTAGCCTGCGACTCGACCGTCAACGCGCTGAAGCTCAAGCCCGAGCTTCGGCGCGCTGCCTACACGTTCATCGGCCGGGCGGTCAATCCGGCAATCGCAGCCATCGTCGGGCAACGTCCCGTCGACATCTCTCTTCTGTTACAATTCACCTAACAGACAGCCAACTATCAACAAAAATAATGTCATCCAACAAATATTATGTCGTCTGGAACGGCGTCGAACCCGGCGTCTATGATTCATGGGAAGAGTGCGAACTTCAGGTCAAAAACTTCCCGGGCGCAAAATACCGAGCCTTCCCGACCCAGCGTGCGGCCGTCGAAGCCTACCGCGGCGAAGCCGACCTCGGCATCTTCAAGGCCATAGGGCGGCATACGCGCCAGTTTGTCAACTACGAGGCCTTTCCCGAGATACGCCTCGACGCCATCGCCGTCGACGGCGCCTGCTCGAAGAATCCCGGCCCGATGGAATACCGCGGGGTGATGGTCGGCGACGGTACCGAAGTGTTCCACGTCGGCCCCATCGACGGGGGCACCAACAACATCGCCGAATATATCGCGCTGATTCATGCGGCGTCGCTCTTAGCGCGTCGCGGCGACTACACCACGCCAATCTACAGCGACTCGAAGACAGCGCTCGGCTGGCTCGCCAAAGGCCACAGCAATACCAAGATAATACCGACGCCGGCCAACGCGCAGATACGTCAGCTGCTCGCCCGCGCCGATGCGTGGCGCTCGGCCAACCGCATCATCAATCCCGTCATCAAGTGGGACACCGACCGCTGGGGCGAAATCCCCGCCGACTTCGGCCGCAAATGACAGACAATCACCGATAAAAACCCGCAGAATCAATGATGAAATACGAAGAATTTGACCGCTATATCGTCGCCGGCGAAGGCTCGCCCAAAGAGCGCGCCGGGCTGTGGCAGACGGCCATAGGCCTGCAGAATGTCGACCGCCTCGAGGTATCGGATTTTCTTGTCGAGACAGCCAGACGCCACATCGAAGGGCAGATAGACATTGACCAGACCCGCGACCTCATTTCAAACTATTATCAGGCGGCAGACCGACGCAGCGATACCGAAAACAACAAAGAAGCCGACACCGCCGCAGCCAACATCGTCAAACTGCTTGCCGAACCGTCGTTTGTATTTTCGGTCGAAGGCCTCGCCTTGATTCACCGCCGCATTTTCACCGGCGTATTCAAGCACGCGGGCAAGTTCAGAGACTACGACTTCACCAAAAAAGAATGGGTACTCGACGGTGCATCAGTCATCTACGGTCCGGCCTCAGACCTCAGACGCACGGTGCAGTATGACTTCGACCTTGAGAAAGAATTCAGCTACAAAGGCCTGACAATCGACGAGATAATCAACCATTTCGTCAGATTTATCTCAAACATCTGGCAGATACACCCGTTCTGCGAGGGCAACACGCGCACGACAGCTGTTTTCGCCATAAAATATCTGCGAAGCCTCGGATTCACAGCCGAAAATGATATGTTCAAGACCCACTCGTGGTATTTCAGAAACGCTTTGGTGCGTTCTAACTACCGCAACGTCATCAATGGCATCGAACCGACCTATGAATATCTCACGCTATTCTTCAGAAATCTTCTTCTCGGCGAAGAGCACGAACTCAAGAACCGTTACCTTCATGTAGGCTTCAAGCCCGACGATACGGCGGCAGGCGGTCAGGGAACACCTGCGAATATATCTTAAACAAATCAAAAAGGTTTGGCGGTTACGGGGGTTTTTGCTAATATTGCATATAATTGCGTCATTTCACATTTAAGACATTGCTTACCATCTACAAGGCGTCGGCCGGTTCCGGCAAGACATACACCTTAGCGTATGAATATATCAAAACGCTCCTTGGCGTAAAAGACAGCGCCACCGGGCGTTATCGTCTTAATACATCGATATGCGGGGCGCGGACATCAAACAGCGGCAACCGCCACCGCGGCATCCTCGCCATCACATTCACCAACAAGGCCACCGACGAGATGAAGACGCGAATACTCAAAGAAATCAGCGCCCTCGCCTCTGACGCCGGCGCCGACGGCAATGACGCACCCTACGCCCCGGCCCTGATAAGAGAATACGGCTGCACCCGCGGCGAGCTCAGAGACGTGGCCTCCGAAGCCCTCAGACAGCTGCTCTTCGACTACCACCACTTCAATGTCAGCACGATAGACTCGTTCTTTCAGTCGGTGCTGCGCGCTTTTGCCCGCGAGGTCGACCGTCAGGGCGACTACGGCGTCGAAATCGACGACCGCTATGCCGTGAAGGCCGGCATAAGCATGATGCTCGACGACCTCAACTACGGCAACCCGCCGCAGGGACGCCGCATCACCGAGTGGATCAAGAACTACACCATGAAGAAAATCATGGCCGGCCACAACTTCAACGTCTTCGACCGCTCGTCGAAGATTCACGAAGATCTGGCGGGATATGTCGAACGCATGTGCAGCGAGAAATTCAAGCGCCGCGCCGACGACGTCATCGAATATCTCGACGACAAAAACAGGCTTTACACTTTCAGGAAAAGCATCGAAAACCGCCGCAAGGAGCTCGCGCAGTCACTCGCCGCGGCCTCGCGCACTCTGATGGCACAGCTCGACACACTCGGCTTCAGCCGGGAGATACTGCCCCCGACCGTCCTCGACATCATCGCCGAAGCCGGCAGGGCCTCGATGCCGCCGATAACAAAATTCATGCCTTTTGACGACGACAAAGCCAAGAAGGCCAAAGCCTTCATGAATCCCGTCGACGAGCCGGGCAAGCTCTACGTCAAGAAATACTTGCCGAAATCGGGCAAAAACTACATTTTCCCGCCCGACAGCTTCACCGACGCTGTCGGCGGCTTTCTCAACGACTGCCTCGCGTCTGTCGTCGAGGACGAGATGCTCGACCGCATCGACGAAGCGTGCCCCAACCTCGAGTTCATGGGCTTCACATGGCACTACATACAGCGCTTCCGCGAGGAAAACAACCTCATTCTCCTCTCAGACACCAACGACCTCCTCAAAAAAATCATCAACGGCTGCGACTCGCCCTTCATCTACGAGCGCCTCGGTGTGACGCTCCACAACTTTCTGATCGACGAGTTCCAGGACACGTCGCACATGCAGTGGGACAACCTGCGCCCGCTTGTCGCCGACAGCATCGCCGAGGGCAACGACAGCCTCATCATCGGCGACGAGAAGCAGGCCATCTACCGCTTCCGCAACAGCGACAGCACACTGCTGGGCCACAGTGTCGCCGAAGAAGACTTTCCGGCGTCGCACACAATACGCGGCAACAAGCCGGCCGACAACACCAACTACCGCAGCGCCGCCGACCTCGTGCGCTTCAACAACAGCCTCTTCAGCCGTCTTGGCCGCCGCTTCGGCATCACGTCGTATGACAACGTGGCCCAGCAGACCGTCAAAGACATACCGGCATATATAAGCCTGACCCGTCTCGCCGACGACCCCGAGGCCGACGAGGAGACACCGCTGCGGCTCATGGCCGAGCGCATCATAGCCCAGCATGACGCCGGCTACCGCTGGGGTGACATCGCCGTGCTCGCCAAGACACGCCGCCACGCCTCGCTCGCCGTCGACTATATCCTGGCTAATCACCCCGAAATAAGAATCGCCTCAGACGAATCGCTGCTGCTGCGCAACTCAAAGGCCGTCAAGCTCATCGTCAGCCTGCTGAAGATCATCGACCGCTCATATTCGTCAAATGCGGCCGGCGACCGCAAATATGCCACCACGGGCGACATCATCATGATGACGAGCCGATTTGAATATTTCCTTGCTGAAGGACATCCGACCGACGAGGCCCTGCGACTGGCCATGGAGACCAAAGCCGACAGCCCGCTGCCTCTCAGCGAAGCCGTCGCCGACATAAGCGCCACGCGCCCGACCAACCTCGTCGCCCTCGTCGAGACAATCATAGAGAAACGCATACCCGAGTCTCTGCGCAAGGCCGAGTTTCCCTATATCGCCGCCTTCCAGGACGAAATCATAGGCTACTGCGACCTCTACAACCCGTCGGTGAGCGCCTTCATCAAATGGTGGGACAGCCACAGCGACAGGCTCGCCATCGCATCGGGTACGGGCATCGACGCCGT
Source organism: uncultured Porphyromonadaceae bacterium (assembly GCA_902493335.1). Taxonomy (GTDB): domain Bacteria; phylum Bacteroidota; class Bacteroidia; order Bacteroidales; family Muribaculaceae; genus CAG-873. The sequence goes on from CABUPJ010000033.1 coordinate 9,100, forward strand.
CACAGTCATGACGATCCACAAATCAAAGGGACTCGAATGGCCGTGTGTCCACATACCTTTCGGCGACTGGAGCCTGTGGCGCAACAGCGAGACCGAGTGGATAGACCCGTCTGAGCTGAACCTCGGCTTCGACGCGGGCTGTGTGCCTCCCCTGCTCTCTCTCAGCCTCGACCGCGTCGCCGGACTCGCCGGCTCGCCGGTCATAAAGAGCTATCGCCGATCTGTCGACGAACAGACATTCGACAATCTCAACGCCACCTATGTCGCCTATACACGCGCCGGACGCGAACTCGACGTCATCTTCCCGAGCGACGACGGCGTGGCGCAATATATCGCCGACGCCCTTGCCGCGCCTGAGGACACGGATGACAACCGACTGACCGACCTGAGCGCATACGTCGACGACAAAGGCAATTTTGTCTTCGGCGAGCCGACCGTGCCGGGACAGCTCAAAGAAGAGCCGGCGCAGAGCGGTCGCACAGCGTCGCCCGACTACAAGGTCTACCTGCGCTCAGACACCCGCGCCCTGACATCGATCGACGCCGGCGACGACAGCCCCGGCGACATCACCGACGACGAGGAGAGCACAGCCGAGACCGAAGCCGCCGAGCGCGGCACACGCCTCCACGCCGTCCTGGCCGAAACAGACGACGCCGGCAGCCTCGACCTGACACTGCGCAAACTGCGAAACCGCCTGCGGCTGACCGACAGCGACACCGACGACTGCCGCGAAGTCATCGGACGGGCGCTCGCCAGCGACGACAGCCGTGTCAGACGATGGTTTGCACCCGAGACCATACGCATCAAAGAGCGCAGCATCTTCAATCCGCTCGACGGCAGCACCTCACGTCCCGACCTCATCGTCGACACCGAGGACGGCGGTCTCGAAGTCATCGACTACAAATTCACATCAGAAGCGCGAAAATCGCACGTCTCGCAGGTGCGCGCCTACATGCGACTGCTCTCCGAGATGGGCTACTCGCCCGTCCGCGGCTACCTGTGGTATCCGCTGACAAACGAAATAACAGAAATAAAATCAAACGACACAATAATATGAACACGCTGAAACAACGACTCTCGCTTATGGCCCTCGCCGCAACCCTCGCGCCCGCCGGCGCAGACGCCTGCACAAGCCTCATCGCCACCCCCGGCGCCACTGCCGACGGCAGCGCCATGATAACCTACGCCGCCGACAGCCATACACTCTACGGCGAACTCTATAACCGCCCCGCCGCCGACCATGCGCCAGGGTCGATGCGCCGGGTCATCGACTGGGATTCAGGCCGACTGCTGGGTGAGATTCCCGAAATCGCCCATACCTACGCCACCATCGGCAACATGAACGAACACGGCCTCACCATCGCCGAAAGCACCTGGGGCGGCCGTCACGAACTGGCCGGCTCGGGCCTCATCGACTACGGCTCGCTCATCTACATCACCCTCGAACGCGCCCGCACGGCCCGCGAGGCCATCGACGTCATGACAGGTCTCGTCCGCGACTACGGCTACGCATCCGAAGGCGAATCATTCTCTATCGCCGATGCCGACGAAGTGTGGATCATGGAACTCATCGGCAAGGGCGCCGACGACAAAGGCGCCGTCTGGGTCGCCCGACGCGTGCCCGACGGCTACATATCGGGCCACGCCAACCATGCGCGCATCCATCAGTTCCCGCTCAACGACCCCGAGACGCTCTACTCGCCCGACGTCATCAGCTTCGCCCGCTCGAAAGGCTATTTCGACGGCAAAGACAGCGACTTCAGCTTCTCACGCGCATATGCCGTCACCGACTTCGGCGCCGTGCGCGGCTGCGACGCCCGTGTATGGAGCTATTTCAACCGCTTCACCTCGGGCGGTGTCGACGCCTATCTGCCCTGGATCATGAAAGCCGAGGGCGAGCCGCTGCCCGTCTGGGTCAAGCCCGACAGAAAACTGACCGACACCGACCTCAAATGGATGATGCGCGACCACTTCGAGGGCACACCTCTCGACATGACCAAAGACATAGGCGCGGGTCCCTTCGAGGTGCCCTACCGCTGGCGTCCGATGACCTTCACCGTCGACTCGGTCGACTATACCCACGAGCGTGCCATCGCCACCCAGCAGACCGGCTTCTCGTTTGTCGCCTCGGTCAACGACGGGCGCCACGACGCCATGCGCGGCATCCTCTGGTTTGGCGTCGACGACGCCAACACATGCGTCTATGTGCCGGTGTTCAACTCGACGCCCGAGGCGCCGCGCCAGCTCGCCCACGGCAACGGCGACATGTACACGATTTCGTGGGACGCCATGTTCTGGACCAACAACTATGTCGCCAACCAGGCCTATAACCGCTACTCGCAGATGATCGGCGACATACGCCGCGTGCAGAGCGGCCTCGAGGACGGCATCGGCGACGCCGTAGCCAAAGCCGCGACCGAAATCGCCCCGCTCGACTACACCGCAGCCCAAAGCCACCTTGCCGAAGTGACAAACTTCTGGACCGCCAAAGCCACCGCCGACTACAAGAATCTCGGCGACTATCTCCTGGTCAAATATCTCGACGGCAATATAAAGAAAGAAGACGACAAGGGCTTTGCCCGCACACCCGAAGGAATGCCGGTGCAGCCCGTCTTCGGCGGCTACAACGACCGCTACTTCCGCTCGATTGTCGACGACGCCGGCGAGCGGCTCAAAGTCAACGAACCGTCAAAGTAATCCGAACCACAGTAATCCAGATCGCAGATGAACGATTTTTTCAAAGTTCTGAGACGCTTCGTACCTCCCTATAAGAAGTACCTTGCGCTCAACATCATCTTCAATATCTTATCGGCGCTTCTGACCCTTTTCTCCTTCGCCCTGGTCATCCCGATACTCGAGATGCTCTTCAAGGTCAAGGAAGCCACATACATATATATGGCTCCCGGGTCGGCAAACATCAAGGATGTTGTCGTCAACAATTTCTACTACTACACCCAGGAGTCCATCGCCTCGGTCGGTCCCGAGTGGACCCTCGCGATTCTTGCACTCCTCCTGATTGTGATGACGGGTCTGAAGACCGGCACCTCGTACCTGAGTTCATATTTCATGGTGCCGCTGCGCTCGGGCATCGTGCGCGACCTGCGCAACTACGTCTACGACAAGATTACGGCGCTGCCCATCTCGTTCTTCACCGCCGAACGCAAAGGTGACGTCATGGCACGCATGAGCGGCGACGTCGCCGAAATCGAGTCGTCAGTCATGGCCTCGCTCGACATGATGTTCAAGAATCCGGTGATGATCATCGCCTGCATCTCGATGATGCTCGTCATCTCGTGGCAGCTGACAATCTTTGTCTTCATTCTGCTGCCGGTTGCCGGATATGTCATGGGGCGCGTCGGCAAACGTCTCAAACAGAAGTCGCTCGCCGGACAGAACCAGTGGGGTGTGCTGATGTCTAACATCGAGGAGACCCTCGGCGGCCTGAGAATCATCAAGGCCTTCAACGCTGAAGACAAGGTCATCACACGCTTCCACCGCGAGAACGAGGTCTTCCGCCGCCTGTCGAACAGCGTCGCGCGCCGTCAGGCTCTCGCCCACCCGATGAGCGAGTTTCTCGGCACGATAGCCATATCGCTGGTGCTGTGGTTCGGCGGCAGCCTCATCCTGTCGGGCCACACGCAGATGAGCGCAGCGTCGTTCATCTACTATATGATAACCTTCTACAACATCATCAACCCGGCCAAAGACCTCTCGAAGGCGGCCTACTCGATTCAGAAGGGCCTCGCCTCGATGGAGCGCATCGACAAGATACTGTCGACCGACAACCCCATCAAGGACCCCAAGGAGCCGCTGCCCGCGCCGACACTCAAGAAAGCCATCGAATACCGCAACGTCTCGTTCAGCTACGGCTCGAACGAGGTCATCCACGACGTCAGCCTCACCATTCCGGCAGGTTCGACCGTCGCGCTCGTCGGCCAGTCGGGCTCGGGTAAATCGACCCTCGCCGACCTGCTGCCGCGATTCTATGACACCGACAGGGGCACTGTCGAAATCGACGGCGAGGACATACGCCGCTTCAGGGTCCACGACCTGCGGCAGCTGATGGGCAATGTCAATCAGGAAGCGATACTCTTCAACGACACGTTCTATAACAACATCACCTTCGGCGTCGACAACGCCACGACCGAAGATGTCATCGCGGCGGCCAAAATCGCCAACGCCCACGAATTTATCGAAGCGTCTGAAAACGGCTACGACACTATGATCGGCGACCGCGGCTGCCGCCTCTCGGGCGGCCAGCGCCAGCGTCTGTCGATAGCGCGCGCGATACTCAAGAACCCGCCCATCCTCATCCTCGACGAGGCCACGTCGGCCCTCGACAGCGAGAGCGAACACCTTGTCCAGCAGGCACTCGACCGACTGATGAAAGACCGCACGACCATCGTCATCGCCCACCGTCTGTCGACGATACGCAACGCCTCGATGATATGCGTCATGAACGAAGGACGCATCGTCGAGAGCGGCACCCACGACGAACTCATAGCCCGCGACGGCTACTACAAACATCTGGTCGAGATGCAGTCTGTGGCGAGCTGAAAACGCGACTGCACATTAGACCCGCGCGTGTGCCAAAGGTTAACATATTGTTAAAGTTTCAAAACTTAGCATTTTTTCATTAATTTTGCTTTATCGGAAAACGAAATAAACAGAGCAACCTATTATGGCAAAAATCAAAGGAGCCGTCATCATAGACATCAACCGCTGCAAAGGCTGTGACCTCTGCGTCGTTGCGTGTCCGGCAGATGTCCTCGAACTACAGCCCAAAGAAGTCAACGACCGCGGCTATCACTACGCCTATGACAAAAATCCCGACGCCTGCATCGGCTGCGCCTCATGCGCGGCTGTCTGTCCCGACGGATGTTTCACGGTCTACCGCCTCGTCGACAAGCAATAACAAATTCTATAATCCCGAACATAATGGAAGAAGAAGTAAGATTGATGAAGGGCAACGAAGCCATCGCCCACGCCGCCATCCGCTACGGCGTCGACGGATACTTCGGTTATCCCATCACTCCCCAGTCTGAGATTCTCGAGACCCTTGAGGCCGAGATGCCATGGGAAACGACCGGTATGGTCGTGCTTCAGGCCGAAAGCGAAGTCGCCGCCATCAACATGGTCTACGGCGGCGCCGCAGCCGGCAAGGCAGTCATGACATCGTCGTCAAGCCCGGGCGTCAGCCTCAAACAGGAAGGCATTTCATATATCGCAGCGTCAGAGCTGCCCGCACTGATAATCAACGTAATGCGCGGCGGTCCCGGCCTCGGCACCATTCAGCCCTCGCAGGCCGACTATTTCCAGGCCACAAAAGGCGGCGGCCACGGCGACTATCACCTCATCGTCCTCGCCCCGGCCACAGTACAGGAAATGGCCGACTTCGTCGGTCTCGGCTTTGACCTCGCCTTCAAATACCGCAACCCGGCGATGATACTCGCCGACGGCATCGTCGGACAGATGATGGAGAAAGTCGTTCTGCCCCCGTTCCGCCCGCGCCGCACCGACGAGGAGATAGCCCTCCAGTGTCCCTGGGCGGCGACAGGCCGCCACGGACGCGAACACCGCAACGTCGTCACCTCGCTCGAACTCGAGTCGCACAAGATGGAAGAGAACAACATCCGCTTCCAGGAGACCTACGACCTCATCACCCGCAACGAAGTAAGATATAAAGAATCGCACACCGACGACGCCGAATACCTCATCGTCGCCTTCGGCTCAGTCGCCCGCATCTGCCTCAAAGCCATCGAGGAAGCCCGCGAGGCCGGCATCAAAATCGGTCTTCTGCGCCCCATCACCCTCTGGCCGTTCCCGACCGGACGCATCGCCGAACTGTCACATCAGGTCAAAGGCATCCTCGTCGTCGAGCTCAATGCCGGACAGATGATCGAAGACGTAATGCTCGCCGCCGAAGGCCGCGTCCCCGTACGCCACTTCGGCCGTATGGGCGGCATCGTACCCAATCCCACAGAAGTCATCGAAGCGTTTAACCAAAACTTCAGGGAAAAATGAAAAAAGAAGATATCATAAAAGCCGGCACAGTCGTCTATGAGCGCCCCCGGCTTCTTACCGACAACATAACCCACTACTGTCCCGGTTGCAGCCACGGCGTCGTCCACCGCCTCATTGCCGAGGTGCTCGACGAAATGGACCTTGCCGAACGCGCCGTCGGCGTCGCGCCTGTCGGATGCGCCGTCTTCGCCTACAACTATATCGACGTCGACTGGGTCGAAGCCGCCCATGGACGCGCACCTGCCGTCGCCACAGCGATGAGCCGCCTCAATCCGGGCAACGTCGTCTTCACGTATCAGGGCGACGGCGACCTCGCCGCCATAGGCACCGCCGAGACCATCCACGCCGCCAACCGCGGCGAGAACATCGTCATCATCTTCATCAACAACGCCATCTACGGCATGACCGGCGGCCAGATGGCTCCGACGACCCTGCTCGGACAGAAGACCGCCACAACACCCTACGGCCGCACGGCCGCACTCAACGGCTATCCGATAAAGATGTCAGACATCCTCGCCACACTCGACGGCACCTGCTATGTCACCCGTCAGGCCGTACACACTCCCGCGGCCGTCAGAAAGGCAAAGAACGCACTCAAAAAGGCCTTCGCCAATGCAGCGGCCAAAAAGGGCACATCGGTCGTCGAAATCGTCTCGACCTGCAACTCGGGCTGGAAACTGACTCCCGACCAGTCTAACAAATGGATGGCCGAACACATGTTTGAAAAATACCCCCTGGGCGACCTTAAAAATATCGATTAATCATGAAAGAAGAAATACTTATAGCCGGTTTCGGCGGCCAGGGCGTACTCTCGATGGGCAAAATCCTCGCCTATGCCGGACTTATGAGCGGCCTCGAAGTGACATGGATGCCCAGCTACGGTCCCGAACAGCGCGGCGGCACAGCCAACGTCACGGTCATCGTCAGCGACAGCCCCATCAGCTCGCCCGTGCTCGACAGCTACGACACAGCCGTTCTGCTCAACCAGCAGAGCCTCGACAAGTTCGAGAACAAAGTCAAACCCGGCGGCACACTCATCTACGACCCGTCGAGCATTCACCGTCTCCCGGCCCGCACCGACATCGCCATCGTCGCCATCGACGCCATGACAGCCGCCATCGAGATGAACAACGCCAAGACCTACAACATGATACTTTTAGGCGCACTGCTCAAACGCCGCCCCATCGTCTCGGTCGACGCCGTCATCAAAGGTCTCAAGAAGACGCTTCCCGAACGCCACCACCACCTCATCCCGCTCAACGAGGAAGCCATCAACCGCGGCATGTCGCTCGTCTGACTCAACATTCCACCAAAATACCTCAATCCGCGAGGCTGCGCCACCCCACACCGACGCAGCCTCGACCTTTTCCGCCCCCCGCAGCAACGCACGATGCACAATCGGGAGCAGGCTGGAGGCGTCAGGCGATATGGACCAAGGGCTTCAGCCCTTGGAATCAAAGCGTTGGCTGCTACGGCTGAAGCCGTAGTTCCATACGACGCCGAGCTCGGCGTCGCACTTTAATAGCTTAGGTTGATGAGCCTATGCAGGCATCGCTGAAGCTCGGAGCCGAGACAAAATTTTAGCTTTAACTCTGAGTTATCGGAATTATCGGAGCTTTCGGAGTAATCAGGTATCGCCTGCAAGGCGATGATTTTACTGGTGGCCGCGTAGGCCGAGGCGCTGTGCGCCGGCCTGCGCGGATAGGTGGCAATCAGTGAGTGAGCGTCTGCAAGACGCTGACGCGGCTCGCAATGAAGTTAATCTTTATCACACATCCAGGTCGGCTATGATTGATTCGACGGCGGGGATGGCGGCTGGATTGAAGGCGGGGATAAGGTCGCGGGGGGTGATGGGGGCGACATCGGGAGTGAGGCCTGCCATCTTGGCGATGCGGCCTATGAGTTCGGGAGCTGTGTAGCGGCGTCGTAATTCGGCCATCGAGAGTGAGGCGTCGCGTTTTGAAAGGCGAACGCCGGCATCATTGACTATCAGCGGCAGGTGGGCAAACCGTGGCGGCTCATAGCCTAAAAGGCGGTAAAGGTAGATCTGCTGTGCCGACGAAAGCAGGAGGTCGTTGCCGCGCATCACTTCAGTGACACCCATTGTCGCGTCATCGACGACGACGGCGAGCTGATAGGCCCAGGCTCCGTCGGCACGCCGTAGTATAAAATCACCGCAGTGGCTGTCGAGGGCTACTTCCTGATGACCGTAAACGAGGTCGTCGAAAGCGATTATGTCACTCGGCACATAAAGCCTCACCGCGGCGCCGGCGCTTCTGTCAGCGAGCCCGCTCCACGGCGTCGGCAGGACGGCGGGACGGCATGTGCCGCCGTAGATGATACGCCCGTCGGACTGATGCGGCGCCTGTGTCGCCAGGATATCGGCACGGCGGCAGCGGCATGGATAGCAGTAACCCGTGTCGAGCAGCTTGGCCAAAGCCGCCTCATATATGTCGTGGCGACGGCTCTGGCTGTAAGGACCCGAGGGCCCGCGGTCGTCAAGGGCGCCTTCGTCCCAGTCGAGCCCGAGCCAGTCGAGGTCGTCTTCAATCTGACGCGCATATTCATACTTAGAGCGCTGGGGGTCAAGGTCCTCGATGCGGAGAATCCAGCTGCCGCCCTGCCGTCTGACCGACAGCCACGACAGCAGCGCTGTATAGATATTGCCAAGATGCATCCGCCCTGTGGGCGACGGCGCAAAACGTCCTTTTATTTCCATAATAATACAAATGTATGAAAAATTTCTTTATCTTTGTGAATCTATAAAATCTTCTTAAACCATGAAAAGAGCTTCTTTATTCCTCCTGATAATCATTTCGTCATTAAATATTTTTGCTGCAAATAATCAGAAACAATATAAAAAACTGATTGAAACGTATGATGTCGCAGACGAGGTGAAAGGCATCGAGACAAACAGTCCGGCTGAGTTCTGGAGTGTAATGCTCAAGAACAACGAACCGTATTTAAAATTTGCCGAAGACATCAAGAAAGGCAAAGGATCCGAGAAAGAAGCTCTCGAATATACCGCGCAACTGCCCCACCTCTCTCATGACAACGAGAATATCATCAGTCGCAGACAAAGTTTCTGCGACTCGCTTCTGAGCAATACGGGTATCGCCGGACTCAATCTCAATTGCTCGCTATATCTCATAAACTCGAATGAAATCAACGCATACACCGCCCTCACCGACGACGGTTTTGCGATATGCCTGACTACCGGCCTGTTAAACCGCGAAGGTATGACAGACGATATTCTAACGGGCTATGTAGCCAACAGCTTTGTGCATGGCGCCCTGAATCATCATACGAGAGTCTTCTATGATTATGCCAGACAGCGGCGCAAAAATGCGATTTACGGAGGTCTTGCTTTCGGTGTAGCAGGTTTTTCGATAGGCATCGGACGTCTTCTGACCCCTCCGCCAACGCCTCCGGCGGACAATGATTATGACGGATCTGAAGATATAATCGAATCGACCCGGACATACTGCTTCGACTACACTCAGGCTCAGATATTCGAGGCCGACCTGATCGCATACCGCTTCCTTGAAAACCTCGGTCGTGGAGATGATTATATCGACGGACTGAGAATACTGGGAAAAGAATATGACGATCTGTATGCCGTCTTTGACAACCGCCCGACTGTAGAGTCGCGTATCGAATTTCTCGAGTTTGTCAGAGATAATCCACAGTTAGGCAACACAAAAAACGCCGGTCTGAGAATCAAACGTCTCCAGAAGGCAAGAAAAAACAAGAAATAAGGAGGCTCAGCGTATAAACCTGCCGGTGACGCTGTCGGGCGAGGCGGCGATGGCGGCAGGCGTTCCGGCTGCGACGACGCGGCCGCCTTTAGTGCCTCCGCCGGGGCCCATGTCAATGATATAGTCGGCATTGCGTATCACGTCGAGGTCGTGCTCGATGACTATGACTGTCGCTCCGGCCTCGACAAGATGCTGAAGCACACCGAGCAAGGTCATCACGTCGAGGGGATGCAGGCCGATGGTCGGTTCGTCAAAGACAAAAACCGAATCGCTCTGGGCCTTGCCCATCTCGGCCGATAGTTTCAGCCGCTGCGCCTCACCGCCCGACAGGCTCGGAGTCGCCTCGCCAAGAGTAAGATAGCCCAAGCCGAGATCGCGCAGCGTTTTCAGACGGCTTTTGACTGTACGGTGGCCGGCGCAGAGGTCTACGGCGCGACATACATCGGTTTCCATGAGTTCGGGCAAGGTAAACGATTCGCCATGACGGTTTACGCTGTGGATGAGCGAGCAGTCGCGCGAATAACGTGTGCCGTGACACTCGGGACACGGGATGTCGACGTCGGGCAGGAACTGTATGTCGAGACTGACCGAGCCGGTGCCGTCGCAGACAGGACAGCGCAAGTTGCCGGTATTATACGAGAAATCAGAGGCTTTATAACCATACATGCGGGCGTCGGCTGTGGCGGCATAGATTTTGCGCAGCTCGTCGTGGATATTGGCGTATGTGGCGACGGTCGAACGCACATTGGCGCCTATCGGGGTCGAGTCGATGAGCTTGACATGCTTTATACCCTCGGCCTCAATGCGTCTGACATGAGCAGGAAGCGCGCGGCCGTCGAGCTGAGCCTGAAGACCGGCGACAAGGCTCTCGAGAATCAGCGTCGTCTTGCCCGAACCCGACACACCGGTGACGACCGTGAGGCGTCCTTTGGGAATATCGACCTCGAGGGGTCGGACGGTGTGGATTGCATCGGTCGATATATGTATGCATCCGTCGTCAAAAATGTCTTCGGCGGGGATTTCGGGCCGCAGACGGCCGCCGGCTTTTCCGGCGAGAAAAGGCCCGATTTTCGACTCAGGGTCGGCCTCGACGTCGTCGACAGAGCCTTGGGCGACTATGCGGCCGCCGTCCTCTCCCGCGCCAGTACCCATCTCGATGATATGGTCGGCGACGCCGAGAATCTGTGTGTCATGGTCGACGAGGACGACTGAATTGCCGTCGGCGACGAGATCGTTCATCACGCCGACAAGGCCGATGATATTGGCCGGATGAAGACCGATTGACGGCTCGTCAAGGACATATAGTACGCCTGTCGTGCGGTTTCTGACAACGCGGGCAAGCTGCATGCGCTGTCGCTCGCCGGTCGAGAGCGTCGACGTGGCGCGGTCGAGTGTCAGATAACCGAGTCCGAGGTCGAGCAGACGGCGTGCGGTCTGCAGATAGGAGTCACAGATGCTGCGAGCCATCGGGCGCATGTCGTCGGGCAGCGTCCCGGGAACCCCGCGGACCCATTCGACGCTCTCGGCGAGAGTCATCTCACAGGCGGCGTCGAGACCTATGCCGCGCAGACGCGGAGCACGGGCCTTGTCAGAAAGGCGGGTGCCGCGACACGCCGGACAAAGCCCCTGGTGAAGAAAGCGCGCGACACGCTTCATGCCCTTGTCGTCCTTGACTTTGGCGAGGGCGTTTTCGACGGTATAGACTGCGCTGTAGAATGTAAAGTCAAGCTCGACGGCCTGCTCGGAGTTCTTGCCTTTATAGAGAATATGTTTCTTCTCGGCCGGCCCGTCGAAGACGATTTCACGCTCTTTTGGCGTCAGCTGATTGAAAGGCACGTCGGTGCGCACGCCCATGGCGCGGCAGACATCGGTCATGAGCGACCACATCAGCGTCTTCCACGGCGCTACGGCGCCCTCGTCGATTGTCAGAGTCTCGTCGGGCACAAGAGTCGAGCGGTCGACGGTCATCACCGTGCCCGTGCCGCCGCAACGCTCGCAGGCACCTGTGCTGTTGAACGAGAGATCTTCGGCCGACGGACCGTAGAACGCCGTACCGCAGTTTTCGCATATCAGCTCACGCTCGGCCGCCACATCAAGCGACGGCGCGTGATAGTGGCCGCACTTGGGACAGCGGTGGCTCGCGAGGCGCGAGAACATCAGGCGCAGGCTGTTCAGCAGTTCTGTGCCGGTGCCGAAAGTACTTCTTATGCCCGGCACACCGGGACGCTGATGCAAGGCTATCGAAGCCGGGATATAGAGAATCTCATCGACATCGGCCTTGGGCGCCTGGGTCATGCGGCGGCGCGTATAGGTCGACATGGCCTCGAGATATCGCCGCGAACCCTCGGCATAGAGAACGCCGAGCGCGAGCGACGATTTGCCCGAGCCCGACACGCCGGCGATGCCGACGATGCTGTTGAGTGGTATGTCTACGTTGATATTCTTGAGATTATGTACCCGCGCACCGCGGACTTCAATATTTCTGACAGACTTTTCTACCATGGTAAATGAATCTTATTCCATATCCGGCTCGTCCGACTGGTTGCCGGGGTCATAGGCAGGGAGGACGGGTGTCTTAGGCTTCTCGGGACGGCGGGGAGCCTCTTTCTTCTGCTCGGGTGCGTCGGTCTGCTTAGGCTCGTCCTTGAGCTCGGGCTGTCCGGGCTGCACCACAGGCTCTTTCACCTCGGACTCATTGACTTCCTCAAGCACTTCGTCGACTATGACGCCGTCGCCGCCGGAGTCTTTCAGACGCTCGTCGGCATCGTCGAGAGTCTCGACCTCCTCAGGCTGGAGAAGCCCGGCTTGTGCGTCGATATAATTCTGACTTTCAAGATATTTGAAGTAATCGTCGAACGAGCGGCCCTCGTTGATAAGTTTCTCGAAATTGCCGACGCCCATAGGTATCGGACGGACGCCCTTGGGAAGCTTGAACTCGTCGGAGGCGGCCATGACGCGACGGTAGTGATTAAGCTCGTCGAGGCTGTCGAAGCCACGGACGATGACCATGCCGAGGCGGCCGAAATTCATCTGCTCGATATCGAAGTCCTTGACGACAAACGATTTGAAGTTATGGCGTGCGATCTCGTAGATAAGCGCGTTGCCAGGCACCTCGGCAGTGTCATAGACAAAGACAAGGAGCTGCTTGATATTCGGGTCGAGGTCGAAGACGACAGGGTCGAGCGATGTGCTGTCGTTGGGGTTGTCGCTCAGACGGAGATCCCAGAACATACCGCGGAGGTTACCGCCGCTGCCGGCGTGGAGCTTGCGTCCCTGAGCCATGCCTTTGAGCCATGCGGCGGCCACGGGCGTGATGTCGGTGTCGGGATAGCGCTCGAGCATGTCGCGAAGCACGGCGTTGAACTCATCGGGCCGGTTCTCGGTGACGTATGCCAGGGCGTGAAGGAACATGAACTTAGGCATGATCTTGCTCAGCGGATATTTCTCCGACATCTCGGCGTAGGCGCTGTGGACCCGGTCGTTGCGGTTGTTGAGATAGTCGTCGTAGGTCTGCTCGTAGAGCTGCTGCTGGCGGGCGTCCATCGTCTTCAGATTCTCGATATACCGGGGGTCACGCATTGCTGTGCCGTATTTGCTGTCGGGGAAATCGTCGATGATGAGACGGCGGTAACGCTCGGCCTCGGCGGTCTTGCCCTCGCGCATATACATCAGATAGATGTTATAGTAGACGTCGAGACGGTAGACATTGTCGGGATAGTCTTTGAGCAGGCGGTCGAACTCGCTCATCGACGCGGGGAAGTCCTCGAGCTTGTCCTTGAGTATCACGCCCATGTTAAACAGACCTTCCTGGATGATATCGTTACAGGTCTGACGTTCGGCATCGGTCTTGGGTATCTGCGACAAATAGTATTCGGGGAAATGCGGGTCGTCGGCCGAAGCCTCTTTCTTATCGTCGCCGTCGGGAGCGTCGCCGCCCGCGGCAATACTGTCGGCAAGAACGTCGTCTTTGTCAGAGTCGGCGTCGAAGTCGTTGACGTTGAAAGTAGCCTTGTTGCGGCGGCGCCAGTCGTCTTCGAGCTTGCGCGAGCCCCAACGGCGCTGAAACTCGGTCTTGCCCGAGTTGCGGGTCGCCGTGTTGTAGAAATACCACGAGTTGTCGCTGTTGATATTGAACGAATTGGGTGCCTGCGCGGCGTTGCCGTTGTTAAACTGGTTGCCCTGTGCGGCCTGATTGGCGAGATACTCCTCGCGACGGGCGTTCTCGGCCTCCTCTTTCTCCTTTTTGACAAGCTCCTCGATGATTTTGTTGACGACCTCGAGCTGTTGCTCGGGCGTCATGCGGCTGAGGCGCAGCAGCGAGTCCTGAAGAGTGACGTTCTGCGAGTAGAGCGCCAGTTCGTCAAGGACGTCGGAGCGCCGTTTCAACAGCTTGTAGTCGGGAAAAGTCTCGGGCAACTGAGGTATGGCCTCGGCATAACAGGGCTGTGCCTTCTCATACTGCCGGCGCTCGAAATACAGTCCGCCGAGGGTTATCTGGCTGACGGCCTTGTCGATGCCGTTGCGCGTACTCTTCTCGGCTGCAAGCACATAGTTTTCGATGGCTTTGTTAGTGTCGCGGCGCGAGAGATAGAGATTGCCGATGGCATAATATATCTGATCAAGATAATCCTTGTTTCTGTCATAGCGTGTCATGCGTTTGAGCGCCTTGACCTCGGAGGTGATGTCGCTGCCGTCGAAGACCTCGCTCTGCTTGATGCGGGCATTGAATTTCGTGCGGTATGGCGCCGACGACGAGCCTCCCGCCTTCTTGAAGGCCTCGTAGGCTGCCTTTTTCTGCCCCAGGCGGGTATATACCTGTCCGAGAAGGAAGTTGAGACGAGTCTTCTGTGAGCCCGACGACGTCTTGATGGCCTCGCGGAGATATGGCACGGCTTTCTCATAGTCACCTGACTTGATCTCATAGTCGGCGTAGACATAATTGTAGAGTCCGCGCAGGGTCTTGTCGGTGAGTTCGGCCTCCTTGATGCGCGTTATTATCATCTCGGCCTCGAAAAGCCAGCCGAGAGAGACATAGCTCTGAGCCTGCCACAGCTTTGCCTCGGTGACAGTCTTTGGCAGCCATGAGAAATGGCGGCTTATATAGAAGAATGTCGACGCGGCGCCGAGAAAATCGCCGTTGTAGTACTGGCTGCGGCCCATCATCATCCAGGCGTTGTGGAGGAAGGGGTTATACTCGTCGCGTTTGAGCCAGGCCTTGTATTCGGGCGAGTTCTTGCCGCCCTTGCGCTGCGGACGTTGCTTGATCGAACGCAGCTGTATGGCTTTCTGGGCCTTCTCTATCGAGCGGTTGAAGCTGCCCGTGGGCTGAGGGGCGAGCGGGTCGCTCTTGGCCTCGACGGGGTGCATGAACACCAGCCGCGAGTAGTCGTCCTCGTAGGCGCGCTCCATCTCGTCGAGCGTCTCCTTGTAGTGGACGTCGCCGTTGTAGTAGATGTTATAGCGCGTGATGAAGGCCGTATACTGGCGTCGCGCCGCGGTGTTTTTCTTACCGAGACACGACGACAGACCGCACAGCGAAAGCGCGGCCAACAGCATGATGACTACCCGTCGGATATGTTTCATAAAGATAAAACGTTCACGGCGGCTGTTTATTGTGAGACTTTCTGCCTGACTCCCGCGGCGTCGGGATAGGTCACACGCGAGTGGTAGATTGTCATAAGACGCTTGACAAAGACATCCTTGATGACGGGCACGTCCTTGAATTCGATGGCCGACTCGTTGTATAGGCCGTCGGCAATCTGGCCGTCGATAATCTTGTTGACCAGCGCACGGATGGCTTCGGGCGTATGTTCCTTGAGCGAACGGCTGGCAGCCTCGACGGCGTCGGCCATCATCAGCACGGTCGTCTCGCGCGACTGCGGCATCGGGCCCGGATAGGTAAACGGAGCCGGGTCGACGGCCTCGTCGGGATGAGCCTTGCACTCGGTGATATAGAAGTATTTGGCCATGCCTTTGCCGTGATGCTCGGTGATGAAATTCTTTATCACGGAAGGCAGGCCGGCCTTGTCGGCCAGACGCAGGCCGTCGTTGACATGGTTGATGACGATGCGGGCGCTCTGGACAGGCGTCAGAGCGTCATGCGGATTGACGCCGTGCTGGTTCTCGGTGAAGAACGCCGGATTGACGAGTTTGCCGACATCGTGGTATAGGGCGCCGGCGCGCACGAGCTGTTCGTTGGCGCCGATGCGTTTGGCCGCCTCCGATGCGAGATTGCTCACAGCCATCGAGTGCTGGAACGTGCCCGGACACTCGTCGCTGAGACGTCGCAGCAACGGTGTGTTGACGTCGGCCAGCTCGACAAGTGTCACTACCGAGACGAAACCGAAGAGACGCTCGACCACAAACATCAGCACATAGGCCATCGATGTCAGCAGCGAATTGACGCCCAGGTAGATGACCATTCTTATCGAAAAGCCTTCGAAGGTGCCGTTCATAAGCAGTTCGAGCGCCACATAAGACAAGAGATAGGCGGCGGCGACAAAACAGGCCGTGCGCAGCAGTTCGGAGCGCTGGCGCAGCTGCTTGAGAGAGTAGACGGCGGCTGCCGCGGCTGATATCTGGAGGAAGATAAATTCGAGAGGGAATGAGGTTATGCCGGCACATATCATCGTCGTTACGGTCGAGACAAACAGCGCCGTGCGGCCGTCAAAGAAGACAAGAACCAGTATCGGCACGATAGTCATAGGCACGATATATATGCCCGACGGTATGAATGTGTTGAGCGCCACGGCCATCAGGAAGAAGAACGTGACGACGCTGATGATAAACAGGAAGGCTTTGAGATTCGTATATATCGCCCGACAGTAGATATAGACATAGACGCAGAGGATGACAAGCAGCATCACGACGTAGACAAACTGGCCGAGCAGCATCAGCCAGTCGCTCTTTGAATCCTTTGTGACACTGTCTTTGAGCATCGCCTCGTAGGTCATGAGGTTGGTGAAGTCCTGCGGCGACACTATCGCACCTTTGTCGATGATGGTCTGCCCCTGCTGTATCACGCCCCGGTCGGCCGTGAGCGTCAGGTAATCATAGTCGAAGTGGCGGCGGCTCTCGGCCTCGTCATAGACGATATTGGGCCGCAGTATCTCGGCGAGTCTGGCAGCCGAAATATATTGCCGCAGACCCGGGTCGGTGACTGTCGAGTCGAGCCGGGCATATATGTCGCGGGGCGAGATGAAGCCTGAGGTCGACATCTCGCTGAGCACATTCTTGTCGAGAATCCTCACTTTCGGCAGCTCGCCTTTCTCAATCTGCTCGCGCGTGGCGGCATCGACAACGCCGGTGGCATAAATATTGCGCAGCTGCCGGGCGACGCGGTCGCGATAATTGTTGCCGGGCGATTTGGGCAGATCTCTGACGACGGTGTCACCGAGAAGCTGGTTGAGCTGATAGACAGGCACAAACCTGGCTGTAAGCGAGTCTCGCGCCGCGCGTATGGTGTTTGAGTCGGGATGTATAGGTATGTCGAACGGAGCTATGAGCTTGGCATAGTTCCACGGACGGCCTTCCTCATAATTATAATGTGTCGACTCGGGATGGGGATAAAAATAGACAATCAGCACCGAAGCCACAAGGGCTATGGCAAGGCGCATCACGATGTCGCGTTTCTTTATATTGGTCAGCAGTTCTTGATACATTTTTTACTGGATGCGTGTAGCTTGTTTGACTCCGTTGATTGTCAGCACTTTTTCACAGAGGTCGCTGACAACACTGACGTCAGCCACCCTGACCCAGAGGTCACAGGCAAAGACCTCTGCGCTGGCTTCGATATTGAGTTTGCGGATATCGATCGCCATGTGAGTCGATATCATCTGTATTAGTTCCTGGAGGATGCCGAAACGGTCGATGCCCTCGATGTGGGTGTGCACCGGGAATTTGCCGCTTACGGCTTCCCAGCGGGTAGCCACGATGCGCGAGCCGTAACCGGCTTTAAGAACCTGCGCGCGCGGGCAGTTGAGAGCATGGACGACAAGACGGCCGTCGTCGTCGATAAAGCCCATGACATCATCGCCCGGGATGGGGTTGCAGCAGTCGGCGAGCTTGTAGTTGGCCCGACCGTCTTCGTTTCTGAGGATATAGACCTCCTTGGGGTTGATGGCCGGCAATGCCGCGCTGTCGTCTTTGACGGCGTCGGTTTCGGCCGTATTCTTTTTGCCGCGTTTGAATATCTTCGAGAATATGCCGCTGTTGTTTTCGGCTATCTTCTTAAGCGTCTTGACCATAAAATCGCCGAGCACTATCTCGTCGGCCCCGAGCTGATAGCACAGTTCGTCGCGGTTGGGCACATGATAGACGCCCAGTATCTTGGTTATCACCGGATTTGTGTCAGGAATGCCGTTATCGGCAAACCACTGTGCCAGAATCTCCTTGCCGCGGTTTATCAGCGGTTGGCGAGTCTTGCGCAGAGCGGCGCGGAGGCGCGTCTTGGCTTTGGCCGTGACGAGAAACGACTCCCATTCGGGCTGCGGGACCTGCGACTTCGACGTGAGCACCTCGACCTGGTCGCCGCTCTTAAGCCTGTGACTCAGAGGCACAAGCTTGTGGTTGACTTTGCCGGCGATGCAATGTATGCCGAGCTCTGAGTGCAGCCCGAAAGCGACATCGAGCACCGTGGCGTCGGCCGGCAGCGTCAGCAGTTCGCCCGTCGGCGTGAAAACAACGATTTCAGAGGCGAAGAGGTTGAGTTTCAGTGTGTCGAGAAAGTCTATGGCGTTTGGTTCGGGATTATCGAGTATGTCTTTGATTGTCTTGAGCCAGACATTGAGCTCAGACTCTTCGTCGCCCTCGCCTATCTTATATTTCCAGTGTGCGGCAAAGCCTTTTTCAGCGATTTCGTCCATTCGGCGGCTGCGTATCTGCACCTCGATCCAGTTGCCGTCGGGTCCCATGACTGTCAGATGTAAAGCCTGATAGCCGTTGGCCTTGGGTGTTGAAATCCAGTCGCGTGTGCGGTCGGGATGAAGGCGGTAGAGATCTGTGATAGCCGAGTAGATTGACCAGCAGATGCCTTTCTCGCGGTTTGGGTCGTCACACTCGAAGACGATGCGCATGGCATAGAGGTCATAGACCTCCTCGAACGGCACATGCTTGGTCTCCATCTTGTTCCATATCGAATAGACCGATTTGATGCGCGCCTTGGCCTCATAGACGAGACCCATCTCGTCAAGGCGCTTCTTGATAGGCGCCGAGAAATCGCTGTAGACAGCCGCGCGGCGCCCCTCGCTCTCCTTGATCTGGTCTGATATAGTCTGATAGGCTACCGGATGCTCGTATTTGAAGCTGAGGTCTTCAAGCTCGGTCTTGATGGCGAAGAGACCGAGGCGGTGGGCAAGCGGCGCATAGATATATAGCGTCTCGCCCGCGATTTTATACTGTTTGTTTGGCGCCATCGACCCGAGGGTGCGCATATTGTGGAGACGGTCGGCCATCTTGATAAGCACGACGCGTATATCCTCGCTCATGGTCAGCAGCAGTTTTCTGAAATTCTCGGCCTGCAGCGAAGCCTTGTCGCCGAAAATACCGCCCGAGATTTTTGTCAGGCCGTCGACAAGCTGTGCGATCTTGTCGCCGAAATGCTGGCGTATGTCCTCGACGGTATAATCGGTGTCCTCGACAACGTCGTGAAGGAGGGCGGCGCATATCGAGGTAGAGCCGAGGCCTATCTCCTGACTGGCAATCTTGGCGACGGCTATGGGATGCAATATATATGGTTCGCCCGAACGGCGGCGTATGCCTTTATGTGCCTCTTTGGCAAAGCGATAAGCCCGTTCGATGATTTCGACCTTCTTGCGGTGGTTGCTGCTCAGATATCCGTTGAGCACCTCCATGAAAGCGTCCTCGATCATACGGTCTTCTTCGGCGGGAGTCATTACGGTCTGCTTTTCCATGATAAATGGTTATATTTGCGCAAATTAATGCAATTAACGACAAATATATATCTTTTTCACGAAAACCGCAAAAAAATCGCTCAGACCGCAATCAAAACAAAAGAACATAAGGGCAGAAGAACAAAAGAATTTTAAATTATTTGTCCTTGTGTGCTTATAACCATCGAATAATCCCGTCAGCGTGACAGCGCGAGCGCCGGTCAGTAGACCAGCGCGACGTTGTCGACGAGGAAGTCGGTGCCGACTGTGCCGACATATGGCTCGCCGCTGCCCGACGAAAACATTATCAGCATGTGGGTCGGTGTGGCGTCATCATCGTCCCAGCCCACTTCTTTCACTGGAACGACCTTGCCCTTTGAATTGCGGGCGCAGTAGCTCTTCTCGGCGGGTATCAACCCCTGGAAACTCTTGAAACCCGGCTTTTTCGAGGCGTCGCCGTAGACGACGGCGAGTCGATGGGCGTCTTTCCATCCGCCGCTCGATTTGTCGAGCAGCTCGCGGCCCGTGCCGACGCGCTTGGCGTAGAGATTGCCGTCGGCATCCTCCCAGCGCCGCTGCAGTATGATGAAGACCTCGGCCTTGTCGGCGCCCGGGATAGTCTTTTTACTGCCGAAGCCCGACGAATATAGACGTGAGTTGCCGGCAGGGATAGTCAGACAATAGTCATATTGCAATGCTTTGGGACGGCGGGTGAAAGGGATACCCATCTCCATCTTCGTATAAGGGTCTTTGGTCGATTTGATGGGTTCGAACATGCGGCCGAGAAAGATTGTCCCCGCCACGAGAACGTCTATATTGATTATGCCGATGGCCTTGCAGCGCTCGAGATGTGTCGTCAGACGCGCGCAGCGGCCGTGGCCCTGATGCTCGGCCGGATAGACGGCGTTGCTTGTCTTGGTGATACCGCAGACCTTGGCCATGACATTTGACGTCGCCCAGGGCGAACCGCCGAGATTGACATAAGGCTCGCTGCCATTGATTACTTTCTCGGGCCCGATTTCATATACCTGTTTGGTGTCACCGCCTATAATGGCCGATTCGTGGATATTACGCGTCACCCATGAATCGAAGTTTCCGTATTTTATTGGTTCTGTTTTATCTGCCGCGAAAGCTATGAGGCTCGTTGACAAAGCGATAGATAGAGATATGATAAATTTATTCATAAGCACAAAATTAATGAATTTAACTTAAATACAACAATCCGACTGTTCCCGTCGTTTGCCGACACGCGAAATATGCCACTTTTTTGTCGTTTGGGGACAATCTCTGTCTTATTGAAAGATACAATATTAACAACCGTGAATCGCTTTGTGTTTCAACTTCGTTATTTTTGAACTTTAGCTGCCGGCCGATAGTTAGAAAATACAAAAAGATATCAAAAAGATGGACACCTCCCAGCAAACCGTCACCACAAACGGCACGACAGCACCGGCGCAATCACCGATGTCTGTTAAATTACAGAAAGACAGCCGGTATTATATATTTCTTGTCGTTTATCTCGTATTATTAAGCGCCCTCGGATCGTTTGTCAACGACATGTATACGCCGGCGCTCCCGGGCATGTGCCGTTTCTTCGGCTGTTCCATACCCACCGCACAGATGGGTATGACGATGGGCATGGTCGGTCTGGCACTCGGCCAGCTTATCCTCGGCCCGGTCAGCGACCGCTACGGACGCAAGCCCGTACTCATCGGCGCCCTCGCGCTCTTCATCGTGTCGGCTGTGGTGAGTGTGTTCTCTCCGACAATCCATGTTTTCAACCTCTGCCGCCTCTTTCAGGGCATAGGCGCTTCGGGCGGATATTTTCTCGCCCGCACAATTCCGGCCGACGTCTATTCGGGACGCAACCTCGCGCGGCTGATGGCTCTCGTCGGCGCCATCAACGGCATCGCACCCGCATCGGCACCGGTTATCGGCGGTTTCACAGCCGACGCTTTCGGCTGGAGAGGTGTTTTCGTTGTCCTCGCCATCTTCGCGGCCGTCATCCTCGCCGTAGCTCCGGCGATGAAAGAGTCTCTATCGCCGTCACGCCGCGTAACCGGAGGAATACGCCAGTCTATCCTTGGGTACAAGTCACTGATACTCAACAAGCCGTTTATCATACATGTCTGTTTCAAAGGCACAGCGCTCGGACTCCTCTTCGCTTACATCTCGTCATCGCCCTTTATTCTCCAGAATCATTACGGCATGACACAGACAGGCTACGGACTGCTCATCGGCTTCAATGCCCTGTTCATGGCCGCCGGGTCGATGGTCGCGCTCAAATTCAAACCGCTTAAAAAGGCGGCTTTCATCGGCTCGCTCATACTCGCCGCCGGTGTCGTCGGCGAAGCCGTGGCGCTCTATTGCATCCACAGCATCGTCATCTATGAAATCTTCACTATCCTTATAGTCTTTGCGCTCGGTCTCATCTTCACCACAGCCAACACACTGGCGATGAACGAAGGCCGCAGTCAGGCCGGCGAAGCATCATCGGTGCTCGGCATCTCGGGCTACGTTGTCGGCGCCATCGTTTCGCCGCTCGTCGGTTTGGGCAACGTACTCCACTCGACCGCAATAACATACGTCATCCTCACGGTCGTCATCATCCTCTTCTCCCTCGCCTCCCGCTCCCTCGCCCCCGACCTTGACAAATGACTCCGACTCAAAAAAATTATGGGGATGCGGTGGGGCGATTACTGGACGACTTTGACGTCGGCCGAGCCGGAGTTTTCGCGAAGGTTGCGGCTGACGCGTTTGAAGATGCGGCCGAAATCGATGTTATATGACACGTTGAAGGTCAGCATCATCCGGTTGTCCTTGATATAGGATTCACGTCGGGCGGGATTGACTTTGTCGACCGACTGCGACGGATAATAGGTGCCCTTGCTGCCGGTTATATACATCCACGAAGCGGAGACACTGAGCCGTTTGCCGACATTATAGATTACTCCGAGCCAGTCGTTGTTCTCTTCCTGAGAGATGCGGTTATACCACAGCGACCTGAGCGGTTTGCGATAGCCGCAGCCTACGGTCCACTTGCCGAAATACCCGAAGACCGAGCCTTCGGCAGTCCACGCCCCGTAGTTGTTGACCGTATTGTCATCGAGGCGATAGCGTGAATAGCAGTGGGCAACCGACAGTCTTGCAGTCAGCCTGCCTCCGAACACCTCTCTGAGTCCGACGGCGACGGCCGACTTCACAGAGAAGGCGCTCTTGCTGTTCTCGGTGCGGCTGACAAACTTACCGTCACCGATATAGCTCGTAGCTGTGTAAATGCCGTTGAACATATTGGTCTCACTGACCGTGGCATTCAGCCAGAAGTGACGGTGCGACCACCACACTCTCTGCTGCAGGTCAAGACGATAGCCGGTTTTAAGCCGCGAATTGCCGGTGACCCAGAGATAACCGTCATATTCCTGATAGTTTTCGATAAACGACGACAGCGAGGGTATAATCGGACCAAGAGAGGCCGTGAAAGTCAGGGTAGTCCTGTCGGCCGGCACGCTGACATTGAGGTCGGCGTTGGCGAATGCGCGGGTCCACTGCTGCGAGTTGTTTTTGATGGAATGGAGGTTGAGACCGCCCTTGACAGTGCCGGTGACAGTGCCTACTTTCGATGTCATGGCAGCGAAAGCATTGAGCTGATAGTCTTTGTTGAATGCGCGGAAGTCTTCGATGAGATAGTGGCTGCGGGTGTCGCGGTAGTAGTTGTCGACATTGATGGTCAGGTAGTTCTTGTCGTTGAGCGGCTGACGGTATGAGGCCGAGAGCTGTCCGGCATAGAATTTCGTATCAATGTCAGACGGGTATTTCTCGATGCGGTCAACCGAGAAAGTGTCGGCGAGAATGCGTTCGTATTTCTGGGGCTGTGTCGAGCCTGTCGCCTGAATCTCGAGCTGACGGTCGCGCTGCCAGTTTTTCTGGTAATATAACGACATGTTGCCGGATATATAAGTGCGGTGTACGCGCGAAAAACGGTGATAGTCGCCAAGATAGCTGTCGCTGACGACGCCATCAGTATAAAAGTAGGAATGTGAGGCGTTCATCCAGCCGCGGGCGATCAGCGCCGAGCTGTCATCGGGCCGGAGGGTATAACTGAGCGACAGGTCATGGTCGAAATAATGCATGGGCGAATGCACTTTATCCATATCAATGTCGACCCTGAAACCATCGTCGCCGATATAGCTCTCGCTGCTTGTCTCATAGCGGCGGTGATAGTTGCGGTAGTTGTTGCTGTACTGCAGCGCGGTCTCCGACTTGCCCTGATTGTATGAGAAGCCCACCACGGTGTTGGTAAACAAAGCGTTGACCGCCTGCTGGCCGTTGATATAGAACGAGCCGCCGTCGTTGCGCTCTTTCAATGTGATCTCGAGGACGGCACCGGCGCCGCGGTCGAGATATTTGGCCGGAATCTGAGTGTAATATTTTATTCGGGCGACATTGCGGGGCTGGATGTTGTAGAGATATGACTGAGGTCGTTCGACGCCGTTGACAACGAAAATAATCGGCGCATTAAAGGCCGTGACTCTATTGCTGACCTTGTCGTGCCACAGACCCGGCAGCGGCTGCATGCTCAGAAAGCTGAAGATGTCGAGGGCATGGGCGACCGTCGTCGCCGAGGGGATGACCTCGAGATGGTCGCCGACATAATCGACGGTCTTGCTTTCAACAGTGACGTTATCGAGTTTCTGCGCGCTGGTGTGTATGACCACGTCGCCTATACGGCCGACGCTTATATTCTTCGTCAGAGGGAAATAGCCCAGACAGGTGACGTTCATGATGGCGTTGGCGGCGTCGGTGGGGATGACGAAGTCGCCGTTTTCGGTCGATATGCCGCCGGTGATGAATGTCGAGTCGGCGGGACTGAACAGGCGCACGTTGGCATACTCGACAGCCTCTCCGCGCTCGTTGACGAGCCGGCCTATGAGCTTGCCGGCTGTGCGCCTCAGCGGTTCGACGACGGCATGTTCCTCGTCGTTGAAGCTGACTCTCACCGGATATAGCCCGACAATCTTATAGACAGCCTCGACGGGCGTCAGATTCATAAACGAGCATGTGACGGGATAATCCTCGAGGGTATTGTAGATGAAACTTAGTTTCAGCTCCGGACATTCGTGGCTGATGTCAACAAGAGCCTCAGACATAGGTGTCGAGCGGTATGAGCGCGAGAGGCGGCGGTCGCCGGCGCCGGCGAGCATATTGAGGGCTGCCGTTGTCATGAAGACAAACGCAAGCAGCAGTTTTGACAAGTTCATGATTAGTCTATGTGTAAGGTGTTGTCGGCGAGCGAGGCGCGGATTGCCTCAAACGAATCAAGAATGGCGACCGCTCCGGCGAGAGTCGTCCCCGCGGGTATGGTCATGTATAAGCGCAGGCTGTGGTCTGCATCGGGGCCGAATACCGTCTTACATCCGTAGATAGTCTCAAGTCGGCCGGCAATTTCGTCGAGGGTGAGATTTTCAAAAACAATATCCTCGGCCGGCGCGAAAAGGTCGTCGCCGACATTGCCTGCGCTGACGGGACTGCCGTTACCGGCGGCAACAGCCTCGGCGACAGGCGTCCCGTCATCGGCGACAGGAGCGTTGAGCAGGTGGAAGCGGCCTGTCGCGAAGAAGATGGCTGTCGCCGACGCCACGGCGATGCAGATGAGTGCTGCCGCAGCCGTCCGGCGTCTCCCGGCAAAAAAAGAGATGAATTTATGTTTGCGCTTCTGCGGCTGCCGGGCTGCTGCGCGTCTGAGAAGGCACATCGCTTCATAGAGTCCGCGCAATTCGGTGTCTGTGTAGATGGCGTCGATGTCTGCGTCTGACAGACTGTCGGGCCGCTCCTCGGCGAGAGCCGCGATTATTCTTTCTCGGTCTGTTGCGTTCATGATTTCACTTTAAAACGGTTACGAAGAAGGCGCAGGGCACTGACGACATGTTTGTTGACCGTAGTCACACTGATACCGAGATGTTCGGCGGCCTCACGATAGCTACGGCGGCGATAGAAAACCTCCCTGACAACATTTCTGACGCTCGGCGTCAGCCCGTCGGCGACAAACCGGTTGACTTCGGCGACGGTATCCGACATGTCGTCATCGCAGTCGGCGACAGACAGCAGGATGTCATCGTCAAGCGGCAGCATGCGTTCGACCCTCTGACGTCGTGAGAGCGAACGCAGGCGGTCGAGGGCGCGGTTGCGCACCGCCGCCATGATATAGGCCTCGGCCCTGTCGGCGGCGACCGGACGTTCGATGAGTCCAAGAAAGACATCCTGGACTATGTCGCGGGCCTCGTCATCGTCGCCGAGCAGTGTGGCGGCAAGTCTGACAAGCCGCCCGCGGCAGTTGAGATAGACGGTTTCGATTGCGGTGGTCTCGGTCATCAGTTTCTGCTTTTTATCACTATGACGACCGACTGCCGCCTTTCATTACCGGGAAGCGGAAAATTTTTTAATTTTTTGTCAGCACGAGGCGCGCCTCCGAGAAGTCGGCTGCAGCATCGAGCACTTCGAGAAATTCGCCCCAGTGGTCGAGCGGCACGACCTGAGTGCCTACACGCAGCAGGGCGTTGAGGGTGACGTCGCCGCTGTCGGGGTCGACGGCCGACGAGACAGAGAACATGCCGACGGGTGTGCGTTTGCTGACGGCGAGATTTTCGAGCGATGTCGGGTCAATCGCGTAGCCATCGGGTACCTTTATTGTCAGCGAGCGCATCTCCTGATATGGAGCGTTGAGCACAGCGTCGAAGATGCGGTTGCGCTCGACATCGACGAGTCGCGTATGGTTGCCGAAAATACGGCCGACAGCAAAAGTCATGGCGTCGGGGCCAAGCTCTTCGACGAGATCGGGCAGCTCGACGGTGACGTCGTAGGCCACATGATTACGTCCCGGAAGAATCGAACGCGAGGCAACCGAATACCCGAGCACCGAATCAGGCGTGACGCCTACGAAGTCGTGACACTCTTCCCTGAAGAAATCGCGCAGCTCTTTCGCTCGCCCGATGTCATCACGGTCTTTGGCCTTGAAACGCTTGTCGGCGGGGATACACAGAAACTTCTCGACCGTGTCAATCCACTCATAGCGGCCGGTGATGCCGGCCACGGCATCTTTAAACAGCCCGGTGTGTCTCATCGAGCGCTCGAGTCTGACCTTGCGGTCAGGGGTGATTGTCGCCGTGGCGGTCTGGGCCAGACGAGTGTTGCCCTGCCGCTGCTGAGGCACATTGACGACTGTCGGCAGCGTATTGCGGGCCAGCTTCCTGCGGTCACCGATAAAGGCACCGCCCTGCTGTCCGATAAAAAGCGCCTCCATGCAGCCGGGCGGATAATGGTAGGCGGCCGACACGTCATAGCAGCTGTCGCCGACGATGGTGACGAAACGCGGCTCGGTCCACGCCGATATGCCGTCGGTAGGCACTTCGTCGACAGGATTGAAGAACGCGAAACCGATGCTGTCGGGCGAATAGACTTTAAGACGGTTGAGGACATCGATATAAAGCAGATTGAGAAAAACGTTGCGGTCAGACGAGAACCGCTCGTCGGCGGTGGCGTTGACATAACGCAGAGCCAGAGCGGCGGCGTCGGCCACCTGTCGCGCGCCGGCGCCGGGATGGCTCTTGAGATAGTAGTCCTTGACAATCTTGGCGGCACGCCCGGGCAGCGGTGTGTCATAGGCGGCGTCCTTGAGATAGCTGAAGATGTCGCGGTAATATGTGCCGGACGGGATGTTGGCGCGCAGACCGCCCGAACGCGCTGTCGCCGGATGATACATCGACGAGGTGTTATTGAGGAAGTTCATGCGGATGAACGGCAGCTGGCGGTTGGCGTTGACATATTTCTTGTTTGGAATGGCCGGTATCATTACGGCATGAAGCCCGGCTTTGGTGCGCTCGTTGTCAGAGTAGTCGGCCGTGAGCCGGGGCGCGCCGTTGAAAGTCTTGTATTCGACGGTGAGCTCGGGGTCGAAACTGCCGCGGATCACACGGTTCATTATCGGATATGATGAATACAGCGGCATATCGATCTTGTCGAGATTGAGTTCTTCGATGATCTCGTCATAATATTTGAAGACATCGAGCACACATCCCTCGGTCAGACCCGGCACGGCTATCTTGTAGCGGACGTTGTCTTTCTCTTTCTTGCCGTCGGCGACCTCTACGGCCTCGCTCACATCGACATCGCGGACCGTGCCGTCGGGATAGTGTATACGGGCGCCGAAAGCGACCTCGCCTTTATATATGATGACGACACTCGTGACCGAGGCTTTCTCGCTGAACTCAAATTCAGAGAAATCGTCGAAAGCCGAGCGGTCGAGAAGCTTGACCATCGTGCGGCTGAGATGCTTGCGGCGTATGCGGTTGGTAAAGCCCGACGCCTTATACGGCGTGGCGACCTTCTCGATATAAGCCTCGATATCGTCGAGCTTGCTGATGATGACGGCCGAGTTATTCGCGAGAAGCGAGTCGGGGATGGCGATGTCGGGACGGAAAAGCGAATCATTGTCGCTCCATATCTTTCCGGCGATTTTGTCGTGGAATTTTTTGTCGATGGCGGCTGTGGCGCTGTACTGCGTCGCGCCTGCAAAAACTATGGCCGTGGCCATGGCGAGATATCTCAGTGCTTTCATGGAGTCAGTTGTTAAAGATCAATTGTCGGAGATTAATATGATGGCGTCGTTGTTGACGCGGCTGATTTCTTTGACGGCCTCGTTCCAGGCAACGATGTCGGCGAGGGAGGCCTCAGTGGCGACTCCCCGGAGTGTACCTGTCACAGTGACGGTGTTGCCTTCCCGACGGTAGCGCATACTGCCGTTAAACCAGACATTGTCGATATCGGTATCTTCAGGAAGGCGGCCGACCGCATATCCCTCGGGAATCTCGAGAGTCATCGAGGTCGACATGCTGTATGGTGTGCCCGTCGAGACCGGACGACGGCGCCCGTCGGTGTCAACGGGTGTCAGCAGCCAGTTTCTCAGCGGGTGAAGCGAGACATAGAGCTTAGAGCCGGCGGGGACGACGGCCTTGCTGTCGCTCTCGCGCGCGGTCAGAAGTGTCACGTCGTCGTCGGGGGCGTCGGTCGAGTTTGTGATATCGGTATAAGTGGCGCTCTTGGTCTGCGCGAGATAGACCTGACAGAAACTCGTGCGTTTGTTTGTGTTAAGACTCGTGATTGTGTTTTCAAACATCATGCGGTCGTGTCCGCGCAGCTTCATGGCGATATCACCCGTGAGGCATTTGCCGTCTATGGCGAAACGGCCTGTGGTCTCGGTCACATAACGGTCTGCGTCATAGGGTGGCAGAGTTGTGAGCAGGCAGCTGTCGCCGGCTTCGACGATAGCTTCCTGACCGGCGATATGATAGGGTATGAAACGTCGCGGAGCGAAACTGAGCGTGCCGTCGACATAGACGATACTGTCGTTGATGACAGCCGCCGCAATCATGTGGTTGGCGCAGCCGAAACCCTTATACCGGGAAAAAGGCCCTATTACATCTCCACGTGTGCCTATCCAGACGAGGCGTCCGTCGATGCCGCAGGCCCGCATCATCTGACGTATCAGATTTGCCGAACCCTTGCAGTCGCCGAAACGCTTGGCAAGAACGTTGCCGGCGCTGTCGGGGCGCTTGCCGTAGTCGCCGTGCTCGATGCCGACATAGCGTATGTTCTGTCGCACCCATGAGGCGATGGCGTCGATGCGTCCGAGGTCGTCGCCACACGAGGCTGTTATGCTCCGCGCCAGTTCGGCCACCTCGGGCTCGGGCTCACTGTCGTCGATATGGCTGCGGTTGAAGGCATAGAGGTCACTGATGGTCGGGAACATGCCCGAGACAATCATGCGGGGTGCCGTCGAAATGGCCGGCGCGGCGTAATCCTCGTCTTCGAATGGCGGCAGGTCTGTCACGTCGACCGCATAGACTATGTTGCCGTTTTTATCTGTCGATGTCGTAAACGAGGCCGTCGCAGGCAGGTCACAGGCCTCGACCGCGATGACGCCGGCGAGAGCCTGAGGGACGATGACCTCATAGCGCCCCTGTAAGACAAAGGCGGTCTCGGCGACAGGAATTGTGCCGAACTGCTCGAGGGCTTCATAATTTTTTTCAAAGCGCACTGTCACGGGCTTGCCCTTCTTCAACTCGAGAGGAAAGGCGCAGATACGCGAACCTGTGAAAAACATATTGCCGCTTTCCATCGATTTATAGACCGGCTTGACGCCCGGAGCCGTCGCTTTTGTGATCGGAGTCTCTGACGAATAGAATTCGTAGGCGAGAACATGCCCGTCGGCGCGACGCGCCTCGTAGGTTCGGCTCGTCACTGCCCTGACCTCGCCGAGATGGCCGTTTTTACCGGCTTTCAGGGTATAGGTTTCGGTCATGCGGCTTATCACGACATTGCCGTCGCTTGCAGACATTCTACAGCAAATAAACAAAACAGCTGACAGCAAGAGGAATATACGCGGCGGTTTCATGGTAATCACTTGATAATTTACAAATATATGTTTTTTTATCGTATGGAGGGTCGTGAAGAGTGTTAAAAAGCAATCCATGCAACTTTTTGTTGTTAAAAAGGGTTATAATTTTAAAGCTTGTTGTACCTTTGCAAGCCTCAACCAAAATTACTGCTAACCAAAAATACAGATTATATGCCTCAGGTATCAAAACGCGGTGAACTCATGCCGGCGTCCCCGATACGCCGCCTTGTCCCCCTGGCCAATGACGCCATTGCGCGCGGGCTGAAGGTCTATCGTCTCAATATCGGACAGCCCGATGTGCCGACACCTCCCGAAGCTCTCGAAGCCCTGCACCATATCGACCGCAAGGTGCTTGAATACAGCCCGTCTGAAGGACTTTATTCGCTACGCGCGAAATTGAAAGAATATTATCACCGGTTCAACATCGAAGTCGATGTCGACGACATCATCATCACGACCGGTGGCTCGGAAGCCGTGCTGTTTGCCTTCATGGCCTGCCTCGACCCCGGCGACGAGATTATCGTGCCCGAACCGGCATACGCCAACTATATGGCTTTCGCCATCTCGGCGGGAGCGAAAATCGTCACCATCCCGTCGAGCATCGACAACGGCTTCGAACTGCCTCCCGTCGAAGACTTCGAGAAGCTCATCACACCGCGCACAAAGGGTATACTCATCTGCAACCCCAACAACCCGACCGGCTATCTCTATACGATGAAAGAGATGCTGCAGATACGCGACCTTGTGATGAAACACAATCTTTTCCTCTTCTCCGACGAAGTCTACCGTGAGTTCTGCTACACAGGCGCTCCTTATATCTCGGCGTTCCATCTGCCGGGCATCGAGGAAAATGTCGTGCTCATCGACTCGGTGTCAAAGCGTTACAACGAGTGCGGTATACGCATCGGAGCGCTCATCACCAAACACAAAGAGCTGAAAAAGAATGTGATGAAATTCTGTCAGGCGCGTCTGAGTCCTCCCTTGTTAGGCCAGATTGTCGCCGAGGCTTCGATTGACACTTCGCAGGACTATATGCTCGCGACTTACAACGAATATGTCGAGCGGCGCAAGTTCCTCATCGACCAGATCAATCAGATTCCCGGCTGTTACACGCCTATTCCCATGGGAGCGTTCTACACGGTGGTGAAACTGCCTGTCGACGACGCCGACAAATTCTGCCAGTGGTGTCTGAAAGACTTCGAGTATGAAGGTCAGACAATCTTCATGGCTCCGGCCTCGGGCTTCTATACGTCGCCCGACCGCGGCAAAGACGAAGTGCGCATGGCCTACGTGCTCAACAAAGAAGACCTCGGCCGAGCTATGGAAGTGCTGCGCCAGGCCCTCCGCGCCTACCCCGGCCGCAAAGAGGTCAGCCTGTAATCGAGTGGTGATTTAAAACACAAGAACAAAAGGCAGAAGAAACAAAAGATTTTTAAAATTTAGTAGGGCCGCGCGATCGCGCAGCCCTACTAACCGTTGATGCAATAACCTATTTGACTAATTTGCCTAATTTGACCACCCCCATACTCGAAGCCTCGAAGAGGCGAGATCGTGGCATAACCTCTGGCGCGGAAGGCTCGCAGAGCCGGCCAAGCCTGGGGAAAAGCGAACCATTAAGGTGGCTAAGCCTCGGAGAGGCGCTGTCGTAGTAGCAAGTCTGCGTTTTTCAAACGCAAATGCCCTTTCATCCCTTACCGCGCAGGCCGGAGCTTGCAGCTCCTCGGCCTACGCGGCTATCAGTAAAATCATCGCCCTGCAGGCGATTTTTGCTTTTATATCTTTCTGTCTCAAAAATCTTCTGTTCTATCATACTACAGCTTTATATATACTTGGAAGTCAGCTGATTGAAGAATG
>CABUPJ010000034.1 GCA_902493335.1 uncultured Porphyromonadaceae bacterium
TGAGGATGTCGCTGTTCGGGTTGACCTTCTTTCGGAGGTACTCGACGTAGGCGCAGAGGATGCCGCGTGTGTCGACACCGGGCGGGTCAACGACGAGCAGCCGCCGCTCGAGGCCGCGGATGCGCATCTTCTCGAGGGGCCCGATGACGGCTGCCTCGGCACGCGTGAGGTTGCGGCCGAGGTAGCGGCGGAAGTGATATGTGTAGATTGCGCTTTTCATCGGTGTTGCAAAGATAAGGGTGGTTGGCCCCGGGTTTTGCTACTAAAAGCGTAGTTGGATGCAATTTTAGAAATGCACAATTCACAATGCACAATTCACAATCAAGAACAGAAGATTAAGTCAATGCACGATGCATAATCGCCCCTTGCGCTGTCAGTACCGCCGCTATGCGGCTCCTTTGGGTAATTCTATGACACACGCACTTCGGCGCGTTGCGCCTCGTACGTGCCTAATGAACTGTCGCCGCTAACGCGGCTCTAAGCGCATAATAGGCAAGGGCAGCAACGGTTGTAGGGCAGCACGATTGCGCAAGCGCGTCAGGCGATGTGGACCAAGGGCTTCAGCTTTGGAGCCAACCGTTTAGCTACTACGGCTGAAGCCGTAGTTCCATACGGCCTCGAGGAGGAGAGCGAGGCCGGCACATTGATAGCATTGGCTGATGAATTTAGATTAGCCTCGCTGAAGCTCGGAGCAAGGATAAAAATTTTAGCTTTAAACTTAAAGCGGGAAAAAACAAGGCCGCGTCTTCACGACGCAGCCTTGTTCTCAGGGAAATATCTCCCCCGGGTTAGGGGAGATTGGGGAATTCGTTTGTTTACTGTTCGGCTTCGTTGAGGAGCTCGAGCATCTTGATGGCCGAAGCGGGGATTCGTGTGCCCGGGCCGAAGATGGCAGCTACGCCGGCTTTGTAAAGGAAGTCATAGTCCTGTGCGGGGATAACACCGCCGGCAGTTACCATGATGTCTTCACGGCCGAGTTTCTTGAGTTCTTCGATAACCTGAGGGATGAGGGTCTTATGACCTGCGGCGAGAGACGAAACGCCAAGGATGTGGACGTCGTTCTCGACAGCCTGACGGGCAGCTTCTGCCGGAGTCTGGAACAGAGGACCCATGTCGACGTCGAAACCGCAGTCGGCATAACCGGTTGCTACTACTTTTGCGCCACGGTCATGACCGTCCTGGCCCATCTTTGCAATCATGATACGAGGCTGACGGCCTTCGCGTTTTGCAAAGTCTTCGCACATCTGCTGTGCTTTGATAAAATCGGGATCTTGTTTTGTTTCGTTTGAGTACACGCCTGAAATTGTTCTGATTACAGCTTTATAACGGCCTACAACCTCTTCGCAGGCATCTGAAATCTCGCCGAGGGTGGCGCGGAGACCGGCAGCCTTGACAGCGAGGTCGAGGAGGTTGCCTTTCTTGGTGCGGACACACTCTGTGATGGCGGCAAGAGCTTCTTTGACCTTGGCTTCGTCGCGGTGGGCCTTGACGTCGTTGAGGCGTTCGATCTGCTCTTTGCGAACCTCGGTGTTGTCGATTTCGAGGATGTCGATGGGATCTTCGTGGTCGAGGCGGTATTTATTGATGCCGACGATGGTCTGACGGCCAGAGTCGATGCGGGCCTGTGTGCGGGCTGCGGCTTCCTCGATGCGGAGTTTGGGGAGACCGGTTTCGATAGCCTTGGCCATACCGCCGAGTTTCTCGATTTCCTGGATGTGAGCCCAGGCACGTTGCGCGATTTCGTTAGTGAGGGCTTCGACGTAGTATGAACCAGCCCAGGGGTCGATCTGTTTTGTGACAAGAGTCTCTTCCTGGATGTAAATCTGAGTGTTACGGGCGATACGGGCAGAGAAGTCTGTCGGGAGCGCGATGGCTTCGTCGAGGGCGTTGGTGTGGAGCGACTGGGTGTGGCCAAGAGCAGCTGCCATAGCCTCGATACATGTACGGCCGACGTTGTTGAACGGATCCTGCTCGGTGAGCGACCAGCCTGATGTCTGAGAGTGTGTGCGCAGCGCGAGAGATTTTGGATTCTTGGGGTTGAACTGCTTGACAATCTTGGCCCAGAGCATACGAGCGGCACGCATCTTGGCGATTTCCATGAAGAAATTCATGCCGATAGCCCAGAAGAATGACAGACGGGGAGCGAAAGCGTCGATGTCCATGCCTGCGTTGACACCTGCGCGGAGGTATTCGAGACCGTCTGCGAGAGTATAGGCAAGCTCGATGTCGCAGGTTGCGCCTGCTTCCTGCATGTGGTAACCCGAGATTGAAATCGAATTGAACTTGGGCATATTCTGCGATGTGTATTCGAAGATATCGGCGATGATGCGCATCGAGAACTCGGGGGGATAGATATATGTGTTGCGGACCATGAACTCCTTGAGGATGTCGTTCTGGATGGTACCAGCCATCTCTTCAAGTTTGGCGCCCTGTTCGAGGCCGGCGTTGATATAGAAGGCGAGGACGGGAAGAACGGCGCCGTTCATTGTCATAGACACAGACATTTTGTTCAAGGGTATGCCGTCGAAGAGGACTTTCATGTCGTCGAGCGAGCAGATCGACACACCGGCTTTGCCGACGTCACCGACTACGCGGGCGTGGTCGGCGTCATAGCCACGGTGTGTTGCGAGGTCGAAAGCGACCGACAGACCTTTCTGGCCTGAAGCGAGGTTGCGGCGGTAGAATGCGTTCGACTCGGCAGCTGTCGAGAAACCGGCATACTGACGGATTGTCCAGGGACGGAGGGGATACATGGCGCTGTACGGGCCACGCAGGAAAGGAGGAATACCTGACACATAGTTCAGATGTTCGAGCCCTTCGAGATCTTCTTTTGTATAGACGGGCTTGACGGGGATGAGTTCGGGTGTAAGCCAGTCTTCAGCTGCAGCTACCTGTGCATGCTGAGCGCCGAAAGCGTCTTTTGTGATATCTATGGTTTTAAAATCGGGTCTCATTGCTGTAACTGATTATTTAAGAAGTTTGGCATTGAAATTCTGGAGTGTCTCAAGCACGTTGCAACGAACGTGGATAAATTCGTTGATACCGGCGGCTTTGAGGTCGTCCATGCAAGCGGGTGCACCGGCTACGACAAACTCAGCGCGGCCGTCGAGATATTTGAAGGCCTCGGGTGCGAGGGTTGCGTATTCGTCGTCGCTCGAGCAGAGGACGATGACATCGGCGCCTTTCTCA
Organism: uncultured Porphyromonadaceae bacterium; assembly: GCA_902493335.1. Lineage (GTDB taxonomy): Bacteria > Bacteroidota > Bacteroidia > Bacteroidales > Muribaculaceae > CAG-873. Next base: position 3,190 of record CABUPJ010000034.1, read on the forward strand.
AGGGCTGCGTCGACGCCTGCCTCGACGGTGTCAAAACCGAGGTTGTCGATGATTTCATAACCGGCGCAACCGAAGAAGTTGGTCGAGAACTGGGCGCGTGCGAGACGCATGGCCAGATTGCCGATTGTGAGCATGAACACTTTGGGACGGTTTGAAGCGGCCTCGGTTGCAAGGCGGAGTGCCTCGAAGTCTGTGGCGGCGCGTTTCATCAGAAGGGCGTTCTCACCTTTCTCTTCGTTGCCGCAGGCACATTTGCATTCTTTCTTCTCGATCTTGTCGGCTGCCATCTCGTTGATGTTGGGATACTGGTTTGTGCCGAGCAGAATCTCTTTGCGGCGGGCGACGTCGGTGTGACGTTTTTCGCAAGATGCGTTGACGGCTTTCTGGACATCACCGTTGTCGACTTCGGCGAAGAAGCCGCCTTTTTCCTCGACTTCAAGGAAGAGCTTCCATGCCTCGTTGGCAATAGAGACGGTGAGAGTCTCGACGTAGTAGCTGCCGCCGGCGGGGTCGACGACTTTGTCGAGGTGGCTCTCTTCTTTGAGAAGGAACTGCTGGTTGCGGGCGATGCGCTCTGAGAATGTGTCGGGTGTCTTGTAGGGGGTGTCGAAGGGAACGACTGTTATCGAATCGACACCGGCGAGAGCTGCCGACATTGCCTCGGTCTGGCTGCGGAGCAGGTTGACGTGTGCGTCGTAGATTGTCTGGTTGAACTGTGAGGTGGCAGCGTGGACGTGCATCTTGGCGCTGTCGGCCGATGCGGGTTTATACTGCTCGACAATCTGAGCCCAGAGCATGCGGGCGGCACGGAATTTGGCAAGTTCCATGAAGTAGTTCGATGAAACGCCCATGTTGAATTTGATGCGCGAGGCAACTTCGTCGATGCCGAGACCGGCGTCGGTAAGGGCTGTCAGCCACTGTGCGCCCCAGGCGAGAGCATAACCGAGTTCCTGGAAAATAAAAGCGCCGCCGTTACAGAACAATACTGAATCGACAGCAATTACTTTTACACCGGGGACTTCTTTTACGGCCTCGATCAGTTTTTTTGCATTCTCAACGGCTTCGGCTTTAATCTGTGCTCCGTGACGGAGAGCCTTGCGGAGAGGGTTGAAGTCAATCGAACCTTTGAATGTTTTTGTTGCGTTGTGTTTCTGAAGATATGCGACAAGTGCGTTTGCCAGATCGAGGGCCTTGCAGGGGCAGCAGTCAAAGTTGACTTCCACTTTTGCGAGGTCGATGCCGTCGAGAAGAGTCTCGAGGGTCTCGACAGTAGGCTCTGCTACTTTGAAGCCTAAAGAGTTGACGCCTTTTGTGAGAACGTCGAGAGCTGTCTTGTTGGCTTCAGCGGCTGACTCGGCGATGATTTCCTGACGTGTGAGCCAGTTGTTGTCTGCACGTGTGCCGCGGACATAAGGATATTCACCGGGGAGTGAATCCGTCGTTTTGAGTCCGGCTATGTCCTCAGCCCTGTAGATGGGCTCGACATTAAAGCCTTCGTTTGTTCTCCAGACCAATTTTTTATTGAAATCCGCACCTTTGAGGTCGGCTTCAACTTTGGCTCTCCACTCTTCGTAAGAGACGCCGGGAAATTGATCGAACAATTTTTCTTTGTTTTCTGCCATAACTTAGGTTATAAGTAATTGTGTTATAGAGTGATTATAATATATTTTTAAGGTTAATCAGAAATCAAGCCCGAGTTGAAACTCAAAGCTCAGGCAAAATTAATAAACTTTAAATCAATCACAAACAAATACATTGAAAATTTTATGAGTGTTTCAGTATCTGTGCGGCGTGATCTTTAGTCTTGATTTCTTTGGGTGTGATGATGCGTTCGACGACGCCGTCGGGCGATATGATGAATGTTGTGCGGAGAGTGCCCATATATTTGCGTCCGTACATCGATTTCTCGGCCCAGACGCCAAATTCCTCGACGAGACGGTGGTCGGTGTCGCTGATGAGAGGAAAGGGCAGGGAGTTTTTTTCGATAAAGCGTTTGTGCGAGGCCGGGCTGTCGACACTGACGCCGATGACCTGAATGCCTTTATCGATGAGTCCGGGATAGTTGTCACGCAGATTACAGGCCTGGGCCGTACAACCCGATGTCGAGTCTTTAGGGTAAAAATAAAGAGCTACGGTCTTGCCGTTGTAGTCGCTGAGTCTTATTTCTTTGCCGTCGGCGTCTTTGCCGAGGAGATCGTTGACTTTATCGCCTATGTTCATATTATATATAAATTGCGGGTTAAAATACTCTTCTTGCGCCGATATATCTGTTGCTGTAATAACCGCCGTCGGGATAGCTGTCATATCTGATGCCGCCCGAGGTTGCCGCATGTATGAAAGTTATGCGGCCGTCGGGCGCGACATCGACGGCGATGCCGACATGACCGACTGTCTTGCCGCCGCGACGTCCGCTGAAAAACACAAGGTCGCCGGGTCTGACATCGCTGTCGTCTATATATGCGCCGTCGAGATACTGGCTGCGCGACGAGGCTCCGAGGTTTATGTCGAAGCGGCGGAATATATAGGATGTGAATCCCGAGCAGTCAAAAGACTTCGGCCCTTTCGACCCGCGGCGGTAGGGAGTGCCGAGAAACCCTTTGGCATAATCAATCACTTCGAATGCCTTGGTCTCGGCGGCTACGGATTTCAGGATATCGGTGAATATGATGTCGTCGTAATCAGCCGAGACAAACGGAGCATAGCCCGCATCGCCAATTTCTGCGACTGTGTCCTCGGCTGCGTCGACACTCATGTCTGTCGTCGTGGCTGCGAAGAAAAGCAAGGCTGCAAGGCTGATTATGCGTCTGATTGTCATGGCTTGTCTAATAATAAACAAAAATAGCCATAGCCTGCGGCTTTAACAAATATTTAATATTTATTTAATGTTTGTTTGCAAAGTTTTACGCGGCGCATTTCAGAAACGTCGTGTGATCTTGCCTGTGATGGTGCGTTCGCCGAGTACTTTCGCAAATTGCTGATGGATGTTCTGCTTCTCCATATACTGTTGCAGAAGACCGGTTATTACAGACGGATCTGTTTCTTCATGCAGTTGTTTCTCGATGTCGTCGATCGAAACTTTGAGTATGGCGTCAAGCAGTGCATAAATCGCGCGGGGAACGAGTTCGATAAGCCTGTCGCGCTCGGTCTCTATCTTTGTATATTTAGTGTGGACTTTGCTGAGAGTGTATTTTTCGCTGACAAGGTCTGTGGTCAGGCGACGTATTTCGTCGTCGGGCGATGACAGCAGGAGTTTTTCGATGTATTCGTCGGTGAAATCTGCTCTCGACGATTCGTAATAATCGTCGGCACGGCTTCGCAGGGCGGTCTCGAGTGCGGTGACGTCTGCGACACTGGCGGCTTTCGACCTTATCTCGTCAAGGCCGTCTTCTATCATTTTTTCCTTCGTCCGGTCGAGAGTGGCAATGAATGTGTTGTAGTCATTCTCCCAGTTGCGTGCGGTCAATGTCAGAGCTGTGTCGAATACCTTTTTATACAGGGGTATGGAAAAGCTGACGGCTTCGGCATCTAGTTCGGCTTTGACATAATCGATAAGACTCAGTGTGTGGCCGTCATCTGTCGAACAGAAACCTGCCATACCATATTTTAATACGTATCTTATAATCTCGCGCTCGAATTTCTCAAGACGGCTGTCGGCATTATTTACAAGTTCGGGAGCTATGTCGACAACGGTTTCGACCGGTGTGACAGTGTCGTTGCCTGCGGCTGTCGAGTCGGTTTTCTCGATGTCGGCGATTGACTCGCGGGCGGTTTTCTGACGCTGACGGTTGCTCTCGGTCTCGATGCGTTCGGCTATGTATTTTGCGAGTTGCAGCATCAGCACGTCTTCGGGCACGCCGAGCATACGTGAACATTCGGCGACGTATATCGTACGTGTCACCTCATTCGGTATGACGGCTATCGATTTCAGTATATCCGAGATGACGCGGCTGCGTTTCATCGGGTCGTCACCGGCGTCGCGCAACAATACCGATGTCTTGAATTTTATGAAGTCTGTTTCGTGTGTCGAGAGATATTCCTCGAGCTCGGTAGCCGAATGATTCTGGGCGTAAGAGTCAGGGTCGTCGCCGTCGGGCAATGACAGCACCTTGACATCCAGACCTTCGGCGAGAAGCAGGTCGATGCCTCTGAGCGACGCTTTTATGCCTGCGGCGTCAGAGTCGTATATGACGGTGACATTCTCGGTGAAGCGGTGGATGAGCCTGATTTGACCCTCTGTCAAAGATGTGCCGGAAGATGCGACGACATTCTCGACGCCAGACTGGTGCATGGATATGACATCCATATAGCCTTCGACAAGGATACACTTGTTTTTCGATGCTATAGCCTGTTTGGCCTGATAGAGGCCGTAGAGTTCATAGCTCTTGCGGTATATCTGCGATTCGGGCGAATTGACATATTTGGCTACTGTCTTGTCGCTTTTTAGCGTGCGGCCACCGAAGGCGACGACTTTGCCCGAAACGCCGAAGACTGGATAGATGACGCGGCCTTTGAACCGGTCGTATATCGTGCCGCGTTCGCTTTTTGAGCAGAGGCCGGTGCTGATGAGGGGCTCGGGTTTGAAGCCTTTGCGGGTGGCGGCTTCGTAGAACTCGTTTGATTTCTCAAGGGCGTAGCCGAGATGGAAGCGCTTGATCATCGCGTCGTTGATGCCGCGCTGTCTGAAATATGTCAGACCTATTTCGCGTCCGTCGGCCGTGTCAGTCAGGTTGGATTCGAAATGGGCCATTGCAAACTGGTTGACGGCGAGCATCGATTCGCGCTGTGAAGCCTCGGCCTTTTCTGCCTCGGACATCTCACGCTCCTTGATCTCGATGTTGTATTTTTTCGCGAGATAACGCAGCGCTTCCTGATAGCCGACTTGCTCGATTTCCATGATGAAATTGACAGGAGAACCGCCTTTGCCACAGCTGAAGCACTTGCAGATGCCTTTTGATTTCGAGACTGAAAACGATGGAGTCCTCTCGTTGTGGAAAGGACACAGGCCGATATAGTTGGCGCCGCGTCGTTTCAGGCTGACAAAGTCACTGACGACCTCGACTATGTCTGCTGTGTCAATGATTCGCTGTACGGTTTCCCTATCAATCTGTTTCATACAACAAAATTACGGAAAATAACGAATCGGTACAAAAGAAATTGATGGAGATTCTCACGAACCTCCATCAATTTCTTACACATAGTACTTAATGTTAGATTATATGTCTATTCCAGATTTGTTTTTATTAAATGAAAAAGCGTTTAAATCATTTCGAATGTTTCCGTACACAAAATTAATTATAAAATTCACTTGGTGCAAATTGTTATATTACCGTAACCGGCTATGTAAATAGATGAAATTATGACATTTTGTAACCGGTATTGTCTATAATTTGAGCGCAGTTATTAAAATAATGTGCTTTTGTTTATGAAAAACAGCTCAAACGTTACGATTTGCAATTAGGTGAAATTTTGTTAAAAATGTAACATGTTGTAACATTATGTTATAAAACATCTTTATGAAGCATTATTATACGGTCAGAAATGTCGTTTTGACATAATTACTGTTGTATAACAGTTTTTTTAAGCATCATGATGTCTTATCTGGCATAAAGCATGTAAGAGGCAAACGGATCAAGACGTCCTTCGACAAAGCCGTTTTTGACCTTGAATACAGCCTTGTGTACCGAATCGGTATATTCGCCGTCGGGCAGACTTGTTTCGAGTTTTACTTTCTGAGGTTTCGATGAGAAACTGATAAGGGCCGCTCCGCTGTCGCCGCGTGATATTTCGGCCGCTTTGCCGTCTTTCGAGAAGCTGACTGTTTCGGGCTGACCTGCCATTTTGTGTCTGAAAGAGTTGACGGCGACAACTTCGGGATGGAAGAACTCGTCGTTGCCGCGGGCGCCGATGCGGTTGTTGCCCCAGTAATTTTCGCGGGTACTTCCGGCCGGCCGGCTGAAGAACAGCGGGCGGCCTGTGCTGCGGGCGGTGATGAAAGCCCATCCGGCTCTGATGGCGTCGTCAGATATACCGGCCGATTCGTGTGCGTTACAATATGTATCGTGACTTTCGACCCATGTGACAAGATCGGTCGGAGCCGAAGGATGGTGCCAGTCGAGAAGATTTTCTTTATATACATTCTCTGCGACGATAGCGTTGCGAAGAGCGTGGCCGTAGCTGCTGGCGGTGAGGTCCATGTAGTCGTCATACTCTGTCTCCTTGACGTTTTTGTCCTGAAGCACCTCACCGTAGATATAGAGACTGTCAGGCATCAGAAGCGAGAGGCCTCTGACGGCTTTACGGCCTGTAGCGACGTCCCAGAAATCGTTTTGTCTGGCTTTGGGGTCGAGCGGGTCAGAGGGCAGGCCTATGTGTTTGGCTGTGTCATATCTGAAACCGCGTGCGCCCAGGTTGATGAGGTCGTTGACATACTGGAGGTAGTAATACTGGAAGTCGGGATTCTCGGTGTTGACGTCGGGGAGGCCGCCCATTTCGCCGGTGGTACATTCGAGACGGTCGTTCCAGTTGACGATAGGTTTGAAGCCGTTGGCGTGGAAAAGATTCTCATGGCCGCCGACGGCATTATCGAGACCCGGGAGCACAGCCTTGTGGTCGATGGCGGTGTGGTTGGGCAGCACGTCGACAATGACTTTGACACCGTAGGCATACGCGCTGTCGCACATGTTTTTGAACGCGTTGCGGTCGCCGAGCATATAGTTGCCTATGGTCCAGTCGGTCGGCTGATAGTAGTAATACCATTTGCCCATGACAGAGTCACCCGGCTCACTGAAAAGGGCCATGCCGCCGCCGTCGCCGACATAGCATGCCTGGGCCGGAGATGTCTGGACGTAGTCGTAACCGGCGTCGGCGATGCGCTTCATGTTTGACGCGATGGTGTCGAACGACCAGCTCCAGGCGTGGAGAATCACTTCGTCCTGACCTGTAGATTTGGAGTTATTTTTCAAGGATGTTACAGCCATTGCCGGACTAAGAGCCGTGCATGAAATGGCGAGAGCGAATAAAAACTTATGGTTCATGGTAGCTATAGTATGATATAATTATAATAATGTAAAGTTAATAATAATTTGCCGAAGTGATAAAATTTTTCTCAGTGTATTGTATAGTATTTTGAAATTTTATAATTTTGCCACATAAAATCAACGAGCAGAATGAAGCGGTTTAGCTATTTCTCCAAGCCAATTAAAGCTTGCGATTGCCCGGATTCGGGCATTGGCTCGTCAGCGTTCACCCGCAAAGTAGACAACGGTCGCTCTGCGGGCTTTTTGTTTTATTGCAAGTACTTTTTGTTTAATCATAATAGGTAAAATTTATGTCTTCATTAAGGTTTAAGGTTGTAGAAGAAGCGTTTGACCGGAAAGCCGTCAAAGTCGATATTCCGAAGGAACGTCCCGAGAGCTACTACGGGAAACATGTGTTCAACAATCAGAAAATGTTTGAATATCTTCCCAAGCAGACCTATGACGCGCTTGTCAATGCCATCGAGAACAAAGAACCGATATCGCTCGAGATTGCCGACAGTGTCGCCGAAGGTATGAAGCGCTGGGCCATCGACAACGGTGCGCGTCATTATACCCACTGGTTCCATCCTCTGACCGACGGTACAGCTGAAAAGCATGACGCATTTATTGATCATGACGGCAAAGGCGGAGTGGTCGAGAAATTTTCAGGCAAGCTTCTCGTGCAGCAGGAACCCGATGCGTCAAGTTTCCCTAACGGCGGCATCCGCAATACGTTCGAAGCCCGCGGATATTCGGCATGGGACATATCTTCGCCCGCATTTATAATAGGTGAGACACTTTGTATCCCGACAATTTTCATTTCATATACCGGAGAGTCTCTTGACTACAAGACTCCGTTGCTGAAGGCTCTCAACAGCGTCGACAAGGCTGCGAGCGCCGTCGCACGCTATTTCGACCCGACAGTGAAACATGTCAAGTCATATCTCGGCTGGGAACAGGAATATTTCCTTGTCGACGAAGCCCTCTACAGTGCCCGTCCCGACCTTGTGATGACCGGACGCACTCTCATGGGCCACGAGAGCGCCAAAAACCAGCAGCTTGAAGACCATTATTTCGGTGCGATTCCCTCGCGTGTCGAAGCTTTCATGCTCGATCTTGAGATTCAGGCCCATAAGCTCGGCATTCCCGCCAAGACCCGTCACAATGAGGTCGCTCCCAACCAGTTTGAGCTTGCTCCGATATTCGAGGAGACAAACCTTGCCAATGACCATAATCTGCTGCTGATGTCGCTCATGGCCGAAGTCGCCAGACGTCATAACTTCAGAGTGCTGCTTCACGAAAAGCCTTTTGCCGGTGTCAACGGTTCGGGCAAGCACAACAACTGGAGTCTCGGCACAGACAACGGAGCAATGCTCTTCGCTCCCGGCAAGACACCGAAAGACAATCTGCAGTTCATCACATTTGTCGTCAACGTCATGGCTGCCGTTCACAAACACAACGGTCTGCTGAAAGCCTCGATCATGTCGGCGACCAACACCCATCGTCTTGGCGCCAACGAGGCTCCTCCTGCAATCATCTCGATTTTCACCGGCACCCAGCTCGCGAAGATTCTTGATCTCATCGAGAACAGTAACCTTGATGATCTGAGCAATCTCTCGGCTAAAGAAGGCTATAAGCTCGGCGTGGCTCAGATTCCCGAAATCATGATTGACAACACTGACCGCAACCGCACGTCGCCTTTCGCATTCACCGGCAACCGCTTCGAGTTCAGAGCCGTGGGTTCGTCGGCCAACTGCGCCTCGGCGATGATTGCCCTCAACGCCGCTGTCGCCGACCAGCTTACAAGCTTCAAGACGGCTGTCGACGCACGGCTTGACAAAGGCGAGAATCTTGAGGACGCGCTCCTTGCCGAAATCAGAAAGCTTATCATCGAATCCAAGAACATACACTTCGACGGCAACGGTTACAGCGACGAATGGAAAGCCGAAGCAGCCCGCCGCGGCCTCGACTGCGAGACATCCGCACCGAAGATTTTCGACGCATATCTCAGAGACTCGTCGGTCGATATGTTTGCCCGTACAAACGTTTTCACGCGAGTCGAGCTTGAGGCACGAAACGAGGTTAAGTGGGAGATGTATACGAAAAAGGTACAGATCGAGGCCCGTGTTCTCGGTGATCTTGCCATAAACCACGTCATACCCGTTGCCACGCGTTATCAGTCGATGCTTGTCGACAACGTCGTCAAACTCAAGACTCTGTTCGACGATGAGAAAGGCCGCGATATTGTCAGCCACGACCTTGAGACCATCGAGAAGATTTCAAAGCACATGTGTGTGATAAAGGCCCAGACCGACGCCATGGTCGATGCCCGCAAGAAAGCCAACGCGATAACAAACGAGCGTGACAAGGCTATTGCTTATCACGACACCGTCGTGCCCTGCATGGAAACGATAAGATATCATATCGACAAACTCGAGCTGATGGTCGACAACGAGATGTGGCCTCTGCCCAAATATCGCGAACTGCTGTTTATCAGATAAAGAAAGCGGCGGTAAAATAACATGGAACAGCTGAAACATGAATGTGGCGTAGCGATGATAAGACTGCGTCACCCGATACGGTATTATAAAGAAAAATACGGCAGTTACAGCTATGCCCTCGGCAAACTGTACCTCCTGATGGAAAAACAGCATAACCGCGGGCAGGAAGCCGCCGGCATCGGTGTCGTAAAGATGGGAGCGGAGCCGGGTCATGAGTATGTATTCCGTGAAAGGGCTCTCGGCGCTGACGCCATACAGACAATTTTCGGCGAGGTAAACCGCCAGCTTGCAGCTTCGCTGCCCGATGCTACGCCCGAGGAGGTCGAGCGTCTTGTCCCTTTCATCGGCGAGATCTATATGGGGCATCTCAGATACAGCACTACGGGCAAAAGCGGTATCAGCTATGTGCATCCGTTCTTGCGCCGCAACAACTGGCGCTCGCGCAATCTGCTGCTGTGCGGCAACTTCAATATGACGAATGTCGACGAGATATTCGAGAAAGTCGTCTCCACAGGCCAGCATCCGCGAATCTACAGCGACACGGTCATGCTTCTCGAACAGCTCGGTTATGCCCTTGACAAAGAGAATCACCGGCTTTACCGTCAGTTCAGAGACGGAGCCGTTGACCCGGAGTTAAGTCATCTCATCGAAGATAATCTCGACATGGTCAACGTCATGCGGTCGGCTTCGACATCGTGGGACGGTGGATATGTGATTTGCGGCGCGACAGGGTCGGGCGACATGTTTGCCCTGCGCGATCCTCACGGCATCAGGCCGGCGTTCTACTGGTATGACGATGATTTTGTCGTTCTTGCCTCGGAGCGTCCTGTGATACAGACTGTCTTCAATGTCGCCCGGGCCGATGTCAGTGAGTTGCAGCCGGGCTCGGCTCTTATTGTCACAAAAAAAGGCGATATCTCGACGCCGCAGGTGCTCGAGCCGCTTAAAAACGAGAAATGCTCGTTCGAGCGCATCTACTTTTCGAGAGGCAGCGACGCCGATATTTATAAGGAGCGCAAGGCTCTCGGACGCTACCTCGTCCCTGAGATTCTCGAGGCCATCGACCATGATCTTGACAATACGGTCTTCGCCTTCATACCCAATACGGCCGAAGTCGCTTTCATGGGGCTCACCGAAGGACTCGAATCGTATCTTGACAGCCTCAAGGCCGAGGAAATCATTACGGCACAGAAGTGCGGCGGTCTTAATGCCGCCCGTGTGGCAGAAATCATGGGCCGTAAGCTAAGAATCGAGAAAATCGCTCTAAAAGACATAAAACTAAGAACATTTATTGCCGAAGGCGCGTCGCGCAACGAGCTCGCGGCGCATGTCTATGATGTGACTTACGGTTGTATCGTCAACGATGTCGACACGCTTGTCGTCATCGACGACAGCATCGTGCGCGGCACTACGCTGAAACAGTCTATCCTGCAGATGCTCGACCGTCTTCATCCGCGTCGTATCGTCGTGGTCTCTTCGTCACCGCAGGTCAGGTATCCCGATTATTACGGCATCGACATGTCGCGCATGAGCGAGTTCGCGGCCTTCAGAGCCGCCGTCGAGTTGCTGAAAGACCGCGGCATGTCCGATGTGCTTGAAGACACATACCGGGCCTGTCTCGAACAGCTGCAGCTTCCTGCCGAGCGTCAGGTCAATTGTGTCAAGGCGATATATGCGCCGTTTACCGACGCCGATATTTCGCGGAAGATTGCAGAGATGCTTACACCCGAGACGATGAAAGCTGACGTGAAAATCATTTATCAGAATCTCGACGGACTGCATCGCGCCATACCGAATCATCCCGGCGACTGGTATTTCTCGGGTGATTATCCAACTCCGGGCGGTGTCCGTCTTGTCAACCGCGCTTTTGTAAATTATTATGAGGGCAACTCTGACTTACGGTAGCTGACCTTCGTCGTGCATTGAATAATAATCAGAGTCAGTGATTATGATATGGTCATTGACTCTGATTTCAAACAATGCCGCAGCGTCCTTGATTTTGCGTGTCAGCGCTATGTCCTGGGGGCTCGGTCTGAGTGTGCCCGACGGATGGTTGTGAAACAGAATCATGGCCGACGCCGAGGCTTCGAGCGCATATTTCATTATGATTCTGACATCTACGGCAGTTGCTGTCAGGCCGCCTTGGCCGATTTTTTCGCGTCTCACCTGTTTGCCTGCCTGCGACAGATAAAGCACCCAGAATTCCTCGTAGGGCAACCGCTCGAGATGCTGGCGCATTATATCGTATGCTATCTCGGATGAATTGATGACCGCATCGGTGACAAGGCGCGCGTCGGCGGTCGACCGCGAACCGAGTTCGAGCGCGGCGAGGAGATTGAGCGCTTTTGCCGGACCGATGCCCGAGAAGCGTTCGGTCAGTTCGTTGACTCCGAGGCTCGTCACTTTAGACAGATGGCCGTCAAATTCGTCAAGTATGTCCTGACTCAGTTCTATGACCGACCGGCCTTTTATGCCTGTTGCGAATATCAGAGCCATCAGCTCGGCGTTTGTCAGGCTCTTGATGCCGTTTGCAAGAGCTTTTTCGCGCGGGCGGAGTTCGGTTGCCATCTCCTTGATGGTCTTGCCGTGGTTTGGCGACTCGTTGTCTTTCATGTCTTATTTTCCTTTTCTCATTGCTATTTCCTCGTCGAGGTCGCGGCCGCGGCGAAGGATTATTTTTGAAAAGTAGGCCTTGATGAAGCCGATGCCGTAGCCGCCGAGCTGTATTATTGCCGCCGGAACGGCCTTGGCCGCAATGTTGAGGCTGCGGGTCTTCAGAAGAGCTCCGATGAAGACCGCGAGGAAATAAAGCCCCAGCGGAAGCAGGAACCATGGCGAGACAAAGATGCCGAGCGCTATGAGCAGCAGGCTGCCGATGACAAAGACGGCCGGCAGCAGATGAACCGCCTTGAGAGAATCGGGATAGAGCAATTTCAGAGTCACCCGCGACATGCCGAAGACATAGACCTGACGGAAGAATTTTTTGAAATCGATGCGGCGTTTGTGCCACACGGGTGCCTCGACAATCAGCCCGGTCGTGAAGCCTGCGTTGCGTATTCGGGTGCTCATGTCGATGTCTTCTGAAAACATCTCACGGAATCCGCCGACACGTTCATACACCTCTCGCGAAAATCCCATGTTGAAAGTGCGCGGCACGAATTTTTCGAGTTTGATCTTACCCCCTCTGATGCCGCCGGTGGTCATAAACGATGTCATCGAATAGTTTATCGCCTTCTGAGTGTCGCTGAAAGAGTCATGTGCGGCGTCAGGTCCACCGAAACAGTCATAACGTTTTGCGGCAAGAACCTTTGATATAGTCTCGAAATATGCCGGCGGGATGACGCAGTCAGAATCGAAGAATATAAAATACCTGCCCGAGGCTCTCTCCATGCCGTAGTTGCGGGCTATCGAGCGCCCTTCGTTGGGCTTGAAATAATATTTTACGTCGAGGCCGTGTGACGCGTATCTTCCGGCGACGTCCTTGCAAGGCTGAGTCGAACCGTCCTCGACGATGATGACCTCGAAGTCGCCGTCAGTCTGTTCGGTCAGGCTGGCAAGCAGTTCGTCGACTTCGTCGACACGGTTGTAGACAGGTATTATGACAGAGTAGGTTTTCATCTTCAGCTCATTCTCGATTTATAGTCTTCATAGCCAAAAACGCGGATGACACGGGCGTCGTCAGAGTGTTCGTTCGACGCCACGACAATCGCCGGATGCTGGATGCCGTTGAACATCGTCGTTTTGACCGTGGTATAGTGATTCATGTCTTCAAGTGTCAGACGCTGTCCGGCTTCGAGCGGTTTCTCGAAATACCAGTCGCCCATATAGTCGCCGCTGAGGCATGAGTTGCCGCCCAGGCGGTAAGGGTGTCCGGCGTCAGCGCTCTCTGTTATCTTCGGCTGATAGGGCATCTCGAGTGTGTCGGGCATGTGGCAGGCGAACGATACGTCGACTATGGCAGTGCTTATGCCGTCGTTCTCGACGATATCGACGACCGATGTGATGAGGTCGCCCGTCCGCCAGGTGAAGGCGCTGCCGGGCTCAAGTATTACGCCGACACCGGGGTGACGCTCCCTGAAGGCTTTGAGTAGACCGACGAGATGGCCGGTGTCATATCCCTCGCGTGTCATGAGATGGCCGCCGCCCATGTTTACCCAACTTACTTTGTCAAGAAGATGGCCGAACTGCTGCTCGAAGGCTTCGAGTACTTTCTCGAGGTCGTAGCTCGTCGACTCGCAGAGGGCGTGGAAGTGAAGCCCCTCGATGCCCTCCGGCAGACCGTCTTTCAACGCCTCGGCCGGGACGCCGAAGCGCGAGCCGGGCAGGGCAGGATTATAAATATCAGTCTCGATGACCGAGCATTTCGGGTTGACTCTCAGTCCAGGCGAAACTCGTTTGTCAGGGTGGGCTGCGTTGTATTCCCTCACTTTTGCGGCAAAGCGGTTCCATTGGCCGAGCGAGTTGAACGTTATATGCGAGCTGCCCTCGAGATATTCGTCAATGGTCGAGTCGGTATAGGCGGGACAATAACTGTGTACTTCGTCACACAGAAACTCGCGTCCGAGACGCATCTCGTTGAGCGAACTCGCTGTCGACGCAAAGCCTCTTTCCTTGAAAAGACCGAATGTGCGCCATAACGCATTGGCTTTGAATGCCATGATGATTTTGACGCCGGCGCGCTGCGACACCGATTCGATGATGTCGAGATTACGGGCGATGCGGTCGGTGTAGACGGCGTAGAACGGGGTAGGTATGTCGGATATTTTCATTATTCGATAATTTTGAATTTAGCGAAACTCAGCAGCAGCTTTTTAGTGCTGACATTGTCAAAATTGACGGTAATCTTATGGTCAGGGGTGCTTGTATCAATCTCGGTGATGACGCCGCGGCCGAAACGCTGGTGCTCGATGACGGCGCCGCTGTGCAGCTCGGAGGCCGCGTGTTGCGCGAAGTCGCCGGCGGCAATGTTTTTGACAGACGAGTCTGACCTGTCAGACTTAAATGTCGGGCGGTAAGAGTTGTTGCCGCCAATAGGCCTGAGCACACGTTGCCGTTCAAAGCTGTCGTGCGACGGCCGTATTTCGGGAGGGGCAATCTGTGAGCCGAGTCCGACCTTGAGATATTTGATGTTGATGTCCTTGAGAAAGCGCGAGGGATTGCAGAGCTTGTTCTGGCCGTTGATATATCGGCTTTTGGCATAGGTCATCATGCAGAATTTCTTGGCGCGTGTGATGGCGACATACAGCAGACGGCGCTCTTCCTCTATTTCGGCGAGACTGCCGCGGCCCATAGACGACGGCAGAAGATCTTCCTCGACGCCGACAATAAAGACATTATTGAATTCCAAGCCCTTGGCGGCATGTATGGTCATCAGGGTGACACATTCCTCGGCGCCTGTCGCTGCGTCCTGATCTGTTGCGAGAGACACCTCAGACAGAAAATCGACCAGACGCATACTGTCTGTCGCGCCTTGCTCCTTCTTGTCCTCGACAAACTGGCGCGCGGCGTTGAGAAGTTCCTCGATGTTCTCTTTCTTTGAGACACTTTCGGGAGTATTCTCAGAGGCATACATCGTCAGAATCCTCGATTCGCGGATGACCTCGACCGTCATTGTCTCGGCGTCGATGTCGTCCTCGTTGTTTCGGGTGATGAACTGCGATATGAGACCGGTGAATTTCTCGATTTTTGATTTGGTGCCGCGGTTTATGTCGAGCTGATATGCTGCGGGGTCCAAGGCTACCTGCCACAGACTGACATTGTTTTCAATAGCTGCGGCGGCTAATTTTTTTACCGTAGTCTCGCCGATGCCGCGGGCGGGTGTATTTATAACGCGCTTTAAAGCCTCGTCGTCGTCGGGGTTTATCGCAAGACGCAGATAGGCTACGACATCTTTTATCTCCTTGCGCTGATAGAATGCCAGACCGCCATAGATGCGGTAGGGGATGTTGCGTTTGCGCAGGGCTTCTTCGAGAATACGCGACTGTGCATTGGTGCGGTACAGCACGGCGAAGTCATTGTAGCTGTCTTTGCTGTGCATCTTAACCTGTGATATGCGGTTTGCTACCAGATAACCTTCCTCGAAATCGCTGTAACTCTCGACGATGTTGATGCGCTCGCCGAGTTCGTTCTCCGAAAAGACTTCTTTGTGTATCTGACGCGAATTCTTGTCGATGAGCGTGTTGGCGGCGTTGATGATGTTCTGGGTCGAGCGATAGTTGCGTTCGAGCTTAAATGTCTTTAAATCGGGATATTGGTCGCGAAGGTTCAGGATAAACTTTATGTTGGCTCCGCGGAATGAGTATATGCTTTGGGCGTCGTCGCCGACAACGCAGAGGTTGCCCTGGCCCTCGGTGAGCAGGGTGATGATGCTGTTCTGGGCGTGGTTGGTGTCCTGATACTCGTCGACGAGGACATATTTGAAAAACTCGCGGTAGTGGTTGAGAAGGCCGGGGTTTGATGACAGCAATACGTTGGTGTAGAAGAGCAGATCGTCGAAGTCCATCGCTCCGGCGATGCGGCAGCGGTCGCGGTAGGCCGTGTAGATGTCGACGATGTACGGGCGGCGCGCGTTTTTGTCAGAGCGCATCAGGTCGGCGTCGGCGCGATAGGCTTCGGGCGAGTAGAGCGCGTTTTTGGCGAATGAAATGGCATTGAATACCGTCGACGGATTATAAAGCTTTTCGTCGAGCTGCATATCCCTTATAATCATCTTCAGCAGCGACTTTGAGTCGGCTGTTTCATAGATGGTGAAATCACGCTTGAAGCCGATAAGGTCGGCATTGGTCCTGAGAATACGCAGAAACATCGAGTGGAATGTGCCCATCCACAGTCTCGACGATGTCTTTTCGCCGACAAGAACCTCGATGCGCTCACGCATCTCGCGGGCGGCCTTGTTGGTGAACGTAAGAGCCATGATGCGCCAGGGCTCATATCCTTTGGCGAGAAGATGCACGATTTTATATGTGAGCACACGCGTCTTGCCAGAGCCGGCGCCGGCGATGACGAGTTCGGGGCCGTCGAGATATTCGACGGCCTGTCGCTGCTGTGGGTTCAGTTTGTCGAGATATTCCTCCATTACCAGAATTTGTTGTGTTCGGGCGAGTATTCAAAGCCGGCTTCGCCAAGGCGGTCGACGAGTGTCCCGCGGTCGATACCGAGGCCTTCGCAGAGAGAGTCGAGATCAGAGTATTCGTCTCTTAGTTTTGTATTTATATAGCTTAATAATATAGCGGGGTCTTGCGGCAGATTTTCCATGTCTGTTTATTTTACTACAAATTTACGCTATTTTTCACTAACAAGCCCACTGACATTGTATTTTTGATTACATTTGCATAAAAATAAGTATATGCTATGTTGACTCATGACGAAATATCAGATTTAATCGCTTCAGCTATTAAAGAAATATCTTTGCCGCAGAATCCGGCGGGTCTCTACAGACCGATTGACTATACGCTCGAGACAGGCGGCAAACGGCTGCGCCCGCTGCTGGTCATTGCCGTGTGCAGCGCTCTCGGAGGTGATGTCGCCAAAGCCATTGACCCGGCTCTCGGCATTGAGATCTTCCATAATTTCACATTGCTTCACGACGATGTGATGGATAAGGCGGATATTCGCCGTGGCCATCCGACCGTACATGTCAAATGGGATGACAACACAGCCATACTCTCAGGCGACGCAATGCTGACACTCGCTTATGAGTACATAGCGAAATCATCGGGCGAATTTCTTCGCAAGGCCTTCAATCTGTTCAACAGGACGGCAATGGAGGTCTACGAAGGCCAGCAGTATGATATGGATTTTGAGAAACGCAAGGATATAACGGTAGCTCAGTATCTCGACATGATACGTCTCAAGACATCGGTCCTTCTGGGATGCGCATGCCGCATGGGCGCTATCGTTGCCGGAGCCGACGAGGCCAAGGCCGATGCATTTTATCATTATGGCGTCAACCTCGGCATGGCTTTCCAGCTTAAAGACGACTGGCTTGACACCTACGGCGACCCGACGATATTCGGCAAGGGCATCGGCGGCGACATCGTCAACGAGAAGAAGACATGGCTGCTTGTGACGGCTCTGTCTGAGGCCCGCGAGGAGCTGCTCGACATACTCGCCGAAGACCTTGAAGACAAGGAGCGCATCAGACAGGTGACAGCTGTTTATGACAGCCTGAAGCTTAGCGAACGCAGCATCAAGCTTATAAATGAATATTCAGACAAGGCTGTGGCTGCGATAACCGATGCCGGTCTCGACCTTGAGGGCAGGAATTTCTTCACCGAGCTTGCCTTGAAATCAGCCTGCCGCGACCATTAGGATATGGAACTTTTTGATACTCACACGCATCTCTATCTGCCTGATTTTGACATTGACGGCGGTGGAGAGAAAGCCGTCGGGCGCGCTATCGCAGCCGGTGTGACGCGGATGGTCTTTCCCAACGTCGACCTCGCGTCGGTCGCGCCGTTGAGAACTCTGGCGTCGGAATATCATGGCAACGTGTATTGTGCCATGGGGCTTCATCCGACAGAGGTCAACGAAGCGTGGCGCGATACTCTCGCCGAGGTGCTGTCGAAACTCGACCGCGACAATGACGTGGCTGTCGGTGAGATAGGCATGGATCTTTACTGGGATAAGAATTTTGAAGACCAGCAGATGCAGGTCTTCGAGCATCAGATTGGCGTCGCCGCCGACTGCGGCCTGCCGATTATAATCCACTGCCGCGAGGCTCTCGACCAGACTCTCGAAGTCCTTCAGGGGGCGCCTGCGGTCAGTGCGGTTTTCCACAGTTTCGGCGGCACGGTAGCCGACGTCGAGCGCATCAGACGCACGGGCGACTATATGTTCGGCATAAACGGTATAGTCACATTCAAGAACTCTAAGCTGAAGGAAGTACTGCCTGCGATAGGTCTTGACCGCCTGATGCTTGAGACAGACTCGCCCTATCTGGCGCCTGTGCCAAAGCGCGGCAAACGCAATGAGAGCGCTTTTATGGTCTATACAGCCGAGTGTGTCGCCGGAGCTTTGGGCATCGAAACAAAAACGGTGGCCGAAAAGACCACCGCTAATGCTTTAAGATTTTTCAGAATCTAACAGAATCCTCTCAGAAACGCGAATTCGTCGGCTACGTCACACAGTCGGCCGACCGTCGTGCGTATTGCCTCGGCGTCTGATGTGATGGCCGACAGCTTGTTGTCGACAAAGACTGTCATCTTCACGTTGTCGTCAGTGGCGGATTTGTCGGCGGGCAATGCTGACGTAATGTCGGCTGCGAGCGCTGCGAAATCACCTTTGTATGGGGGCAGCTGTCCGTCTTCTATCGAATCGTCGGTCGCGAATCTGTAGTATATTCTGTCAGGACTGAGCAGTATGTCGGCACGCGCGACATCGCCGGCGGCAAACATCAGTGTCAGTTTCTTGATTTCCTGTTCCATTTCGGTCAACGGGGCAAAACATTGACTTTTAATGCCTCGTAAGCTCTTTCGGCTTTCGCGCGGGCAGCCTCGACGCTTTCGTCTGTCGCAAGGATTACGCCCATGCGGCGGTGTCCTTTGATTTCAGGCTTGCCGAAGATGCGCATCTGTGTGCCGGGCTCGGCAAGGACGTTCTCGAGATTATCCATCTCGATTTTGTCGGTATCGCCTTCGACGACTACGGCGCGAGAGGCCGAGGGACCATAGAATCTTATTGCCGGGACGGGGAGACCGAGCAGGGCGCGCGCATGGAGGGCAAACTCACTGAGATCCTGCGAAATCATTGTCACCATGCCGGTGTCGTGGGGACGCGGAGACACTTCGCTGAAGATGACTTCGTCGCCTTTGATGAAAAGTTCGACGCCGAAGATGCCGTAACCGCCGAGCGCGTCGGTTACCTTCCTGGCAATCTCGCGGGCGCTTTCTATTGCCTTTGCAGACATCGGCTGGGGCTGCCATGAGTAGCGGTAGTCGCCGTCGATCTGTATATGGCCTATGGGTTCGCAGAAAACAGTGCCGCTGACACTTCTGACTGTCAGCAGTGTTATTTCGTAGTCGAAGTCGACAAAGCCCTCGACGATGACGCGGCCGGCACCGGCGCGTCCGCCTTCCTGGGCTATATGCCATGCGTTTTCGATGTCTTCGGCTTTCTTTATCATGGACTGGCCGTGACCTGATGAACTCATCACGGGTTTGACGACGCAGGGAATACCGATTTCGTCGACGGCTTTCTTGAATTCGTCATAATCCGAGGCGAAACGATAGGGTGAAGTCTTGACGCCGAGTGTTTCGGCAGCCAGACGGCGTATGCCCTCGCGGTTCATGGTAAGGAACGCGGCGTTGGCCGTCGGAGTCACGTTGTAGCCCTCTTTTTCAAGCTCGACCAGCACAGGCGTGGCGATGGCCTCGACTTCGGGGATGATGTGGTCGGGCTTCTCGGCTTCGATTATCTGACGAAGAGCTTCGCCGTCAAGCATGTTGAAGACATAACTTCTGTGGGCTACCTGCATCGCCGGAGCGCCGGGATATCTGTCACAGGCGATAACCTCCACGCCATAGCGCTGGAGCTCGATTGCGACTTCTTTGCCTAACTCGCCGCTGCCAAGCAAGAGCGCTTTGCGGCCTACGGGGGTCATTACAGAACCAATTTTTGCCATGATATATTATGTAAATAATTAATACTCTGATGAGAAGTGGAAACGGATATCGGGAAAATCAGATTGCGCCATCTGCAGCACATAGTTAGAGTCGGCGAGGAACACGTCGCGGCCCTCGCGGTCGACGGCCATGAATCTGTTCTTGCGTTTCTTGAATGATTCGAGCGCGGCCTCGTTGTCGCTCTCGATCCAGCATGCCTTATAGAGCGAGATCGGCTCCCAGTTGCATTGCGCGCCGTATTCGTGTAACAGGCGGTATTGTATCACCTCGAACTGCAGCTGTCCGACCGTACCGATGATTTTGCGTCCGTTGAACGTGTTGGTGAAGAGCTGGGCCACGCCTTCGTCCATGAGCTGCTGTATGCCCTTTTCGAGCTGTTTCGACTTCATGGGGTCGGCGTTCTCGATATATTTGAACATCTCGGGAGAGAAACTCGGCAGGCCTTTGAAGTGAAGGTCTTCGCCCGAGGTCAGAGTGTCGCCGATCTTGAAGTTGCCTGTGTCGGGCAGACCTACGATGTCGCCGGGATAGGCTTCGTCGACGATGCTCTTTTTCTGGGCCATGAATGCGGTCGGAGCGGAGAATCTCATGAATTTGCCCGAGCGTATGTGCTTGTAGTTGGCGTTGCGTTCAAACTTGCCCGAACAGATTTTCACGAATGCGATACAGCTGCGGTGGTTGGGATCCATATTGGCGTGTATCTTGAAGACAAAGCCCGAGAAAGTCTCTTCGGCGGGTTTTACCTCGCGCTCGAGTGTCATGACGGGGCGGGGTGAGGGAGCAATCTTGACAAAGCAGTCGAGCAGCTCTTTGACGCCGAATGTGTTGAGAGCCGAGCCGAAGAACACCGGAGCAAGTTTGCCGGCGAGGTATTCATCGACATCGAATTCGGGATATACGCCTTCGATGAGGTCGAGGTCTTCGCGCAGTTTGGCCGCGTCGGTCTCGCCGACGGCTTCGTCGACAGCCGGGTCATTGATGTCGTCGATTTCGACGCGTTCGGTCACTTTCTGTTTGTCGGGAGTGAAGAGATCGAGGCTGTGCTCATATATATTATAGACGCCTTTGAATTTAGCTCCTATGTTGATGGGCCATGACAACGGTCTGACGCTGATTTTTAACTCGCTTTCGAGTTCGTCGAGAATCTCGAACGGGTCGCGGCCCTCGCGGTCGAGCTTGTTGACGAAGATGATGACGGGCGTGTTGCGCATACGGCAGACCTCCATCAGCTTGCGCGTCTGCTGCTCGACACCTTTGGCGACGTCGACGACGATGATGACGCTGTCGACAGCGGTCAGTGTCCGGTAAGTGTCTTCGGCGAAGTCCTGGTGACCGGGAGTATCGAGAATGTTGATTTTATAGTCTCCGTAGTTGAAGCCCATAACCGACGTCGCGACAGAGATGCCGCGCTGTTTCTCGATCTCCATCCAGTCGCTGGTGGCGGTCTTCTTTATTTTGTTTGATTTCACGGCTCCGGCGATATGGATTGCACCGCCATAGAGGAGCAGCTTTTCAGTCAGTGTGGTTTTGCCGGCGTCAGGGTGCGATATGATGGCGAAAGTCCGGCGTCGTTC
Organism: uncultured Porphyromonadaceae bacterium; assembly: GCA_902493335.1. GTDB lineage: Bacteria > Bacteroidota > Bacteroidia > Bacteroidales > Muribaculaceae > CAG-873. Next base: position 24,903 of record CABUPJ010000034.1, read on the forward strand.
TATTTCTTCGTTGATAGTAGCCAATTTATTTTATCTTGATGATGTTTTGAAATCAGATGTCGCTGTCTTCCGATATCCTGTCGAGGCAGCGGGCAAGAGCCTCTTCCCAGTGCGGTATCTCGATACCGTAGACTGCTTTTATTTTTGATTTGTCGAGAACAGAGTAGTGGGGGCGTGTGACCGCCGACGGATAATCTTTCGACGTGATTGCCGACACATGGCAATCTGTGATATTCGACATTTTAAAGATGACGGTCGCGAAGTCATACCATGAGCAGGCGCCTTCGTTCGCAAAGTTATATATGCCCGGAGTCCACTGGCGGTTGAACAGCATCGATGCTATTGCTTCGGCAAGGTCGGCACCGTAGGTCGGTGTACCTATCTGGTCGAAGACGACATTGATGTTCTTGCGCTCGCGGCCGAGTCTGAGCATTGTCTTGACAAAGTTGTTGCCATAGCTCGAATAAAGCCATCCGGTGCGCACTATGATACTGTCGGGCGCGAGGCCGAGAAGGGCTGTCTCGCCGTGGCGTTTCGAGATGCCGTATTCCGACACCGGGTTGACCTTGTCGCTCTCGGTATAAGGTTTGCTCGAATTGCCGTCGAAAACATAGTCGGTTGAGACGTGGAGTATCTTGAATCCGAGGCGGTCAGACATTCTGCCAAGGTTTGAGACGGCGTCGACATTGGCGCGGTGACACACGCTCTTCTCGATTTCAGCGCGCTCGACGGCTGTGTATGCCGCACAGTTGACAACGTGGCTGAAATCACCTTCTGTTAGAAATTTCTCGACCGCGTCGAAGTCGGCGAGGTCGAGATCGTCCATATCAATATAAGTTGTAATCCCCGGATTGAGACGCTCGAGAACGTCTCTCATCTCATTGCCGAGCTGGCCGCGGGCGCCGGTAACTAAAATCTTCATGACTGACTTGTGATTTTTTTTGCAAAATTACAAAAAAATAAACGAAACGCCGAGTTTATCTGTTATAATCAAAAACAATAATTATAATACAATATTTATCATTATGAAAGAAATCGCATTAACCGGTACAAACAGTAAAGTCTTTGCCGATGTATTGTCTGTTCTTCTCGCAAGAGATATTGCTGTGAACGCCATGGTGGATTATCCCGAGCATGTGATGCTCAATGACGAACTGCTCACCGTGACACGTGCTGATTTTACAAATAAAGGGGCAATGAAAGACGCTTTTGAAGGCTATAACACGATAGTCCTGACATACAGCGACGATCTTGCCGACCACGATACAGACGACCTGACGCTTAAAACATTTGCAGACACATTTACAGCCGCCCGCGAAGCCGGCGCCTCGCGCGTTATCGTTGTCGGCAGTCCCCAGTCCCAGGCTTTCTTCGTCTCGCTGATGCGCCGCACCGACGATGTCGACTGGGTCTTCATCTCTACCGAAGGCGATTTTCCCGACCGTGCGGCCGACGAAGTCATCGAGCCTTCGTTCCACCGCGAAGTCTACACTGAATGATTCTATCATGAATTGCAGAAGCCCATATCGACAAAATGATGCAACTTGTGGTTAAGATATGGACTTCTGCAATAAAAAATACAGAATCGGCAAATTTTTTCTATAAAAAGTTTGCCGATTCAAAATAAAGCTATAACTTTGCATCAGTTTTTCATGGTATAGATTTAAGGTTAATTAGATTGGTTGTCGGGAGACAATCAATTTTTTATTTCCGCCTCCCGCAATGTCATTGCTTATAGAGCGTTACCTTTGTATCGTCAAAGTCTATGACAAGCCTGTCGCTGTCAAGGCTGATTATGGGCAGTTCGTCCCAAATACCAATTTCATTTTTCAGATCTGTTTCCAATTGATGTTCAAGCATGAATACTTGTACCCCCATCGAATAGGCCAGTGCGGTAAGGCCTGAAGCGTAAGAGACACTGACCGAGTTTTCGTCGATAAACATCGTGATTTCCTCTTCATCTGCCATCCAGTCACCTTCCATAGTCACGGTCATTATGTCGCCCACTCCGGGCATAGACATATCCATTCTGAACTTCATCAGGTCTTTCGCGCGGTTGAAATCGAAGGTGAGTTTCATTTTCATAGTATCACCGTCGTCATCCGTTGTTGTAGCCGAACCAATCCATCGGCCTTCAAGAATCTTCTCCTGCTCGCTCGGCCCACAGGCAACGCAAGCGATACAAAGCATAACGATTGTCAGTAGTTTGAGTGCTGTTGTTTTCATGATTAATATTTTGAAAGTTCTACGTTAAATGTTCGTCCGCTGCTATAATTCTTATATGTTCCAGTTATTGTAAAACGCTTCTCAGAAGTAAACTCTGTATCATTTACTTGAGTGAAGACGAGTTCAAAAAAGCCGCATTTTTGATCGTATTTATCGAGTTCATAAATAGTAACTCGGCTCTTTTCACCTTTTGATATTTTGTAAAAATTATCATCAATGGTGCCCTTCAGTTGTATTTGTCTGTCTTCGCCTTGCGAGGTATAGTAGTAAGTGCCAAATATCTCATTCTGACCTGTGACGGCTAGATTCATTCTCACCGGGTAGCTCCCGACTTTGCCGTCGTAATCTCCTAAGAAATCCGGGTCGCCCATGGTATATTCGCTTTCTTCTTCTACATCTTCTTCTTCTACAACATTGCTCTCGTTATTATCATAAGAAACATAGTCGTTATATTGAATTTCATCGCTATTGTTATAGCTGCTATAGTCGATATAATTACTGTCGTCAACTTCATCAACATAGCTATATTCATTATACGAATCATCGCTTTCTAACAGTTTGGCAAGATTAACGGCAAGCATGGCCGGACCGGCGATGATGAGTGCGACCGATGCGACGGTGATGACGATGTCGACGATGCCGAACTTGACATTGCGAGGCTCGTGGCTGAATTTCGACGGCATACACCATAATGCAATCAATACTATTGAACCTAAGACAGGTATTAGTATCAGCAGGTTAAGCCAGGGACTGTAACCAGCATCGCGCAAGCGTCCGGCGCTCAGTTTAAAGAACGGTACGATGGTGTATAGCGAAAAGACAATGAGAAGAATGGCGCCTATGATGACTCCGACGTTTTCGATCATGGCGGCGAGAAGCATTGCCAGACCGCAGAGGCCGAGGGTCACGATATAATAAGCTAATATCGATAGCCAGAAGGCTTTGCGCGATGTCTGATATTCTGATTTCCATTCTATAAACGGCTCCATAAAGCGGGCGTTGAAAAAACCGGAGCATTCATCTTTGCCGCCTGTATCCACGATGGTGAGTTTAGGCCGCGGATTTGACGCTGACGTCGGTTGCGACGATTCGATTTTCTCTTCAATCCACTCACCGCAGTAACGGCATTTCTTGGCATCTGCGGCAATCTCCTCGCCGCAGATAGGGCATTGTTTAGTTTTCATTTATTCTTGTCCGATTAAATATTCTTTCAATTTGAATAAGTAGGCATTCGTGAGGAATAAGTAAGCCATAATCTCTCCTTTACTGAGTCGGAATCTGCCATCAAAATAAAACTCAAAAGCAATTATCGAGATAAGCATGACTATAATCAATATGCCTGTCATGCGGGTTTCTTTCGTCGTCATCAGCATAATAGATACAATCAGCGTCATGATAAGCCATATAATCAGAAAAATAGCCGCCACTTCTTCAATACCTAATGCCGAAAAACCGAAAGCCAATGCGGTGATTATTATCTCGGCAATCATTGTGCCGGCCGACGGATATTTTTGACCGACTCTGCCGAGTTTTATCATTAATAGGCTCATAAGACCGCAGAAGCCGACAATGAAACAGATATTATTGACAAAATCGATTGAAAATTCATTATCACCGACCATTTCACTCCACAGGCGTGTGTTAGACATAGATAATATATCAACTAAAGATGATATGATTACACAACCGATAAATATAATGGTAAGCGACGGTGATATTTTTACCTCATTATGATTGACCGGTACCGCCACAGTTGCACTATTTGGTTTATTTACTGTAATTTTGGCTTGTTCGGCTTCTTTGTCAAGCCATTCACCGCAATGACGGCACTTTTTAGCCGAAGCCATAATCTCCTCGCCACAGTAAGGGCATTTTTTTGTTTCCATACAAGAACCTGGTATTAGTGTTAATATTTGTTGCGAAGATAAGCAACCGAAATCAAGCTGCGATGAATCAAATCGTTTCATATTGAGTCATAACGGGTCGCATTTCTGCAAATTTGTTTATCTTTGCCGTATGAAATCAGAATCGGGATTTTTCACCACTCCGGATACTCAGATGACCGATGAAGGCTTCAGCGGCGTCGAGCTGCTCAACAGCTCTGTAGATGGCTTCTGCCGTGTCTTTATGGCGCGGCATCATGGCCGCAAGGTCATATTGAAGGGTATCAAGCCCGAGTATGTCACTGACCCGCTGGCACAGGCGCAATTACAGAAAGAATATGCTCTCGGCTTTTCTGTCGACAGCGATTATGTCTGCCGCACTCTCGGCCGCCACACGCTCTCAGACGGCTGTCCGGCAATCGAGATGGAATACTGCGCCGGGGTGACTCTTCGTGAACTCTTCGATTCCGATGTAATAATGGAGTCCGACAAGGCCGTGGCTGTTGCCGGAAGTCTTGTCAAAGGTCTTGCCGCGATTCACTCGCGCGGTATAATCCATCGCGACATCAAGCCGACAAACATAATCGTCAATCCCGACACCGGCGCGGCAAAAATCATCGATTTCGGTTGTGCCCACTCCGACGACTACATCGCTCTGCAGGGTCCGGCAGGAACAGTAGCCTATACACCACCCGAAAAGCAGATAGCCGGATGTATCTCTCAGGTGTCAGATGACTATTATGCCCTCGGGATGGTTATGGCCGAGATGTCACAGCATGTCGAACCTAAGATGGCCGGCCGTTTCGCCTCATTCGGGCGTCGGCTCATATCGCGCCGACCTGACGACCGCGGTGCTATTGTTTGTTTTGAAAAGCTGACGGCCCGGAGGCGTGGCCGCGTGGCGGTCGCAATCGTCGTCGGACTGCTCGCTGTGTCATTGCTGTCATATTTCACTCTGCGGCCCCGTGAGTTGCCGCCTGCCACGGTTGATTTGTCTGACTCGGTTAAGACGGCTGTCGTTGAAGAGAATCTCGCTCAGACAGCCATTGGTGCCGGTCCTCTGATTGCAAAAGTAGAGAGAGGCGACGCTTCACCGGCCGAAAAAGCCGATTATTATGCCGTCAAATATGCCGACTCGCTTTATTTCAACACTATGATGAGCACGCTCGCAGGCAAAATTCTTGATTCGGGCCGCTGTGAGGCTATGGCGCGTGAATCATGTCGCAGCCATGCCGTGGAGTTCGACTCTGTCTTTGCCATGAGAGCAGGCTCTCTTCCCGACGACAGGCACAGACAGCTGTTTTATGAAAGGCTGAAAGAAACGCTCAAGCTCTATCACAGCCGTCGTTCACAGGCAAACGGCAAACCATTTTAAGTCGTATGGGGTCATATTGGGTCATAATGCGGCATGTTGGTGAAAGTTGGTTAAATTTGTGCCATTTTTGAAACCTTCGTGATTTGATTATTCGCAATTTCTACAAATGGCTAAATACGAAACATATTATATAGAGTGTCTTAAGCATGACATAGAGAAGCGTTTCGGACGCACTTACAAGTCTCCGTCAGACTTCAAACTGCTCGAACTACAGATTGCCGAAATCTCGGGCGACCGTCTCAGTGAGTCGACACTGCGCCGCATCTGGGGCTACTCAAAATCCAACGGCTCGATGAGACTGACGACCCTGACGATTCTCGCCCGCACCCTGGGTCATATCGACTGGGACGCCTATGTCGTCGATCTCATGCGCCACAACCGCATCGAGAGCGGTTTCATCGCAGCCAATTATCTCAATGTCGCCGACTTTCATTCCGGCGATATCGTCAATTTCACCTGGAATCCCGGCAGAGAGGCCACCTTGAAATATCTCGGCGAATATCGCTTCGAGGTCCTTGACCAACGCAATTCAAAGCTTATGGCCGGCGATGTCTTTAAACTGATGTTCCTTCGTGAGGGTGCGCCGGTCTACTGCACTGACCTGCGCCGCGATGGCATGTCTCCGACAAATTACGTCGCCGGAGAGTCAAACGGCATCTTCAATCTCAGATATTTCCCCTGTGGAGATTGTGACAATCAGTGAAGAGACTCTAAAAAAGCCTAATTTTCAGACTCTTTTTATTTTTATGGCGTTATACTGTTGAGTAAGTCGTTTCAACGCGATGCTACTATTATTCATCTATATCTATAAAAATATGGAGTCAAAAACATTTCAGGCAAAGTTGATTAAGCTGCAGAGCAACATGCTCAATTTCGCTTATATCCTCACATCAAACAGAGACGATGCTTATGATTTGCTTCAGGATACACCCTGAAAGTATTGGACAATAAGGACAAATATGTCGATAATGTCAATTTCAAGGGCTGGGTCTTCACGATAATGCGCAATCTGTTTATCAATAATTACCGTAAAATCGTCAGATCAGGCACTGTACTCGACCTCACCGAAGACCTCTACCATCTCAATCTGCCGCAGAATTCGGGCTATGAGTCACCCGAAGGATCGCTTGCCTCTAAAGAAATCACAGCTATCATAGAATCGTTTGAAGATTCTTACAAGGTGCCGTTCTCGATGCACGTCGCCGGCTATAAATATGCTGAAATCGCTGAACATACAGGGCTGCCGCTCGGCACAGTCAAGAGCCGCATTTTCTTTGCCCGCCAGAAGCTCCAGCGCGCGCTCAAGGATTACCGCTGATTGTCGTCGCCCGTGTTGTCTGATGCGCCGTCTTCGGTCATCCGGGGCGGTATGGTCTTCGACGCTTTTGCGCCGAGTTCCTGCATTTTCTCGCCTATGCTTCTTATGCCGCCGCGTCCTTCGAGCTTTATGGCCGCCGCGTCAAAAGCCGCTCCTGCCGCTTTAAGGCTGTTTCTGAGCTTCGACATGTCGTCGATAAATGCCGCGAGTTTGTCAATCATCTTGCCGCCTTGCTCCGCGATTCTGAGAGCATGGCGGTTTTGTTTGTCCTGACGCCACATCATGGCTACAAGTCTGACGACAGACAGCAGATGGGTGGGGGAGACAATGATTACATTGCCGTCAAAAGCCGTCTGCCACAGCTCGGGCGCGAGTTGCATGGCTGCGAGATAGGCCCCTTCGTGAGGTATGAACATCATGACGAAATCTGGTGTCGAGCCGCCGAGAAATTCCTGATAGTTAGTGCGCCGCAGTTTGTCGACGTGGCGTTTGAGTGATTTGACATGCGCTTCGCCGTATTGGCGCCGCTGCACCGGATCGTCGGCGTCGCACATCTTCGAGTAGTCGGTGACCGAAACTTTCGAGTCGATGATTATATGGCGGTTGTCGGGACAGTTGATGATGATGTCGGGGCGCGCGGCGCTCTCGCTGTCGATAGTTTTTTGTGACAGATAGTCGCGGCCGCGCACAAGTCCCGCGGCGTCGAGAATGTTTTCGAGCACTATTTCGCCGAGTTTGCCCTGCGCACCCGAGTTGCCTTTGATTATGTCGGCCAGTCGTCCGGCGGCCGTTGAGATACGTCGGTTTGAGTCGAGCAGGTCTTTAATCTGGCTGTCGAGCGCCGCACGTTTCTCAGCCTCGGTTGTATAGGCTTCGGAGTATGCGCGGCGGAAGTTCTCGAGATTTTCTTTCATCGGATCGATAAGCCGCGCTATCGCTTCGCGGTTTTCGCCCGACAGCCGCGATGAGTTGTCGATGATGATTTTGCGGGCGATGCGGTCGAAATGCTCCTCGCTCTCGGTGTCGATGACGGCGAGACGTTCGCGGCAGCGGGCAAGCTCGACTTCGAGGGCATGTCCGCCGGCTCGGCTTGCGTCGAGTTCCTTCATCAGAGAGAATACTATAACGGCTGCCGCTGCGAGAAGCAGCGATAATATGAGGATGATTATTGTTGTTGTCATGGTGCAAAGTTAGTCAACAATCATCAAAAAACGGTTGTTAGTTATGATAGATTGATTCAAAATAATGATGTATCTTTGCAGAGCATGTCAAAGTTGTCAGATTTCATAAACAGGACGGTGGCAAAGGCCCGATCGCTGTGGCAGTATGTCTCAGCCGGAGTCTGGCGTGAGGATAAGAACACCTTGTTCGTCAAAATCGTCAAGACACTCAATCTGTCTATCAAGTCGTTTCTTAACAGTGATGTGCAGACACAGGCATGCGCGATGACCTATCGCACGCTTCTCGCTCTGGTGCCGGCTCTCGCGATGCTTTTTGCTCTCGGCCGCGGTTTCGGACTCCAGACTTATCTTGAAAACCAGCTGATGAACACTTTCCACGCAATGCGCGGAGCACTCACGCAGGCGTTCAATTTTGTCGACTCATATCTCAATCAGACGTCTGAAGGCATTTTTGTCGGCGTCGGCCTGATATTTCTTGTCTGGACGCTGATTTCGCTCGTCAGTAACATCGAGGAGGCTTTTAACAGGATCTGGGAGGTAAAGACCGGCCGCAGTTTCTGGAGAAAGATTACCGACTACACCGCGATGCTGCTGATACTGCCAATCATTATGGTCTGTATCGGAGGTATCAACGTGATGCTTTCGACGACATTGCAGGCGATATTCGATTTCCCGTTTCTGTCGCCGCTAGTGTCGGTTTTACTTGAAGTCGCGTCGTATGTGTTTACCTGGCTGTTTTTTACGGCAGTCTATATGCTTATACCGAATACCGAAGTCAAATTCCGCAATGCCTTTATCGCGGGCATCATATCCGGTACGGGATTTCTTATCCTTCAGTGGATATTTGTCACCGGTCAGATGTATGTGGCGCGGAATAACGCCATCTACGGCAGCTTCTCGTTTCTGCCGCTGTTGTTCATATGGCTTCAGCTGGTGTGGGTCATCACCCTGTCGGGAGCTGTCATATGCTATTCGGCTCAGAATATTTTTAGATACAGCTACAATGACGACATCTCGCATATATCGCCCCGATACCGCGAGAAGGTTGTCATGGCAGTCGCGGCTGTCATTGTCCAGCGCTTCTGCAACAACTGCAGTCCGGTGACATCGCGGATGCTGATAATCAATTACGGGCTGCCGCCGAGTCTCGTGACAAGAGCGATAGACGTGCTTCTTGAGGCCGGACTTATATCGCGCGTCGTGATGGACGTCAAAAAAGAGCAGTATGCCTATCAGCCGGCGCTCCCTCCCGACGAGATGACAATAGCGCTGGTGAGAAAACGTCTCGACATAACAGGCTCTAAGAATTTCATAAAGGATTTCATCACCAACTATAAGGGCATCGTCACCATCTTCGACGGCATAACGCAGTCAATCGATGACTATGCCGGCACAATAAAACTCAACGATATCGACATCATCAGACTCTGTGATGACGCTGACATAAATACTCAACCTAACAATAAAAACTGAACTTATGAAAAAAGTAATTGCAACAACAGCAGCCCCCGGTGCTATCGGTCCGTATAGCCAGGCCATCGACGCAGGTCCTTTCGTATATGCTTCGGGCCAAATACCCATCGACCCGGCCACAGGCCTCATTCCCGAAGGCATCAAGGCACAGACCGCGCAGTCGCTCGCCAATGTCAGAGCTATCCTCGAGGAGGCCGGTCTCTCGCTCGCCAATGTAGTGAAGACAACCGTTTTCCTTGCCGACATGGGTGATTTCGTTCCGATGAATGAGGTCTATGGCGAGACTTTCACCGCTCCTTATCCCGCGCGTTCGGCCGTGGCTGTTAAAGAACTTCCCAAGAAAGTCCTTGTCGAAATCGAGGTTATTGCTGTAAAAGAGCTTTGAGCTTAGGACTTTAGCAACGTCAACAGGTCGGCGACGACAAATGTGCTTCCGCCGACAAAAATCATATCGCCCTCTTCGGCTTCGGAGAGGGCTTTTTCATACCCTTCGGCGACGCTGTCGAAATCCAGGCCTTCAAGTCCGTGCGTCAGAGCTTTGTCCTTCAGTGTTTTGGCGTCGAGACCTCGTTCGACCGACGGCCTTACAAAATAATAGCGGGCGTCGCGGGGCATCATGCCGAGGATTGACGAGATATCCTTGTCGTTGACAAAACCGATGACCATATGTAGCCGCGATTTCACGTCGCGCAACTGTTGCGACAGATATTGCCAGCCGCCGGGATTATGCCCCGTGTCGCATATTGTCAGAGGCTCGTCGGCGACCTTAAACCATCTGCCCATCAGACCTGTGAGGCTGCATACACGGGCGAATCCTCGCCTGACGTCGCCGGCTGTGAATTTCACGCCAAGCTCCGACAGTTTTTTCAGAGCGGTTAGTATGGTCGCGGTGTTTTTTGTCTGGCAGTCGCCCGTCAGCTCGCCTTCTATATCGCCCCACGGTGTCGATTTGTATGTAATCGAAAGTGGAGTTTTCACGATGCCGTCAAACATAGCCCTGTCTTCGGCGAATATGATTTCCGAGCCGGTCTCGCCGGCCTTTGCCGAGAAGACATCCCTGACACCCGAATCCTCGCCGATGACGACCGGCACTCCGGGCTTGATGATGCCGGCTTTCTCGCTGGCGATGAGCTCTAAGGTGTTGCCTAAGAGAGCCGTGTGGTCGAGTGAGATATTCGTGATGACGCTCAGCAGCGGGGTAATGATGTTGGTGCTGTCGAGGCGCCCTCCGAGTCCTACTTCGATTACGGCGATGTCGACGCCGTGACGCGCGAAGTGGTCGAAGGCCAAGACAGTCGTCAGCTCGAAGAATGACGGCTGCAGGCCGTCGGCGCGGCTGAGATATGACTCGACAAAGGCCGTGACCTCATCTTCGCCAATCATCTTGCCGTCGATGCGGATGCGTTCGCGGAAGTCGAGCAGGTGGGGCGATGTGAAAAGTCCGGTCTTGTAGCCGGCCGATTGAAGCACGGCGGCAAGTGTGTGGGCTGTCGAACCTTTGCCGTTTGTCCCGGCGACATGAATAGTCTTCAGGCGTTTGTGCGGCTCGCCGAACATCGCCGACAGGGCTGTCACAGTGTCGAGCCCCGGCTTGTATGCGCCGGCTCCTTTATTCTGAAAGACCGGCAATTGGTTGAAGAGGTAGTCGATAGTCTGCTTGTAATCCATCATATTTCAGAAAATTAAGAACCCGATAACGCCCGATGCCACGATAACGGCGATGGGGTGGATTTTGGTGAACAGCACGACGCAGAGGGCCGCGACGGCGATTACGATGCTTTTGATGATGTCGGGCTCGGCGTAGCCGAAGTTTTCGCCGTTCATCAGCAACAGAGCGGCCGAACCGATGAGGCCGACGACGACAGGGCGCAGTCCCATGAAGATGCCTTTTATCAAAGCGCTTTCGCGGTGGTTTCTGATGAAATGGCTCGCGTATCTGACCAACAGGAACGACGGCAACACGACGACGATGGTGCAGAGAAGAGAGCCGAGGATACCCCATAGCGGCGATGCGAGAGCCGGCGATGAGTGTATCGGCGCGACATAGCCTATATAAGTTGCCGAGTTGATTCCTATAGGGCCGGGGGTCATCTGCGAGATGGCGACTATGTCGGTAAACATCTTTTCGGTGATCCATCCCGGAGACACGATTTCGTTCTCGATGAGGGCGAGCATGGCATAGCCGCCGCCGAATCCGAAGAATCCGATTTTAAGGTAGCTCCAGATAAGTTTCAGATATATTCCCATAGCCGTTTATTTTTCAGATGATTTTCGGGCGTTTCTGATGCTGCGCGTCATTATGGCCCAGCCGATTAGACCGCCTGCGACGATGTAGAGTATAGGGTTTGAGAGATATGGTATCTTCGACCAGATGAGCAGTGCGACAGCGACAGGAATCCATACGGTCTTCCATGAAAGCCCGGCCGACTTGGCCGATGTGATCACCGGGGCGACGATAAGGGCGACCACAGCGGGTCTGATGCCTTTGAATATGCTTGATATGACCGGATTTCCCGTGATAAGATCGGGGGTCAGAAACATCGCGATCAGCAGTATTATCAGGAAACTCGGCATTATAGTGCCGGATGCGGCCGCCAGACTGCCTTTCAGCGATCTCAGTTTGTCGCCGATGACAACCGAGATATTGACGGCGAGTATGCCCGGCATCGACTGTGCGATGGCGAGCAAATCAAGAAATTCGGTCTTGTCTATCCATTTGTGTTTGTCGACAATCTCGCGCTCGATGATGCTTATCATCGCCCACCCGCCTCCGAAAGTAAAGGCGCCGATCTTGAAGAATGTAGTAAACAGTTTGAGTAATAATGACTTCTCGGCCATTGCTTGAAAATTTCATTTTTTACTCGGCAAAATTACTAAAAACCGCCGATTATATTGCTTCAATCGGGATATAATTACTATTTTTGTAAGATAAATGATTTAGACAGCTGATTTTATTAATTAAATATATAAATAGCTAAAACACAGATATATGGAGCTGAGTCAACAAGTGTCTGAAATATTTGCCGAACGTTTTGGCTGCCATGGCGACAGGTTTGCTTCGGCCGGACGAATCAATCTCATAGGCGAGCACACCGATTATAACGGCGGTTTTGTCTTCCCCGGTGCTATCGACAAGACTATAGTGGCCGAAATCAAGGCTAACGATACTGATACAGTGAGAGTATTCTCAGTTGACTGCGACGAATACGCCGAGTTTGGTCTCGAAGAAAAAGACAAGCCCGCGCAGGCGTGGGCCCGTTATATCTTCGGTGTCTGCCGTGAAATTATAAAAGCCGGCGGCAGAGTGGGCGGCTTCGATGCCGTTTTTGCCGGAGACATTCCCCTCGGAGCCGGATTGAGCTCGTCGGCCGCTCTCGAGTCGTGTTTCGCTTTCGCGCTTAACGAAATCTTCAACGGCGCCCGGATAGATAAGTTCAGGCTTGCACTCATAGGTCAGGCGACCGAGCATAACTATTGCGGTGTCAACTGCGGCATCATGGACCAGTTTGCAAGCGTCTTCGGCCGTAAGGACAACCTGATGCGCCTCGACTGCCGCTCGCTCGAATACGAGTATTTCCCGTTCAGACCGGTCGGATACAGGCTGCTGCTGATAGATTCGCTTGTCAAACATCAGCTCTCTGACTCTCCTTATAACAAACGCCGTGAGTCGTGCGAGCGCGTTTCGGCCCGTCTCGGCATCGACACTCTGCGCGACGCCACAATGGAGATGCTCGACACTGTCAAAGACGACCTGTCAGACGAAGACTACCGCCGCGCCCGCTTTGTAATAGGCGAGAAAGAAAGGGTGCTCGACGTCTGTGCCGCTCTCGAAACCGGCGATTACGAAAGAGTGGGGCGCGATATGTATGCTACCCACGACGGGCTGTCGCGTGATTATGAAGTCAGTTGCGAAGAACTCGATTTTCTGAATGATCTCGCCCGCAAGTCGGGAGTGACCGGCTCAAGGATAATGGGCGGCGGCTTCGGCGGCTGCACCATCAACCTCGTCCGCGACGACATCGCCGACAGATTCAAAGACACGGTACGCACCGAATACAGCGCCCGTTACGGCTTTGAACCTAAGTTTTACGACGTTGTTATAAGTGACGGCGCAAGACGACTCGATTGAAACTGAAACAACAAGTATATAATAAAACACTTATAGTATAGATATGAAAAAAGAAACTATTCTCATCTCGGGAGGTACCGGTTATATCGGCTCTCACACATCTGTCGCGCTCGTCGAAGCCGGCTATGATATTGTGATAATCGATAACTTCTCGAACTCGGATGCCGGCGCGCTCGACGGTGTCAAGAAGATTCTCGGCCGCGATGTGACCTTTGAAGAATGTGACACTTGTGACAAAGCAGCCCTGCGCAAAGTCTTCGAACGTCATCAGTTTAACACTGTTATCCATTTTGCCGCCTACAAGGCTGTCGGCGAGTCGGTCGACGAACCGTTGAAATACTACCAGAACAATCTCGTCTCATTCATGAATATAGTCGAGATGATGAAAGAGTTCAATCGTCCCAACATACTCTTCTCGTCATCGGCGACAGTCTATGGCGACGCCGAAGATCTTCCTGTCACAGAGCAGACGCCCCGTCAGCCGTCGACATCTCCTTATGGCAATACCAAACAGATTGCCGAAGACATTCTGCGCGACTGCTGCCATGCCTATGCCGGACTCTATGGCATCGCCCTGCGCTACTTTAATCCTATCGGAGCACATCCTTCGGCTCTCATCGGCGAGCTTCCCCGCGGCGTGCCCAACAACCTTCTTCCTTATGTGACCCAGACCGCCGCCGGCATCAGAGAGTGTCTGAGCATTTTCGGCAATGACTATGATACGCCCGACGGCACCTGCCTCCGCGACTACATCGACATCGTCGACCTCGCCAAAGCCCATGTCGCCGCCGTCGACCGTATGACGGAACACAAGATGGAAGAAAAATATGAAATCTTCAATGTCGGCACCGGCTCGCCAGTGTCGGTTCTCGAGCTGATAACCCGCTTCGAGGCTGTCAACGACCTCAAGTTGCCGTATAAATATGTAGGCCGCCGTGCCGGTGACATCCCTGCCATCTGGGCTGACACTTCGCGCGCAAATGCGGTTCTCGGCTGGAAAGCCGAGCGTACTCTCGACGAGACCCTCAGATCAGCCTGGGCCTGGGAGAAGCATCTTCGCAATCTTTAACCATACACGGCCATAGCTGTCAGAACCAACAGACAGTTATGGCCGTTATTGTATAATAACCTATATACATTTGAATATGAGAAAAAATTTGGGTTCGAGACCACTGTCTTACCCGCAGCCGGTCTTTATCATAGCATCATATAATCCCGACGGCACCCCCGATGCCATGAACGCCGCCTGGGCCGGTATCAGCGAACATAATATGGTCAGCTTATGCCTCAGCGCCACACACCGCACTGTCAAGAACATCCTCGCCCGCAAGGCCTTTACCATCAGCATGGGACAGGCTCAGTATGTCAAGGCCTGCGACTATGTCGGTCTTGTCTCGGGCAATCATGTTGCCGATAAATTCGAGCGTGCGGGTTTTCATGCCGAGAAATCAGACTTCGTCAATGCACCGCTCATCAAAGAGCTTGCCGTAGCAATGGAATGTCGTCTCATCGACTATGACGAAAAGACCTGCATCATGCGCGGTGAGATAGTAAATGTCTGCGTCGACGAATCAGTCCTCGACGCCGCCGGCAACGTCGACATCGCCAAACTGCGCCCCATCTCCTTCGACCCCTTCAACAACCACTACGTCGAGCTCACCACCATCGTCGGCAACGCCTTCTCCGACGGCAAAAAACTCTAACGCCCTGTCTTTGAAAAGAACACAAGAACAGAAGGCAAAAGAGACAAAAGATTTTTTGAGTTTAGTAGGCATGTGCCATGGCACATCCGAGTTAGGCGATATGGAGCAACGGTTTTAACCGTTGCAGGCCAGTGTGTTAGCCACTACGGCTGAAGCCGTAGTTCCATATGGCGACGAGCTCGTCGCCGGCACTTTAATAGTTTTTGTTACAACGATGTCAATGTGCGTTTGACATCGTTTTGACTTTTCAGGTGCGCGGGGATGTCTGCCGCTAAAGTGGTCGTGGATGGGGTGGTAGAGTCGATTCGTTACAAGGGCTGAAGCCCTTGGTCCATAGGCTCTCTGTCGCTTTGAGTCTGAGGGGTATGATTATCGGGACGGTCGGGTCAGGCTTCTTTACCGGGACGTCGGGAGGGGCGAGCGAGGGGTCGGTGTATTCCTTGAGTCCGGGCCAGCGGTAGAGATAAGGGATATCGGCGCGGGCATGGAGTATCAGAAGACTGTTGGGGTTGCTGCTGATGACGGGGA
>CABUPJ010000035.1 GCA_902493335.1 uncultured Porphyromonadaceae bacterium
GCGCGGTCGTGGTAACGGCGATGAAATTCGCCCACGGCACAGCGCAAGAGTTAATCAACTGGCAAAAGCGCGAGGGATACAAATTCCCCGTAATTGCCGTTGTGGATAACATGAATGCCGTGGATCTTCTCTCGGTGATGCGCGACGGCGGTGCCGTGGATGTGATACAGCGTCCGGCTATCGACAAACAACTCATTGAAACCGTGGGCAAGTATGCCAAACCGGAAAGTGTTGTGATTCAGCTTGACAACGCTCTTATTCCCCGACGGAGCGAGAAATTCAAGGAGATTGAGCAGGCTATCGAGCGCATCGCCCAGACCAATGCCAACTGCATCATCTTCGGAGAAAGCGGTATGGGGAAGGAACCGATTGCTCGGCAAATCTATCTCCAAAGCTCACGGACGCAGAAGCCGATAACGGTAATTGAAGCTGGCGGAGCTGAACTTGTAGGTCTGCATGACCCAAAATCAGACCGTAACGAAATGTATAACCGCATCAAAAGCTATTTCCAGAACGCCGCAGGAGGTACAATCATCTTGAAAAACATCCAGTTGCTCAATTTCGAGAAACAATCGGTATTCCTGCACATTCTCTCGGAGGAACATCCCGATGTGAGGATGATATGCACCGCCAACGGCACACTGATGAAGATGCTTGCCGAGGAAGATTTCCGCGACAATCTTTTCTATATGTTGCGTCAGTCGGGTATCAACGTGCCGCCGTTGCGCGAGATGACCGAGGATATTCCTGACATTGCCGATTATCTTCTTGCCATATATGCGCATAAGACATCTCAGGTGAGAAAGCGGCTCGACGCATCGGCTATAAAGGCTCTGAAACTGTATCCGTGGCCCGGCAATATCCGTGAACTGAAAGATACCATTCTAATGGCAGCCTTCCATGCCGACGGCGACATCATATCTGCCGATGACCTCGTTTTCAGCGACATTCAGCCGGAAACAGCCGAAGACCTGACCCACCGAAATCCGAAAGCGGAGAAAGACCGCATCATAAGGGCCTATATCCGTGCCGGAACATGGAGAGGTGCCGCGAAACTGTTGAATGTGTCCGAAAAGACACTTATTCAGCTCCGTAAAAAGCACCATATCAATCCCCACGGAGAAATTGAGGCTTGATTACCTCGATAAAAATGCGTAACTTTGCAACGCAAAACAGCAAAGAATAGCGATTGAAGAGTCAGCCGCATCAAAAATACAGGATAACATAACTTCCGCAGAAGTTCCATTGTAAATCTGCAAATTTATCAAAGGACGGACTTGGCGTGAGGCTTATGCTATGCTTATCGCATAGCGTATAGTCACTCAAGCTTTCGTCCAAGGCATTGCAGAGCCGACAATGGTAAGCGTAGGTTTCTATACGCTATTTTTATATCAAATATTATACCCTGAAAGCACTCAAATCCTTTACCTTTGGAAAAACACGGTTGGTTGTTCGCCAACATTCAAGATTTAACATCACAATTATTCCAACGCTGAAATCTCCACTATTTCAACGCATTGCAACTTTAACACTCCTTAAATCGCCCTTTCTGAAATCCATTCGGTTATAATTGCAAACGAGGCGCAATCCTCGACAAGTCTAACTCAAAACACATATAACCGTATGGAAACAACAACTCCCCCAAACGCCACAGGCTTCAGCAGGAAGCCCAAACAAAGAAAGCGCATCAACGGGCGCAAGTCAGCAACCCGCAAGTCCGGCTTCAATCCGCTTGCCGGAATGCCTGACGAAGCGAAGGCATGGATGTTAGGCTCGATGTTTCTCATCGCCGCCGCAAAGGTACTCGGCCCTGTTATCGGGTTCGATGTCCCGGCGCTCCGCAAGACAGACATAGCCACTGACTGAGCCTATGCAACAGAACAACACGCACGAGGCGGATTTCAAGACCGCTGCAAACGCATACATTTCACTTGTGGAGCAGCGCGCCAGAAGTCCCAGCCAATACCCGACGGGAAACCGACCGCGATTATACTTTCACGGAGAGCCGATTATTCTTCTCGAAGACATCGTAACCGGGCTTGATGTCAGCGAGAAAACAATTAGACGCTACCGCGACGCAGGAAAAATCAAGGTTTACGAGAGCATAGAGGGCAATATCAAGTTTGTGCTTCAATGCGACCTCGACAGGTTTCTCGAAAACTCCTTCATCAGTTCGTCCCATCCAGACTATAAGACTGTGAAGAAGAAATCAACCAACGGCTTATACGCCAACAACACCACCACTAAATCATAATTCATTATGGACCAAACTCCAGACCAGCAGGAAGTGCTGATCGCCCGCGATAACACAAGCGGGCAGGTGGGAGCAGTCGTAGGGCAGAATCCCGACGGCACTCCCCGGATGGCGGAAGTAAAATCCACGCCATTAAGCGAACTGATAAAGTTCAGCAAAGGGCAGAACCCCCTCGAAGCGTTCATGTCTAATTTCATGCGGCAGGCCAGGAACCCCACGCTGTTCAGCTTCTTCAGATTGCAGGAAGACAAATACGAGCTTGTAGGCCCCGCAATGGCGGACATAATCAAGAATCCCGGCGACAATGCCGAAATGCTAAAGCCTTACGAAGTGGAGATGAAAGCTCCCGCACAGGCAGAGAAGCAGGAACAGGCCCCGGCTCAGACACAGCAGACGGAAACAGCCGGCAATAAGCAGCCGCCTATCGACCGCGACAGCATCGACTGGGCCAAAATAGAACAGCAGTGGGGCATAAAGCGCGACGACCTTGAAAAATCAGGGGCACTCGACCAGATGGTATATAACCACAAGTCGCCGCAGCTATTCACGGTAACACCCCGTTTCGGCGACGAGACATTCTCCCTTCAGGCGAAACTCTCGTTCCGCAGCAACCCCGACGGCTCATATTCACTCGTGCCCCATTTCGTCCGCAATGAGCCGCAGCTCGATCAGGAATTCAAGGGCTACACATTCACAAAAGAGGACAAGGCGGAACTCCGCAAAACCGGCAATCTCGGCAAAGCCGTTGAACTCGCCGACCCCAAGACAGGGGAAGTGCAGAAGTGCCTCGTTAGCATAGACAGGCTCACCAACGAGATAGAGGCCATACCGGTGGATAAAATCTACATCAAGCCCAAAGTCGCCAACATCACCCTCGATATGCAGGCCATCGGCATACTCAAAAACGGCGGCATGATACGCGAGCAGCACGTGGAACTGCCCAACGGTGCCAAATTCACCGCCGACCTGCAATACAACGCCGCAAAACGCGACATCGTGTTCGTAAACTCCGATGTTTACCGCCAGAAGCAGGAACAGAACAGTTCCCAACAACAGCAAGTCAGGGATTCATGGCACAATCCCGACGGCTCCGTCAAGCGCCTCGAACACTGGTGCAAGCTGCCGCTGAACGAACAGCAGCAGGCTGATTACCTCGCAGGCAAGAAAGTCCTCGTAGGCGAGACCAAGGACAAATTCGGCAACGACTGCACCGTCTATTTCCAGTACAATCCAGAAAAGCGTCAGCCAGAGACCACGCGGGTATATCCCGACCGCGACAAGGTCGTGGGCATCGCCGAGGAAAGCAAGACCCAGTATGCCGTAAACAATAACGGAGCGACCAACGAGGCGACCAAGAACGTGCAGGAGCCACTCCAGCGCGGGCAGATCGCCCCGAAGGACGAAAACCAGCAGAGGCAGCAGCGTAAGCCCAAAGGCCCCAAGCCTTGACCGCCACTCACCGCGCATATTCCACAATCAGTTTTATACTGCGATTCACCCGACATGATTGCCGCCGCATAGCCGCGATTCCAACCACTATGTCCACAGCAAAGCTATAAGTATCCCAACCTGCGGCCAACCGTGTCAACCAAACACAACTATCCCCAAGTCACGGGGATGGGCGACCGTCCCCGTGACTTTCATAAAATCACCCCTAAACCCACATTAAATTTATGATTCTTATTATCTGCGAGAACATTCTCGCCACCAAGACCGTCGCCTTTTCTCTGGGCGCGAACACCGAAGCCGCCAACGGTATCTACACATCCGACACCGTCACCATCGCAAACATCCCGCCCCGTTTCATACGCCAGACTCCGCTGTGCGAACTGGCCGAGGGAGAATATCCCTTCATGCCCGACAAGTTCCGTATGTCGGTGACGATGAAAGAGCTGGAGCGACAGCTCAAACCCCTGTTCCGTGAAGCCGGGGAAGTGGTGTTCGCCTCCGACGGCGGAGCCGACGCACAGGCACGCTTCTTCAACATCTGCCGCCACTTCCGTGTCGGATGCCCCCGCAGCAGAATGTGGCTCACGCGCCTCAGCTACGGCGCCATACGCGGAGCCTTCCACTTCCGCGAGTCCGGGCGACACCTGCACCGCCTCGCACAGACCGGCCTTGTGTCGAAAGGCATGGACCTGATGTTCACATACAACATCAACCAGACATTTCTCCATATCGGACTGCCCGAATACGACCTTACCCGTCAGGAGGCAATCGCCCTCGATTATGTGGGCGACCTTACCGGCCGTTTCGACAACTATAACGGTATCCCCGACGGACATTCAATCCGTGTCAATGTCAACGGAGGAGAGGGATTTGAATCCGAAGCCGTCTGGGAGGCCGAGGAAGACGCCCTCGCAGTCGCCGATGAAATCCCTGTCGGTGAGACGGTATCGGCCACGCTGACGGTTGACGAGACTGACCGTTTCAATATCCGTTTCCACACGCTGCTCACGCTCCAGATGGACGCCTTCAACAATCTCGGCTTCATGCCCGTCCAGACTCTCAGACTGGCACAGAGCCTCTATGACAAGGGCCTTATCTCGTCGCCACTGACACGTTGCTCACATCTGCCCGAAAAACTCCGTGGACATATCCAGACGGTATTCCCCGACACGCCCGGTTACCGCTGGGGCGAGAACGACGCGACCATCGACCACCATGCGATAATCACCCTCCGCGCCATAGACCAGGAACTGCCTGAAAAGGAGAAGCAGCTCTACTGGCTCATATTCAACCGCATGAAGGCGGTTGTGGAGCAACAGCCGAGCCGCAAGTATGCCACCGTAGAGTTCAAGATTGGCGAAGCCGTGTTCTACCGCCAATGGGAGATTACCGGAGAGGCGTATGCAGTTACCGAGACGGGCACGTTTCAGACAGGCGTTACAATCGCAGACGCGGCGGTATATCCCTGCGATGCCCCGGTAGCAGAATCCAACGCCTTCACCGATGTGATGTGTGCCGTGACCTCAAAGGCGGAGTATGTCGATGAAATGATGCACACTAACGTGCCGTACACGCTGGAAACCGGCGATTACGGCAGCGCACTGGACAGCCTCATACGCAAGGGACTCGTCACCCTTGACGGGGACGATGTGTATCTCTCGCCCGAAGGTCAGTATGTATATGACGAGTTTGCCGGACGCGAATTCGCAGAGATGCTGCTCACATGGCAGTTCGAGGCTAACGACCTCTACCAAGGCGACCAGTCCGGACGCTCGGTAATAGAGGACTTTTCCGGCTCTCTGCTGTGCATGATAGAGACAATCGACCCCGAAGCCGGAGAGTAAAACGTTGCAATCCGCTGTAAATCGCATTTCTATCAAAAATAACCGGCCCAACATAGCTGAAAATCGGATAGAAATCGCTAACTTTGCCACTGAATCGCAGTCATAAATTTTATTTTTGATTGTGGATTTAGTGGTGAGGCAGCGGGAGGGATACCCGCTGCCTTTTTACAACTCTTATCCACACCACCACTAAATCCAAATTACTTATGGAAGTATTATTGATTGAGAAAGAGACTCTCGATTGTATCCTTGACGAGCATGAGCTTCTATGCAATATGGTCATAGTATTGGCTAACCGCCTGCGTCGAAAGGAAACTGCCGACTTGATGACCTCTGCCGAGGTCTGCGATTTTCTCCATATAGGCACGACAACCCTGCAATCTCTCCGCAACGGCGGTAAGATAGGTTATGTAAGAATTGATGACGGAAGCATCAGGTATCCTGTTACCGAAGTTATCCGTTACATGGAGCATAACGGTATCAATTATAATAGGGGCGCCTATGGGGAATGATATTATAACCAAATCGGACAGACGTATTATCGCAGCCCGTACACAATCCCAGAACGCATTTGAAGCCGTCGGCATAATCCGCGACAGCCATCATCCTGTATTAGGAGGTATCTGTTTCCTTGATGACAAAGAAGTGGCAGAACGCCTCAAAGTGACGAGGCGCACGGTACAGAACTACCGTGACCGGGGAATACTCTCGTATTATATGATATGCGGCAAATGCCTCTATCCGGAACATGAAATCCAGCAACTGCTTGACGAGAATTTCCATCCGGCATATTACGATTAAATAGTTTAAGAGCGACAACTGAGTAAAATCTCGATTGTCGCTCTTTCATTTAGCTCTGGGTCATTTCGTCTTTTTAGGTCGTCCGCGCTTAGGCTGTGGCGGACGCTCAAATGTTGTCGGCTTCTCCGGCAACGGTTTGATGTCAACTTTCAGACTGTCGAACTTATCTCTCATGCGACCCATATCCTCGGATACCGTTTGGTCAAGCATGGTTGCGTATATCTGAGTTGTGGCAATGTCTTTATGCCCCAGCATCTTCGATACCGTCTCGATAGGCACATGATTGTTGAGCGACATTGTGGCGAAGGTGTGGCGGGCGATATGTGTCGTCAGGTGCTTCTTGATCTCCGCTTTGCTTGCTATTTCATCAAGGTACGAGTTCATACGCTGGTTTGAGATAACCGGTATGACGGCGTCCTTTTCCACAACCCGTGGGTGGCTGCGGTATTTCTCCATTAGTCTGCGCGGTATCTCCAGCATCGGGATTACGCTCATTTCATCCGTTTTCTCGCGGGCCTTGCGTATCCACATCTCTCCCTTGTCATCAGTGACAACGTGTTCACGCTTGAGGGTAGATATGTCTGCGAAAGCCAGTCCGGTAAAGCAGCAGAACACGAAAGTGTCACGCACGAGGTCGAGGCGTGGCAGTTCGCTGAGGTCAAGCTCTATGATGCGCTGGAGTTCAGCTTCCGTGAGCTTCTCTCGCTTCGGCTTTGTGCGGACATAGCGTTTACCCACGAATGGATCATCTTCAATCCATTTGTTTGCGATACCGGTGCGTATAACGCTTTTGAGATAGCGGATATAACGGACGGCGGCGTTATTGGCGCATCCCTTCTTTATGCGCAGGAAATGCTCGAAGTCGTCAACCATTCCGGATGTCAGTTTATTCATCGGAATATCTTTCACATCGTGCTTGTCGATGAGAAATTCCTCCAGATACTTGACGCATCGCTCCCAGCGCAGGCGTGTACCCTCGCAGATGTCGCCACGCTCGTTGCGGTCCTTTACCTTCTTGTTGAGTTCGCGGAACGCCTCGCAGAGCATCGTCGGCTTTTGCAGTTTGCCGAGGAATGCCTTTTTCAGAGTGTCCGGATTGACCATCTCATCACGCATGACGAGCTGGTTGTGGATTTCGCATATCTTGGTCCGGATGGTATCAAGATAGCGGTTCAGTTCAAGGTCCTTCTTGGTCTTGCCTTTCGACTGACCTTTGGACGCATCCCAGTTGTTGGGAGCTACATACCGGTTGGTATATACCTCCGCACGCTGCCCATTCATCGTTATTCGCAGCAGAATGGGAAATTCGCCCTCTTTGTTGGGGCGGCTTCTCCTGACCATGAAGTTCAGTGAGAAGTAGCTCTCGTTGGATAATTTCATTTGACTTGTGGCTTTAATGGTTAAACTAAAGATACAAATTTTTTCTCGGGTACACAAACTGCACATCCGAAGGACAAATGAAATATCCGGGTTTGCGAGGTGGCAAAACGACCAATTCAACGAATAATGTTGAATTGCCACCTCAAATTGCCACCTTTGCATAACATTTTTTAACTATGTCGGCAGCTAAAAATGTCGGCAACGCTGCTTATTGCAGGCTTCATAAGCCTGTATCTACTGAATTTCAGGATTGTTCCTTGCCACCTGCAACCACCTTGCGAGGTGGCAGACACCCAATGGCTATATTCCTCGTATATCTTTGAAAAATAATGAAATAGAGTCTTTCGAGGTGGCAAAACTTGGTGGAATTTTTATTGCCACCTTCTTGCACACCCGCAGTTTCAATATTTTGCGCCGATTGGGGATAGGGGTAAAAAGAAAAACCTCTGAAAATCAATGATTTTCAGAGGAATTCATCGGTCTGATAGACCCTTTAGTGACCCCGGAGGGGCTCGAACCCTCGACCCACTGATTAAGAGTCAGTTGCTCTACCAACTGAGCTACGGAGTCTTTGTTGCGGTTTGCGACTGCAAATTTAGGGGTTTTATTTTATATGACAAATTTTTTTGACGGTTTTTTTGTGTTTGTTTTTGTGTAAAAGGGATGCGATTGTGTATGGTTTGTATAATTTACTGTAAATCACGATTGTAATTATGTAATGATGTTAAAGCTGTGGTCGGCGATAAACTTTGGGTGTCGCAGGGGTGTTAGATTTGTGTATTCATTAAAAGAGATGCTTTGATTAATTTAATTTAAGTTTAATTTGTTAAAATAATGATTTTTCGTCGGCGGATTTGCTCTAAATTTGCCGCGCTAATTTAAACTCAAAGAATGATATGAAAAAGTACGTTTTATTAGCAGCCGCTGCGGCTGTCGTTCTGTCTGCCTCTGCCCAGGCCGTCGAGGAACAGCCGTTTTTCAATAACTGGTCTATCGGCGTCAACGGCGGTGTGACAACTCCGATGAGCCATAACCCGTTTTTCAAGTCAATGCGCCCTGTTGTGGGTCTGACTCTTGACAAGCAGATTACGCCGACGTTTGCTGTCGGTGTCGAGTCGCTGTTCGGCATCAATACTTCTAACTGGAAAGGCCGTATCCACAGTTCGACGGCATTCGACAATTCTTATGTCGGTGTCTATGGCCGTGTCGACCTGTTCAATCTCTTCGGCGGATATAATTGCGAGACGCGTCCGTTCACAATCCAGGCCAAGGCCGGTGCAGGCTGGGGGCACGATTATATCCATAATGTCGTGGGCGATTTTGAGGTCGGCGACTGGAACTATTTCGCAACTAAGGTCGGTCTCGAGTTTGACTTCAATGTCACAGACAATCTGACCGTGGGCATCGAGCCTTCGGTGATGTGGAACATGACCGGCGGTGATACTTACGGCACCGACTGGGAGCAGACTTCCGCAGGCTATTCTATCAACAATGCTACTTTCAATATCACGGCGGGCATACGTTACCGCTTCGGCGGCGGTTTTGAGTGTGTGCGGCCCTACAATCAGTCTGAGGTCGACGCTCTCAACAATCAGGTCAACGACCTGCGTGCCGCCCTTGCGTCGAGCGACGCCACTGTCGGCGCTCTCCAGGCAAAGACTGCGGGTCTTGAGGCTCAGCTTGATTCATGCCGTAACCGCAAACCCGAAGTGGTCAAGGAGGTGTCGAATAACCTCAGCTCGGTAAGATATGTGTTCTTCCGTATCGGTTCGGCTGTCATCACCGCCGACCAGCAGCCCAATGTCGAGATGATTGCCGATTATCTGAAGAATCATCCTCAGGCAAAGGTCATTGTCAAGGGCTATGCGTCGCCCGACGGCAATTATGACTTCAATGTCAAGCTGGCTGCCAAACGAGCCGAGTCTGTCAAGAACGCTCTCGTAAGCCGCTACAAGATCGCAGCCTCGCGCATTGATGCATCGGGCCAGGGTATCGGCGAGATGTTCAGCGAGCCTTCATGGAACCGCGTCAGCATCTGCACGATCGAAGAGTCGAAATAAACTGAACGAATAATCCGCGACGCCTCCTGCGGTCATTCACCGCAGGGGGCGTTCTTTTCTAATTATATTAAGTAATCATATTATAAAAAACTTCATCAATTATGCCATTACAGGATATTATCGGTTATCTGGCGAGTGTCTGCATGATACTGGGTTATATGCCCCAGGCGATTGTGACGATGCGCACGCGCGACACTGACGGCATCGCTTTGCCGACGTTCATCATGCTCGGTCTGGGCAGTGTGTTTTTTGTCGTCAACGGCATCCTGTCGTCAAACATTCCTCTTGTCATCACCAATGTCATCACGACTGTGTGCTCTGTCATCATCTTCGGCATCAAGATTCATAATGACAGGAAGAAGAAACATGTACGGAAATAATAAATGCGACTACTCTCACGAGCCATCGCATCTCTAACCTATGATTCACTTATTTAATTGTGGTTGCTTTATTAGCCTTTGTATGAATTGACGTACAAAGATAATATAAATTTCAGAAAAAAGCGTTAAAAATCACGGAAAATGTGTCGGCTCACACATTTTTTACGTGATTTTTTGTTTTTATGCCATCCCAGAGGGCGTGAAAGTGGTGTACGGGGCCGTGGCCGTGTCCGATTTTATAGCGTGCGCCGGCGGTGATGGCGGCGGTTATATACTCTTTGGCGGCGACGACGGCGTCGGTCAGCGACAGGCCTTGTGCGAGATGTGCGGCGACGGCCGACGAGAGGGTGCATCCTGTGCCGTGGGTGTTGACGGTGTCGAGACGCGGCGATGAGAGTTCGGTGACGGTGTCGTCTTCGGCGTTATAGAAGATGTCGGTCAGGGTGTCGTCTGTGAGATGTCCGGCTTTGAGGAGCACCGAGACGCGTCCGTCCTGCGAGAGGCGCCGTGCGGCGTCGGGAAGCTGCGACTGGCCTGTCAGACGGCTGCCGAGGAGTATCTCGGCCTCGGGAATGTTGGGCGTGATGACGCGTGCGGCGGGGATGAGGCAGTCGCGCAGTGTGGCTATGGCGTCGCTGCGCAGCAGCGGGTCGCCGGATGTGGCGACCATGACGGGATCGAGGACGATGCCGCCGGGTATGTCGTAGCCGGCGAGAGTGTCGCGCACGGCGATAATCAGCTCTGACGAGTGGAGCATGCCGATCTTGACGGCGTCGGCTCCGATGTCGTCGAGGCATGATCTGATCTGACCGCTGACGAAGTCGACGGGGATGGGATGTACGTCGGTGACGCCGACGGTATTCTCGTCGACAACGGCGACGATGGCGCTCATGCCGTAGCATCCGAGAGCCGAAAAGGTCTTGAGGTCGGCCTGCAGGCCGGCGCCTCCGCTGGGGTCGCTGCCGGCGATGGTGAGGCAGCGGCGGTATGTGAATTGCTGGGTCATATTTTCCATTTTTCGAGTGTGTAGGCGCTGTGCCAGAAGAGCCATTCCATTTTGGCGCAGCGGACGAAGATGTCTGTCATGGCGCGTCGGATGTCGTCGGTGGTGCCGGCGGCGAGTTCGTCGCAGATGGTGATGGCGCGTGCTGTCGAGGCGGCGAATGTCGGGTCGGCATAGGTCGAGATCCATTGCGAGTAGGGGTTGGTGCCGAGATCGGCCTGCGACAGTATGCTGCGTCCGACTTCCTGATAAATCCAGAAACAGGGCAGCACCGAGGCTGCCTCGACTTCGACGGGCGACGCACCGGCGGCGCGGAGCACCGATGTGTAGAGCAGGCACGCCGGCGTCATCTCGCGGGGTTTGTCGCCCTTGAGAAAGGTCGAGTGCATCGCACGCTCGACTTCGACGCCGTCAAGGGCAAAACGCAGGAAACTCTCGACGTGGTCTTTGCTGGCGAGGCGCGAGGCCGTGTGGGCGAGCACGCGCGAGTAGACGTCGAGGTAGAGGGAGTCCTGGCCGAGATAGAAGGCGAAACGTTCGCGGTCGAGCGTCCCCGCGGCAAGCTCTCTGACAAAAGGCAGCGTCAGTATCTGACGGTAGACCGGGAGGGCTGCCTCCCAGGCGCTTTGGCTCCAGGGTGTCATGACTTGAAACCGATTGCAGCCACATAGTCTCCGCGGTCATAGCCTTCGACGGGTTCTTCGGCCTGACGCTCGGAGTAGAGCGGATGGGTTGTCAGGGTCTGTATGAATTTCAGCGTCGTGAAACCGGCGCGCTCGAGGTGGGCGATTTTCTCGCCGGTTGTGCGCCAGTTGGCGGCGTTGACAAATTCGATGGGGTAAGGGTCGGGCGGATACACACCTTCGAGCAGCGGATGATGCCACGTGCCGAGGGCCTTGGCGAGATTATACATGATGCCGTAAGAGCTCTCTTTGGGCACGTCGATGAGTATTATGCGGCCGCCTGCGGGAAGAGCTTTGTATACGCGGTCGACGACCGACGCCAGGTCTGTGATGTAGCTCGGGCTTCCGTTGAAGAGTATGGTGTCATATCTGCCGTCGCCATAGTCGGCCTCTTCGGCGGTGGCGACAGTGACGTTGAGGCCGCGTTTGCGGGCGATGGCGGCCATGCTTTCAGACGGTTCGATGCCGTCCTCGACACTGATGCCGAAGTCGTCGCGGAGAATTTTCTCGAACAGGCCGCTTCCGCAGCCTACCGACAGAATCCGCCGCGAACCCTCGAGGGTGGCGGCCACGAGACGTGCCTCGGAGAGGAGTACGTTGGGGTTCGCCAGAAACCATGCGTCATAGTCGGCGGCGTATTCGTCAAAACTGTGATTCATATGTCTATTATTAGTGTTTGCAGTGATTTGAAATCTATTGTGAATAGGCGTCCGTCAAGGACGTCACCGAAGCCGGCGATGATTTTTATGGCCTCGGAGGCCTCGAGGGTGCCGATGACGCCGGGAACGACGCCGACGACACCGGCTGTGACGCGAGGCAGGGCGCACAGAGCCTCGCGGTCGGGGTAAAGGTCGGCGTATCTGACGCGGCGCAGATGGTTGAAGACGGCGAGCTGGCCGTCGGTTGCGCCGATAGAGCCGTAGACCCAAGGGCGTCCGTGGCGGGCGCAGACGTCGTCGATGAGATAGCGGGCCGCATAGTTGTCGGTGCAGTCGACGATGATGTCGCAGCCGGCGACGATGCTGTCGGCGTTGGCTCCGGAGAGATCTTCGGCTATGACGTCAAAGCGTGTCGCCGACGACTGCGAGGCGAGGCGTGCGGCCGCCGTCACGGCTTTGGGGGCGCCGACAGAGTCTTCGGTGTACAGCACCTGACGCTGCAGGTTGCTGAGCGAGACGGTGTCGCCGTCGACAAGGACAAGACGTCCGACGCCCGCGCCGGTGAGATATGTCGCCGCGGCCGAGCCGAGTCCTCCAAGCCCGATGACGGCGACGGTGGCTGCGGCGAGACGGCGCTGTCCTTCGATGCCGATTTCGGGCAGCATCGTCTGGCGTGAATAACGGTCGTCTGATCGTGATGCGCTCATGTCAGTCGAAGATTTTATCCCAGTCTTTCCAGACCACTTCATAGCCGAGACGGCGTATGTCGGCCTCGACCTGTGCGGGTGTGCGCTCGTCGCTGACGGCAAACTGCTCGAGCGACTGCGGATATGTGGTATAGCCTCCCGGGTCGGTCTTCGAGCCGGCGCTCATCGACGTGACGCCGAGGGTGGCGATGTTGTTGCGGAAGTCGGGACTCTCGCGCGTCGAGAACGATATGTCGACATCGGGGTCGAAGATGCGGAAGGCGAAGGTGAGCTGGGCGAGCTCGCGGTCGCTCATGACGACATTGGGCTGGAAATGGCCTTCTGACGGACGCATGCGCGGGAAGTTGACGCTGTAACGCGTGCGCCAGTAGTGGCGGCGCAGGTAGAGCAGATGCCGCGCCATCATGGTGACGTCGGTGCGCCAGTCTTCGAGACCGATGAGCACACCCATGCCTATCTTGTGGACGCCGGCGCTGCCCATGCGGTCGTAGCCGTTGAGGCGCCATTCGAAGTTAGACTTCATGCCGGCCGGGTGGTAGACTTTGTAGCGGGCGCGGTTATATGTCTCCTGAAAGCAGACGACGCCGTTGAGTCCGGCATGTGTCAGGCGGCTGTAGTCTTCGGCCGAGAGGGGCATGACCTCGATGGTGAGGTTGTTGAAATAGGGACGGCAGACCTTCAGGGCCTCCTCGAGATAATCGGTGCCGGCCAGACGCGGGTTCTCGCCCGTGACGATAAGCAGGTTCTCGAAGGGGCCGAGGCGGCGTATGGCCTCGCATTCGTCCTTGATCTGTCCGGGGGTGAGGATTACTCGTTCCATCTTGTTGTGGCGGTTGAAGCCGCAGTAGACACACGAGTTGGTGCACGAGTTGGTGATATACATGGGTATATACATCGATATCGTCTTGCCGAAACGTTTCTGCGTCAGGGCGCGGCTCAGCCGGGCCATCTCTTCGAGGCGCGGCGCGGCGGCGGGAGATATCAGCGCCATGAAGTCGTCGACGGTGTGGCGCTCTTTGGCGAGGGCGCGGTCGACGTCAGCCGCTGTCTTCGACATGATGGCGGCGGTGGTGTCGTCCCAGTCGTATTTCTGTAGCTCGTCGGAAAACATCAGTCGAGGAATGAGGTTAACGGACTTGATGCTTCGGCGTGGCGCACGACGGCGCCGAGGCCGGCTTCATATGCCTGACGTCCGGCGATGACGGCGAGACGGAAGGCGTCGGCCATGGCGACGGGGTCGCCCGAGACAGCTATGGCGGTGTTGACAAGAACGGCGTCGGCGCCCATCTCCATGGCCTCGGCAGCGTGTGAGGGCGCGCCGAGACCGGCGTCGACGACGACGGGCACGTTGCTCTGCTCGATGATGATCGACAGCAGCTCGCGGGTGACGAGGCCTTTGTTGGTGCCGATAGGCGCGGCAAGGGGCATGACGGTCGCCGCACCAGCCTCTTCAAGACGCTTGCAGAGCACGGGGTCGGCCTGGATGTAGGGGAGGACGACAAAGCCCAGACGGGCGAGCTCTTCAGTTGCACGGAGTGTTTCGACGGGGTCGGGAAGCAGGTATTTCGGGTCGGGATGAATCTCGAGCTTGATGAAGTTCGTGCCGAAGGCTTCGCGGGCGAGCTGTGCGGCGAGCACGGCTTCTTCGGCATTCCGTACACCCGAGGTGTTGGGAAGCAGCTGTATATGGTCGGCGGTGACGTGGCGCAGCATGTCGTCTTCTGGATTCTCCATGTCGATGCGTTTCATCGCGACGGTGACCATCTGGGTCTGCGAGGCTCTGATGGCCTCGGCCATTTCTGTGTTTGAGCGGAACTTGCCGGTTCCGACAAACAGGCGTGACGTGAAGGTGCGTCCGCCGATAATCAGATCATTCATATATCGTGTTTTATGAGGTTTATTATCCGTGATGTCGCGGCGGTGGGGTCGGCGGCGCACAAGATCGTGCCTGACAGTGCTATGCCGGTGACACCGGTCGCCATTATGGCTTCAATGTCTTCGGGCGTGATGCCGCCGATGGCAACGACGGGTATGGTGTAGCCGGCCCGGCGGCAGCGCGCCATGATGTCGCGGTAGCCCCCGAGGCCGAGGATGGGGCTGAGGCGCTTCTTCGTCTCGGTGAAGCGGAATGGGCCGAGGCCGATATAGTCGGCACCGGAGGCCACGGCTGCGGCGATGTCGTCGAAGGTGTTGGCTGTGGCGCCGATGATTCTGTCGGCTCCGAGTATGCGGCGCGCCTCGGCCACGGGCATGTCGTTTTTGCCGAGATGGACGCCGTCGGCGCCGACGGCGTCGACGAGGGCGACGTGGTCGTCGATGATAAATGTGGCTCCGGCGGCGCGGCAAAGCGGGGCGAGCTGACGTCCGGCGGCGATGACGCTTTCGTCGGGCTCGTCTTTCATGCGCAGCTGAATCCAGCGGCATCCGCCGCGCAGGGCGGCTTCGGCGCCGTCGAGGTAGCCGTGGCGTTCGTTTTTGTGAGTTATGAATTGCAGCATTGTAGTAAACGGTTGATTCGTTGTGAGATGTCTTCGCGGCTGCCGTCGCCCCATGCGGCGCCGAGGACGGCGGCGCCCGAGAAGCCGGTGTCGCGCAGCAGCGCCATCGTGTCGGCGCTGACGCCTCCGAGGGCAAACGTGTCGCCGTCGAGGAGGCCGTCGTCAAAGGCGCGGCGCAGTTCGCCGGGTGTGAAGGCGGCGGTGTAGCCCTGCTTCGAGATGCTGTCGAAGACCGGGCTTATGAAACGGTAGTCGGTCATGGGTGCCGCTGCCGAGGCTTCGGCTATCGAGTGGCATGAGCGGCTGACGGT
This sequence comes from uncultured Porphyromonadaceae bacterium, assembly GCA_902493335.1. Taxonomy (GTDB): domain Bacteria; phylum Bacteroidota; class Bacteroidia; order Bacteroidales; family Muribaculaceae; genus CAG-873. The sequence goes on from CABUPJ010000035.1 coordinate 16,030, forward strand.
GCCGTCGAATCTTTCAGGCGCGCGGGGATTGCGGCCGTTGAGGTGTATGCCGCAACCGTAGCGTGAGGCCAGCTCATGAAAGTCGTTGAGCGACAGGCGGTCGCGGTACTGCGGGTCTATCGCCTCGATGATGGTGGCGACGTCGTCGGCCGACAGCCGGGGATGGCGCAGGTGTACGCGCTCGACACCGCGGTCGAGCATCGTCATGATGGCTTCGGCCTCGGCCGTGACAGGAGTCTCGGGTGTGATGACAATGAGTCTCATCCGCCGCAGACAGCTCTGATGACAGTGAGTTTCATCCCTTCTTCGAGCGGTGTCGATGCCCATGAATCGCGGCGCACGACCGTGTTGCCGGTCGCCACGGCGGTGCCGGGCTGCGCGAGTCCTTCGCGCTCGAGAAGGTCCGCGAGATTATCGACGCCGGTGGCGTCGACGGCTTTGTGATTGATATAGACTTCCATAATCGACCTTTTGCGAGGGGTAACCGCAGCCTGAACGATGACTGAGCCGTGAAACTGAATTCGCGCTATACTATGAACAAGTCCTTTCGACGGTACTAACCGTGTCAAGTTCACAGGGTATGATCTCAGCCTCGGTCGATGAGGCACCCCTCTTGTTAGAATTCGGGGCAAAGATATGCCTAAATATTGAAAAGACCAAAATAAATTGCCTCTATGGCTGCTATACGGGTAAATTTTGTTACTTTTGCAGTCAGAACAACTATATTAACCCACTATAAAATTTAATCATCATGAGACTGATTATCGAAAAGAATTATGACGAGGTTTCACGCTGGGCGGCAAACTACGTGGCAGCCCGTATCAACGAAGCGTGTCCTACTCCCGATAAGCCCTTCGTTCTCGGCTGTCCGACAGGCAGCTCGCCCCTGGGCATGTACCGCCACCTTATCAAGCTCAACAAAGAGGGCAAGGTGTCGTTCAAGAATGTCGTGACATTCAACATGGACGAATACTGCGGCATACCCCGCGACCACGAGCAGAGCTACTACACGTTCATGTGGACCAACTTCTTCAACCAGATCGACATCCTGCCCGAGAATGTCAACATCCTCAACGGCAACGCCGCCGACCCCGCTGAAGAGTGCCGTCGCTATGAAGAGAAGATCGCCTCTTACGGCGGCATCGACCTCTTCCTCGGCGGTGTGGGTCCCGACGGTCATATCGCCTTCAACGAGCCCGGTTCGTCTCTGACATCGAAGACCCGCATGAAGACTCTCACCCAGGACACTATCATCGCCAACTCACGCTTCTTCGAGAACAACGTCGACCTCGTGCCCAAGACAGCCCTCACTGTCGGTGTCGGCACTATCATGAGCGCCAAGAGCGTGCTGCTCATCGTCAACGGCTATAACAAGGCCCGCGCCCTCCATCACGGTGTCGAAGGCGGCATCTCGCAGATGTGGACAATCTCGGCCCTGCAGCTCCATGCCAAAGCGCTCATCGTCGCTGACGAAGACGCCTGCGCAGAGCTCAAGGTCTCGACCTACCGCTACTTCAAGGACATCGAGAAAGCCAACCTCGACCCCGACTCACAGCTTTAAGCTCTGACACAGAAATCCCATAACCCGACACCAGCGGCGCCCCCGGCGCCGCTGGTGCTGTGTATATATATAGGTGTGGGTTCATGAGCTTAATCATATTTTTGAACAAATACAACTGTTAAGTTGTATAATTGAAAAAAGATGATTACCTTTGCAGAAAAGAGTCAAGACATGGAATTCGATCAGATAACTGAAAACGGCAATCTCTGGGCGGTAAGATATGATAACTGCCTTGACAATGTGCTTGACACCGTTTTCGGGCAATGGAATGATGTCACATGGCTTCGTTCATTCTTCAAACGGAATATTGGAGATTTGGCGGCATACTTCAAGATAACTGACGTCAATCAGGCGATATATGACACCATCGAGGATAGCGAGAGGCTTCAATGTCTAATATTGGACATATCTCCCGATGCAAATTTAGACCGGATTTTCAGACCATTGGAGAATCAGCGCATGACTGAAATGCTCCTTGGCAAAGAAAAAGCAAGATTGAAGAACACGCCCGGCCATGCCTCGTGGCTACGAATCTATGCAATAAAACTCGACCCGGGAATTTATATTATTACGGGAGGAGCCATCAAGTTGACAAGAACCATGCAGGAACGTGAGCATACACTTACTGAACTCGCTAAAATGGAGCAAGTTCGTCGTTATCTGCTTGACAATAATATTGTTGATATGGACTCTTTTCAGGATTATCTCACCGAAATCGGCTAAAGAATACGGCTATGAAAACGAAGGAAAATATTATAAACAATCTCAAACGGCATCAGAGCGCAAGCCCATCCAAATGGCGGGAGAATGCCGAGTGGCGCATCGTCAACAAGGAATGGCTTCGCTATTCGCAGCATATAGCCATGATGATGCTCGACAAGATGGAGGAACTCGGGCTGACACAGAAGTCGGTAGCTGAGCGCATGGGTTGCTCTCAACAATATATCTCTCGAGTATTGAAAGGCACCGAAAACCTCTCGATTGAGACGATATCAAAGATTGAGAATGCCCTCGACCTCTCGATCCTTGAGCCTGTATTCGTAAACAAATAAGACAATTCTGCTTGATTCTCAAGCATTCTTTGCGCCTTTGTCGTCGGGGTGGAAGGTGTCGATGTGGCGCTGTTTTTTTTCTTCGAGGATTTCAGAGATGGCGAGGAAGATGCCGCTCTCCTCGACGTTGCCGAATTCGTCGTTGACGGCTGTGCCGAACATGCGCATCGTCGGCGACAGGCTCATGTAGGCGTTGACCAGCGGCGGGATGTTGTCGCCGTGGCGGCGTATCTCGGTGTTGAGTATCTTATAGTCTGATTTGAAGTCATCGCCGGTGAAGAGCCGTGCAAGAGCGTCGCTGTCGGCGCCGGTCTCGAGGGGGGTGATCGGGGTGACGAGACGGTCGGGGTCGGGGAAGTGTTTGTTGAGGAAGTAGAGTATCATGTCGCGACATTCGGCCGTATAGCTGGGATACATCGTCACTTTGCCGAAGAGATATTTCATGTCGGGGTGTATGACGGTGAGCGAGCCGAGGCCGTCCCAGAGGTTGTCGAGCGTGTATATGGCTTTTGCGCCGGCGCGCGACGACTGGTATTCGGGCCGCACGAACGAGCGTCCCAGCTCGATGGTGTATGGCAGATAGTCGCTGATAAACTCAGGCGAGAATCTGAACATGTGGCTCGTGGCGATGCGCGGTGAGCCGTTCTCGATGACGATGTCGCGCCCGCAGATAAAACGGTAGCCGCCGAGGATGAGTTTGCTGTCAGGGTCCCAGACAATGAGCTGTTTGCAGGGCGGAGTCATCGTGTCGAAGCGGTCGATGTCACATTCGAGGCCGGTGCCGCCTCCGGCGAGACGGAATGAGATTTCGCGCAGACGTCCGATCTCGCGCATCACCCCGGGGCAGTTCTCGGCTGTGATGACATAGATGTCGTTGTTGCCTTTGTTGGTCTTGCGGAGAAAATATTCGGGTTTGAGCTCGGCTTCGATGATGTCAACGTCAACCGGGTCAATTATCTTTTCGTTCATTGGCGCTACTGTCTTTGAGGTTGTAAACGATGTCTTTGATTTCCATGGCTTTGCCTTGCGGGTCGCCTCCGTCGGCGAGAGCGAGGTGGCTTATGGGAGATCCGCAGATTATCTCGAATGTCTTACCCTCTGACTTGAAGACCTCGCGGGGCAGCAGTATCATCTCGAGATTGAATCTGATGCCGAGTTTTTTCCGCAGCCCGGCGAAGCGGTAGAAGGTGTTTGAATCGCAGCCGTTGAAATAAACAGGCAGTATGTCGCGCTTGAATTCCATGGCCTTGGCGACGAACATCTTGTGCCATGTGAGATCGCGGATGACGCCGTTCTGGCGGCGCGAGCAAAGGCCTGCGGGGAAGATTATTACCGGCTGGTCGCCGGCGAGCAGCGTGTCAATCTCGACGATTGAGCGACGGCTCTGTGCGCCATGTTTGTTAATAGGTATAAAGCAGTTTTCGAGAGGTTTGACGGCCATAAGCAGGTCATTGACAAGAAATCTGACCCCTTTGCCGTAGATGCGCGTGAACAGTGAGATGAGCGCCATGCCGTCGAGACCGCCCAACGGGTGGTTGCAGACGATTATGAGCCGGTCGGTGCCGGCAGGCGGCAGATTTTCGAGACCGCGGACGTCAATCCTGATGTTGAGGTCATCAAAGACGCCGTCGCAGAAATCAGCGCCTGTGCGCGGGAAGTTATGCTCAAGCAGATAGTTGAGCCGGTCCTGACAGATGAGTTTCTTGAGCCACGAGACGACCGGACGCGGTATGCGGCGTCCCTTGTCGCCGAGACGTTCGGCGATGACGGCGTCGAGGTCGATTTTTATCGGTTTGCTCTCACTCATTTTAATCTGATCACTGCGTTGCGGTTGAAATGAAATGCAAATTTATATAAAAACAATGTAAGAGTTAGCTTGAAAGCCGTTTTTTTGCCTAAATTTGCTCACAAGCTATGAATGATCGCGACGAAAAAGAGATTTATGTGTGCGCGCCCGGACGTGAGTTTGTCATGCCGTTCATAAGGCGTGCACTCGCAGATTATGCCTTGACCGAGATTGCGGGCGAGACAACTGACTATGCCGTAATGATTTCGACGACAGATGTATATGCTGTTGCCGAGGGTGACGGTTTCAACGAACTGGCTCCGCTCGCCGGAGATTCTGACGCATGTCGTGCCGAGGCGGCGTTTATTGAGGAATGCCGTGCCCGCGGCCTCGCGCCGACCCTGTTGCGCTGCGGCCACATCGTCAGCACGGGCATGAACGGTCTGCCCAGGCGCATGGCCGAGAGCATCTATCGCGGCGTTTTTGTCGATATAAAAGGCAATGAGGCCCGTCAGAGTTTTATCCATGCCTCTGACCTCGGGCAGGCTATCGGGCTGACCCTTGGCACAGGCGAGGCTTTTAACGTCACTGACGGCTGCGACCCGACAATGATCGGGTTTGCCGACGCGCTGTCTGGGCGTATCAGTCAGAAGCGTCTGTTTGCGGTGCCCCCTAAGATTTTCAGGCTTTTCTTCGGTAAGGATTTTTACACTCAGATGACCGCAAACAGGACTTTTTCGAGCGAAAAACTGCGTTCCCGCGGATTCGCGGCCACGCCTGTGACCGAATATCTCAAAACCCACATATATGACGATGAAAGTCTCTGAGGCCTTCTCGACGGCCGGAGCGTCGCTGAAAAGCCTTGTCAAGATGGCGCTGCTGTCGCGGCGACCGACGGTCAGCCGGGCACCGGAGGCCGCCTCGCGTCCGCTGGTTATTCTCGCCAACGGCCCGTCGCTGCGCAAGACGATTGCCGAGCGCCTGGATGACTTGAAGGAAATGCCGACAATGGCGGTCAACTTCGCCGCGCTCGCCGACGAGTTCACCGAGATACGTCCGGGCCGATATATTCTGGCCGACCCACACTTCTTCGAGCACGGCGATGATAAGAACGTCGCGTCTCTGTGGCGCCGTCTCGCGTCGGTCGACTGGCCGATGACGCTCTATGTCGACGCCCGACAGCGCCGCAAGGTCTTGGCTATGGCCGCGTTGCCGCATGATGTCAGAGTCGAGACTTTCAACGCCGTCGGTGTCGAAGGCTGGCAGTGGCTCGAGACCCTCGCATACCGCAGCGGGCTTGCAATGCCACGTCCGCGCAATGTGTTGATACCTGCGATCATGACCGCCATCGGGGCCGGATTCAAGGATATTTATATTGCCGGAGCCGACCATTCGTGGCTCCAGTCGATATGGGTCACCGAAGACAACGAGGTGGTGTCGGTACAGCCACATTTTTATAAAGAGAACGACGACGAGAAAAAACGTGTCGTCAACGAATACAAGACTTACCGTCTGCATCAGATTCTCGAGAGCTTCCGCGTGGCCTTCGAGAGCTATCACCGCATCGCGCGCTATTCCCGTTGCGCCGGAGTCAATATCTATAACGCGACCCCCGGGAGTTATATCGATGCCTTCGAGCGAAAAATGTTTTGAGCAGACAGACAATAAACAAAAAGGTTCTATCATCACGACAGAACCTTTTTTGTTGTGTATCTAACACTAAATACCTAAAACCATTTGATAATACTTTTTTACTTATATTTGAATCCTGATTAAAACCTTTGGTTTGTCTTGGACCTGAATAATTATTTACAGTGGCAAAATTAATATGCTATCGCGCGCGCTATCGGCATATTTAGATTCAAATATAAATAAATATAAAATATATTTTAACTTAAAGTGCAGTAGACCAAAGTTTTTTCAATAAATATACAGGTCAAAAATATAAGTTCTATTTTAAGTTAAAATTACCGATTTTCATGATGTCTTCTTCGAAATTATCGCGGTCGGCGGCCCGGCTTTTGAGTTTGTTGCGGTATGTATAGACCGTGTTGACCGAAAGGCCGAGAAATTTGGCGATGCGGGCGCAGTCGTCGATGCCGAGACGCATGAACGCGAGGATACGTATCTCGGGTGTGAGGCTTTTGGCATTGGGCGGCGTTATGCGGCGGTCGGGCAGAAAGAGCTTGTTGAGTTTGTCGACAAAACCGGGGTAGATGCTGAGAAATGCCTCGTCGAATTTAGCGAGGAATTTCTCGGTTTTGCTTTGCAGAATCTTGCCTGATTCGACCATTTCATAGAAATCCTGTACCTGACCTGCCTTGATTTTTCTGACCGCAAGACGGTTGAAGTCTTCGAGCTGGTCGACATATGACGAGCAGAGTGCAAGTACCTGGGTGATATACTTGTCTTTGGTTGCGTTTGAAGTGGCCAGATCGGTCTGCAGGCGCTGCATTTTTTTGCGTGAGCGGTAGTTGAAGGCGAGCAGTGCGACGCAGGTGATGATGGCCGCCGAAAGTATGATTATCAGCACGATCAGCTGCCGGTGGCTCTGAGAATCCTTGAGGTCAAAAGATTTGGCGATGATGGGCAGCGCCCGGGCGCTCTCGATGGTGCGGATGCCCGACCCTGACTCGATTGAGTTGTCGAGGGCGGCCATAAGGTAGCGGTAGGCGCGGTCGACGTCGCCTCTGTTATACAGCTCGTTGCTGAGATTTTGCAGCGATGTGGCCTCTTTGGTGCCGGCGGCAAGGTCGCTTGCCGCCGAGAGTGTCAGATAAAAAAGCGTTTCGGGCTTGCGGTCAGTGGCTTCATAACATTGCGACATGAGATTGGTGGCTCTGGCAAACAGGTTGTCCCCGAAATCGAGGCGTCCCATGGCGTCGCTTAGCGAGGCGATGGCGGCGGTGTAGTCTTTGTCGGCAAAGTGTCTGACTGCCGAATGATATTTATAATGAGGCGATTCGCGAGGCAGATATTTGAGAAGTGAGTCGTTGCAGATGTATGATTCGGCGAGATAGCTGTTGCGCTCGGGTCCTTCTGGATAAAAGGCTACGATATACTGGTACAGGTCAAATCCGCTGTCATAATAGAGTATTATGTCATCTCTGGCGATACTGTCGCGGTTGATGGCCCGGCGCATCTTCATGGCTTCGTATATCATGCCCTTGACCGGCAGCAATGCACTGATTTTCATTTTGATGCGGTTGGCTTTGGTGCCGGGTGTGATGGCGAGCGCCTTCCTGTAGCAGCTTATGGCCGAATCGAGGTGTATACGTCGGTAGAGGTCTCCGAGCTGTTCGAGCGATTCGGCCGGTATTTGCTTTCTGTCTTTGAGAGTCAGGCGGATGCTGTCGATTGTCGCTTTCTTTTTGGTTGCAGACAGGTTTCGGTTGTCAAGCATGCTGTCAAGCATGAAAATCGCGTCATCGACGTTTTTGGGCATCGGTGTGGCGCCTGCCGTCAGTGACAGCATGACTAATGTTAATATGATAAGATATCTCGGCATATCCCGCGCGTGTGCTGCAAAGATATTTCTTTTTTGTGACAGAGGCCAGTAAAGAGTGTTAAAAGTGGGGGTTGCGTCTTATATTTTAACTTAATTTGGCTGTGTGTATTTAACAATGAATCAAAACATAAAGGCTTTATTAAGTTAAAATATGTGTTATATTTAACCGTGTGAGATCATTCTATGATGTCGTTGTCGGTGTGAAGCAGGTCGAGGAGATGACGGCGGTCGTTTATGCGGATTTCGTTCTGGTTGTAGTCTATGATTCCGCGGCTTTTCATATCGTCGAGAGTGGCGATAAACGATGAGCGCTGTACGCCGAAGAAAGAGTATAGGTCGCGTTGGCGGCAGCTGAGAGTGATGTCGCGTCCGCCCGGTTGGGTCAGTGCGATTATCCAGAACGCGATACGTTCCTCGGTGCTTCCCGTTGTCAGCGCCAGAACACCGTCGACAGCTTTCTGCGCGTTCATCGACAGGAGATTGAGAAAATTGAACATGAAGATGGGGTCGCTGTTCAAAATCTTGATATAGTCGCTTTTGGCGATTTGCAGAATGCCTGCCGGTTGGTCGGCGACGACCGTGCAGGGATAGTCTGTCGCTTTGCCGAAGAGGAAGTCGGGGGCAATGACGTCGGGTGCGGCCAAGGTCTGGCTGACGCTGAATCGTCCGTCGGAATTGACTATGGTCGAGCGGGCGCTTCCAGATATGATGAATTTTATGTGGGTGCAGGGTGAGCCGGCGGCGACGATTTCTTCGCCGTGGAGATATTTCAGGAAGTGGAATTTGGCCATTCCGACAGTTTCGGCCATGCGTTCATGAGTGACGCCTCTGAACAACGGCAGTCCCATGAGTATTTCAAACATGCTGTTCATGATGATTCATTTTATATTTTTAACGCGTGGTGGACGATAAAGTTTATCGGTTTTGTCCGGCTGATTTGATTTGTCGGGTCTTGCGGTACAGCTGGTATGAGTTGATGGTGTTCTGCCAGGCGATATAGGCCGCCGGAGCGACAGACGATATCGGGTTGAGGTATGTCAGTGACATCCATATAGCGAGGACGGTATTCTTTTGGCCAAGACCCTGGGCGCCGGCGATTTTGTCGCCGCAGGCACCTCCGATCTTTCTGCCGACGGCGAATTGGAGCAGACAGGCGGCGAGCGACAGCACTGCGAGACCTATCATCTCGGGAATCTTGTCTGCGGGTTCGGCGAGGACGAAGCTGACTGCGCGTCCGACGACGATAAAGAGCGAGACGGCCCAGATGTAGAACGACAGCGACTGGTGTGTCGCTATGGTGTGGTGTACTTTAGGCGCTGCGGCAAGCAGCAGGAATGCCAGCGCGAGCGGAGCGATGATCAGCGGCCCGACTTTGGCGGCGATGGTCAGGAAACCGTCGATAAATGTCATTTCAGAGCCATTGGAGCCGATGATGCTGAAGAGCATCGGAGCGAGTATGGCGACCGAAACGTTTGAGATAATCGAGAATGTCGCCAGTCGCGGCACGCTGCCTCCAAGCATGCCCGTGATGACGGGCGCGGCGGTCGCCGTGGGACAGAGAAAACATATCAGCGTGCCCTGGGCAAGGTCGATGCTGAATGGTGCCAAAGCGATATACGAGACGATGGCGGCGCCGATCTGCACACTCAGCAGCCCCCATGACAGCGCCGTGACTTTAAATTCTTTAGGTTTGACACGACAGTATGTGATGAGCAGCATCACAAAGATAAGGTAGGGAGCGAGAAACTGTATCCTGTCGATGAAGTCGTGGAACAGCACGCCGCCGAGCATCGCGATCGGCAGCATCCATGGTTTGACCGACTGACGTATTTTAGCAAAATTCATACTGCAAAATTAGCCAAAATTTGCGAGAACCACAAAGAGACGGGATAATGACAATAAAGTCATTAAGGTCATTAAAGTCGTGTCGCGACGACCTTAATGACCTTAGTGATCTTGATGTCTTATCCGTCGGAGGGATTATCTCATTGCCAGGGTGGTGCCCATGACGCTCTGCTGATAGGCGAGGACGCCGTTGTCAGAGAGTTCGACTGTCATGAACGAGCCGTCGGCGCCGGGCATTCTGACATGGGTGTCGTCGACGAAGGTGAAGAGAGTGTGGCTCTCGCCGTTGACGGTATAGCTCCATGAGCGTTCGTTTTCGTTGAAGTCAAGACGTGCGACCGAGCCGTCGTTTTCGCTTGTGATGGTATAGCCTTTGCCGTCGCACTCGACGAGATAGCGGCCGTCATTGCCGTTGATGACCTTTTTGCCTTTGGCGACAGGATTTGAGCCGCTCCAGAATTCGATGCTGTTGAGCACAAGGAGGTCGGCCAGACCCGATACTTCATAGACGGGAAGAATCCAGAAAGCAAAGAACACGAGTTCGTTGACAAATTTGTTGTCGATGTGGCGGTTCCATGTCAGAAGCTTGTTGGTGAGGCCGAAGCTGCCGATACACGAGGGGAGTGTCAGTGCGCCGCAGAGTGTGCAGATGAGAGCGACGGTTAAAAAGTTTTTTTTCATACGATATTAATTTAGAATGGATGAATTGGTCTTATTGGTTTGATTGTGAAAGATGAATTTTGAGTTTTGATTGTGAAAGATGAATTTTGAGTTTTGATTGTGCATTGTGCATTGTGCATTGTGCATTGTGAATTGAGCATTGTGCATTGCCTCATGCCGGTATCTCGCGGACAGCGTTCTGGTAGAACCGCATGATCTGTTTGACATAGGCCGATGTCTCGGAGCCTCTGGCATAGCCGTATTTCACGACGGGGTCGTTGTAGTATCGCGGATTTGATTTCATGAGCAGGGCTTTCTCGACGTTGCCGTCCCATTTCTGCGGGTCGAGGCCATATTTTTTTGCGAGCGCGATGGCGTCATAGATGTGGGCTATGCCGCAGTTATAGGCCGCGATGGCGAATTTTATGCGTTCGTTGTCGTTGGGCACGAGATCCATGAGATACCTGTCGATGTCTTTGTTGAGTCTGGCGGCGATGCGCACACTTGTCTCAGGGTTTGACAGCTGGCCGACCTTATAGCCGTAGCCTCGTGCTGTCGATGGCATGATCTGCATGAGGCCGCGGGCGCCGACCCATGACATAGCCTTTGGGTTGAAGCGGCTTTCGACGTATGACTGGGCCGCGAGCATGCGCCAGTCCCAGCCGGCGGCGCCGGCATATTTCTTGAATATATTGTCATATTTCGAGATATAGCCTTTCGAGAAGTCGAAAGCCTTGTAGGGTTCGACCTTGCTCATCTCGAAGTAGCGCTTTAACAGTTCGTCGCTTGTCGAGCGGGGAGTCTCGCGTGCAAACCACGTGTTTATCGATTCGGCCAGCCCGTCTTTGCCCGGTGCTACGGCCCATGATGCCCTTTGCGGCATGCTCACCGGCGTCGAGATGTCGAGTCCGTGATAATATGTCTCGTTGAGGCGCGCGATGTCACTGTCGACGACAGTCATCGGTATTTCGCCCGAGTAGACTTCGGCTATGAGGTCTTCGGCGGTTGCAGAGTCGCCGCTGACGGTTCTGATGTCTATGCCTCCGGCGAGTTCTTCGTTGAGGTTCTCGAGTCGGCGCTGATATTTCGTGTCGTCGATGACATAGACTTCCTTGCCGACAAGCTCGGTGACGTCGGTTACCGGGGCGCGTCCTTTGACCTTGTTCTGCACGAGCATCTGTGTCGTGTATGTCTCGGGGCCGCAGGGGAGCACAAACTGTTTATAGTGGCTCGTTATCGGCACATCGTAGGCTATCAGGTCGACTTTGCCCGAGTCGAGCATGGCGACTGCCGCCGACAGACTGTTGGCGACCTTGAGGTCGAGGACGAGGCCGCAGTCTTCGGCGAGCTCGCTGACGAGGGTATAGTCGTATCCCATCGGCTGTCCGCGGTAGATGAAATATGATGTCGGACCGTAGAGAGTGACGGCGCGCAGGGTATCGTCGGGCAGCTCGAGTGACATCATGGCCGAATCGGCGGCCACGACGCCGCTGCTGTCGGGCGATGCGTCGTCCCGGCTGTCAGACGTCGCGCTTTTGCCGCCGCAGGCAGCGGCGATGAAGAGCAGAAGCGGGTATAGCGATATGAGAGCCGGATATTTCACGATGACGGGGGTTACTGATATTCAAATGTGCCTTTGTCTGACACGATAGTCAGGCGGCGGCTGTCAGAGGCCTCGACACGGCCGATGACGCGGGCGTCTATGCCATACGAGCGGCTGATGGCGATGGCTTCGTCGGCGTAGGCGGGATCAAGATATATTTCCATGCGATGACCCATGTTAAAGACTTTATACATTTCTTTCCAGTCGGTCTTTGACTCGCGCTGTATGAGGTCGAACAGCGGCGGCACGTCAAAGAGGTTGTCTTTAATAACGTGGAGATTGCCGATGAAGTTCAGAATCTTTGTCTGTGCGCCGCCCGAGCAGTGTATCATGCCGTCGATTGCCGGACGTATGCGGTCGAGCATCGTCTTTATGACAGGGGCATATGTGCGGGTGGGCGAGAGAACGAGTTTGCCGGCGTCGAGGTCTGTGCCGTCGACGGCGTCGGTGAGATGGCGGCTGCCCGAGTAGACGAGCTCATAAGGTATGGCCGCGTCGAATGTCTCGGGATATTTCTCGACGATGTATTTGGCGAACACGTCGTGGCGGGCCGATGTCAGGCCGTTGCTGCCCATGCCGCCGTTGTATTCTTTTTCGTAGGTAGCCCTGCCGTATGACGAGAGGCCTACGATGACGTCGCCGGCCTTGATGTTCGAGTTGTCGATGACGCGGTCGCGGCGCATGCGGCAGGTGACGGTGCTGTCGACGATGATCGTGCGCACGAGGTCGCCCACGTCGGCGGTCTCGCCGCCGGTCGACCAGATGCCGACGCCGAGTGCGCGCAGCTCGGCGAGGAGTTCCTCGGTGCCGTTGATGATGGCCGAGATGACTTCGCCGGGTATGAGGTTTTTGTTACGGCCTATTGTCGACGACAGGAGTATGCCGTCGGTGGCGCCGACGCAGAGCAGGTCGTCGATATTCATTATCAGCGCGTCCTGGGCGATGCCTTTCCACACCGACATGTCGCCGGTCTCGCGCCAGTAGGCATACGCGAGTGACGATTTTGTGCCCGCGCCGTCGGCGTGCATTATGTTGCAGTACTCTTTGTCGCCGCCGAGTATGTCGGGGATGATCTTGCAGAATGCTCCGGGGAAAATGCCTTTGTCGACATTTTTAATAGCATTGTGGACGTCTTCTTTCGATGCCGAGACACCGCGCATGTTGTATCTTTGGTCGCTCATAATGATTGGTTTGATATTTGTTGGCTTATTTGAGGGTGTTTAGTTTCTTGACGTCTCCGACGGCCCAGATTATGTCGCCGGGCCTGAAGACAAGGTTGGGGTTTGAGTCGATGAACTCGTCGCCGCGGTGAACGGCCACGACAATCGCGCTGTAGTTGTCGCGCAGCGACGATGACAGGGGTGTGCGGTCGACAAGCGGCGACGACTCTGACAGCAGTATGCTCGTGAGCCTGATTTCGGGTCTCACGCCGCTCTCGGGAGGCAGTTCGGCCTCGATTGACGGCAGGAGCGCTTCGAGCTGTTCGTCTGTGCCGATGACGCCGATGACGTCGCCGGGAAAGAGGCGGTTGTTGCCGCCGGGGATGGGTATGATGTTCTGTCCGCGCTGGATGCTGACGACGTTTACGCCGAAGCGGTGGCGCAGGTTCGAGTCGGCCAGCCGCTCGCCGACGAAGCGGCATCCTGCGCCGACGGTCATGAAGGCCTGATGGAGGTCGTTGACGACATTGTTTTTCTTGCCGCTGCGGCGCAGCTCGCGTTCATTGAGGTTATCGAAGAATTTCGATTCCATGCGCGACATGCGGCTGCGCAGCTTGTGTGAGAAAACGAGCGCTATCACAAGGATGATGACCAGCGACGCCCAGGCGCCGACTTTGGCCGAATAGGCCGTCGTGACGGTGTAGTAGACGAAGCCCAGGGCGATGACATAGCGGAAGATGGTTATCACCAGGCGCGGTATGTTGTTGGCGTGACCGCCCCCGGCGTTGCCGTAGCGCGTCAGCGGCGTCATCATCACCATAAGGAAGGGCGACATCAGCGCCACTGTCGTCAGAACGAAGATGAAATTGGCCCAGTCGCCGGCGATGCCGTCGAGCCACGGGCGCAGATAGCGCTGGCAGACGATGACGATGCCGATGAGGATGATGGCGTAGACCACGGTGGGCCACAGATATTTGGCGATGGTCTCGTGCCAGGGGTTGCCGCCGGCGTTGTCTTTCGACGCCTCTTTCTGGTAGCGGTCGATGAGGAAGCGCAGCTTGCCCGGCAGATGGCGTTCGACCAGATTATAGGCCGGCAGGGCCATCTTGATGAAATAAGGCGTGAGGAAAGTCGTGATGACCGACACGGCCACGACGATGGGGTAGAGTGTCGGCCTGAGCACGCCGAGGCTCATGCCGAGAGTGGCGATGATGAAGGCAAACTCGCCTATCTGTGTGAGCGAGAAGCCCGACTGTATCGCGACCTTGAGTGTCTGGCCGGTGACGAGCATGCCGAAGGTGCCGAAGACTATCATGCCGACGATGACGACAGCCGACAGGATGAGTATCGGCCACCAGTATTCGGCGAGTATGTCGGGACGCACCATCATGCCCACCGAGATGAAGAACACCGACCCGAAGAGGTCTTTGACGGGGGTGACGACGCTCTCGATGCGCTCGGCGTAGCTTGTGCCGGCGAGCACCGAACCCATCACGAACGCCCCGAGGGCGAGCGAGAAGCCGCAGTAGACCGAGAAGACGGCCATGCCGAGGCAAAGCCCCATCGAGACGATCAGCAGTGTCTCGTTGTTGAGGAAGCGGCGCCAGCGGTTGAGCAGGCTCGGCAGTATGTAGACGCCCGTGAGAAACCAGATTACGAGGAAGAAGATGAGTTTGCCGATGCTGTAGAGCATCTCGACGCCCTCGACGCTGTTGTTGACGGCGATTGACGACAGTATCACCATCATCACCACGGCGAAGAGGTCTTCGACGATGAGCACGGCCAGCACCTGCGAGGCAAACTTCTGCTGTCTCAGCCCCAGGTCGTTGAAAGCCTTGATGATTATGGTCGTCGACGACATCGACAGCATGCCGCCGAGGAAGAGACTGTTGATATAGTTGAAGTCAAGCACATGGCCTATGGCATAGCCGGCGCCCATCATGCCCGTGACGATGATGAGGGCCGTGACGATGGCCGAGCCGCCCGAATTGACGAGTTTCCTGAAGCTGAATTCGAGACCGAGCGAGAAGAGCAGCACGACGATGCCGATCTGTGCCCAGAAGTCGATGTTGCTCTCGGTCGTCACCGACGGCAGGTAGGTGAAATGGGGGCTCGCGAGAAAACCGGCGACGATATAGCCGAGCACGACGGGCTGCTTTATCCATTTGAAGAGGATGGTGACGGCCGCTCCGAGCAGGAGGATAAAGGCCAGGTCTGAGATCAGTCCTTCGATATTCATGTCTGTCGTGTCAGATGTTTAGCTGGTTTGTGAGGGTTATGGCCTGGGTGGGATATAGTTTTTCAAACTCCGAGAAGAGCTCGATGTAGTCTGTCGTTTCTTTGACGATTACGACAAGGTTGAGACGTGTCTCGCCCAGGGTGTAGTCATATTCGACGAAAAAGTTGTTGAGAAATATATGCCGGCGGTGCATCACCTCGCGGTATTTCGAGATGTCTGTGAGGATGCAGCCGAGTTTGATGCGTATGATGCGCGACTCCGAGCCGAGGCTGATGCGGTGCTCGATGCGCTCGAGCTGTACGAGGATGAAGAGTATCAGCCCCGTGGCTGCGACCGACACCCAGTACATGCCGACGCCGACGGCCATGCCTATCGTCGCCACCATCCAGATGCCGGCGGCTGTCGTGAGGCCGCGCACCGACCCTTTCATCTGTATTATGGCGCCGGCGCCGAGAAAGCCGATGCCGGTGATGACCTGTGCCGCGATGCGGCCGGGGTCGCCGTTCTTGAGCCCGAGATATTCCTGGGGAACGTAGATCGACAGCAGCATCGCCAGCGTGGCGCCCATGGCTATGAGCGAGAATGTGCGCACTCCGGCCGACTGACCCTTGCGTTTGCGCTCATAGCCGACGACGCTGCCGAGAAGCATGCTCAGCAGCAGCCGGTAGATTGACGACATCGTGTTGACCTCGATGCCGTTGACCGCGCTGTAGCAGTCGTTCCATAGTTCAGAAATCACGCTCATGGTGACGGGCTGTTATTTGACGTCGAACGAGCGGCTTGCCAGACGGTAGTTGTCGGCGAAGAGCTCGACGGTGTATTCGCCGGGTGTGAGGGCCGTGTCGATGTCCCAGTAGATTGTGATGCCGCCTATTTCCTCGCCGGCATATTCGATTATCTTCTTCGAGGTGCAGCGCAGCGTGGCGTCTTCGAATGTGAAGCTGCCGCCGTTGCCCAGCAGCTGGCCCGAGGGCGAGATGATGCGCAGGTAGATGGTCTTTTCGCCGACGGGCGTCGAGTTGTTCTGCGGTATCGTGAACGACACCATCAGCTGACGTGCCTTCTGAATCTTTTTCTCGGGACGTCCCTTCTTGTTGAGCGCGCTGAACATCAGGCCGGTGACGTTGAGCTTTTCGGCGAGGGTCATGCGTTCGCTGAGCTGTTCGTTGCGGCGCGAGGTCTCGACGACCTTGTCGTTGAGACGGGCGTTCTGGTCTTTGATCTGGGCGTTTTCGGTGCGCAGGGCCTCGTTCTCCTGGTTGAGGCGGTTGATTTCCTCGACGTAGTGGCGCAGCAGGGCGCGCAGGGTCTCGATCTCGCTCTTGAGTTTGGCGATTTCGGCGGCGCTCTTCTGTTTCTGGTTCTTAAGCTCCTGCTGCAGAGCCTCGACCTGCAGACGGGCTGTCTCGTATTTCTCTGTGAGGGCGCGTTTGACAGAGTCGTCCATGATGAGCGAGCGCGAGTTCTCAAACTGGGCGAACTCGCGGTTGAGGTCGTCGAAGTCGCGGTCGAGCTGAAGCTTCTCCATGTCGAGCATCAGCTGTTCTTTCTCGTTCTGGGCGTCTTCGAGGGCCTTGTTGTTGCGGTAGGCCGATATGCCGAATATGACACCGGCGATGATCATGACGGCGGCTGCGGCGATGAGCCATATGAGACCTTTGCGTCCGGCAGGCTTGCGCTCTGTGACTGACTCGTTTATGTCGCGGTCGTTTATGTTTTCGGGCTGGTTATCCATATTAGTTTGTGTCAGTGATGAATTTATGCGGCAAAGTTAACTGATTTCGGCGTTTTCTGCAACTCTGACGACGTGCATTTCGCAGTTGCGGCAGTCGAAGTCGAGGCGGTATCGGTTGTTACCTGATAAAAGAAACAACTCGCGGGGCAGTTTTGTTGCCGGTTCGTGGCGCAGACAGCAGCCGAGTTCGCGGCGCAGGCAGTAGCGGGTCGTCATCACGCGTATCTCTTCGCCGGCACGCGGACGGTCGACTTCGAGAGCCTTGCGTCCGACGGTGATGTTATGGTCTTTATAGAAGCGGGCGGCGCGCCGGTTGGCGACATTGGCCTCGTAGCCGACGCTCCGTGGGGCCTCGGTGGCGTTCTCGGCCGGACGCCGCCGCTGTTCGCGGCGGTAGCGCATCAGCTGCGAGGAGTCGAGCAGGGCGATGGCGCGCCGGCGCAGGGCCGTCAGGGCCGACGCCGGTATGAAGCGGTCGCCGAGGCGGTCGTCGAGCGATTCGAGGGTGTAGACGGTGTCGCCCAGTTTCGAGAGCACGCGTTTCCGTGGTTCGCGCTGGTCGCCGCGGGCTGTCTCCAAAGGGGCTTCGGCTGTGGCGGTGATCTCGTTGCCCCGGGTGTCGGCGACGCTGAGGGCGATGCGGCCGTCGGGCAGAGGCGTGAGCGTCATCGTCAGCGCTATGGTGCGTCGCGTGGTGTCGCCGGCCATCATGTCGTCGAATTCTTTGTCGCGGTTGCGGTAGAGACGTGTGCCCGGAGCGATGTCGACGGGTGCGGCGGCGATGACGGTCGAGCCTTCGGCGCGGTTGACCCTGAAGCCGTTGAAACGGCCGTTGCGGTCGAAGTAGCCGAGGCCGTCGCCGTTGTTGAGAGGCCGGTCGAGGTTGAGTGTCAGCTTCTTGCCTTCGGCGCGGCGGACAGTCGCGACGGGCTGCCCGACCCACTTCGGTGTCGCCGTCGAGGCGATGCGGCATGTGCGCCGCTCGGCCTGATTGAGGAAATAGTCGGTATAGCCTCGGTTGAATGTCTTGTCTGTGTCGGGCGTGAAGGCCAGCGACACGCGTCCGGCCGACGAGCGGCGGTATCTGTCCGGAGCCGAGGCCACGATGGCGTCGAGGGCGCGGCTGTAGGCGGCGACGGTGTTTTTGACGTATGCCACGTCTTTGAGACGTCCCTCGATTTTGAATGATGTGATGCCGGCGTCGGCCATGTCGCGCAGGCGGTCGAGGCGGTTCATGTCGCGCAGCGACAGATAATGGGCCTCGGGCATGACATCCTTGCCCGACGCGTCGGTCAGACGGTAGGGCAGGCGGCACATCTGGGCGCACTCGCCGCGGTTGGCGCTGCGGCCTGTGGCGAGCAGGCTGGCATAGCAGTCGCCGCTGTAGCTGACGCAGAGAGCGCCGTGGACAAAGGCCTCGAGGTCGGCGTCGGTCGATTCGCGGATAGCCTTGATTTCGTCGAGCGAGAGCTCGCGGGCGAGAACGATGCGGCTGAATCCGGCGTCGGCGAGAAAACGCGCTTTGGCCGGGTCGCGGGTGTCACACTGGGTGCTCGCGTGGAGCGCTATCGGCGGCATGTCGTCGCCGAGGAGCGCCATATCCTGCACGATGAGGGCGTCGACACCGATGCGGTAAAGCTCACGGGCCAGGGCGACGGCGTCGTTGACCTCGTTGTCGTAGAGGATGGTGTTGAGCGTGACGAACACTCTGACGTTGAAGCGGTGGGCATAGTCGGTGACGGCGGCGATGTCGGCTATGCTGTTGCCGGCGGCGGCGCGTGCGCCGAAAGCCGGCGCGCCTATGTAGACGGCGTCGGCGCCGTGGTCGATGGCCGCGATGGCGGTCGCGGCGTTTTTGGCCGGTGCGAGTAGTTCGAGTTCTGTCATAGGTTGTCGATGAGACTGAAGGCGACGTCGCGCGAGGCGTCGATCAGCGCCGGCACGTGGGCGTCGCTGTTGACGATGAGCGGCACACCGGCGTCGGCGAGGCGTCTGAGGTGACGCGGCGACGGGAAGAGCCGGCCGTGCTCGACGTAGGCTTTGGTGTTGATTTCGACGATGACGCCGGCGGCGATGATGCGGTCGACGAGATCGTCGGCGAGCTTGCGGTACCACGGCTCGTCCTCGATGCCCGGCTGCCAGTATGAGGCGTTCTGGCCGACTTTGTCGAAGTGGCCGATGATGTCGAAACCTCCGGCGGCCAGCATCTCGCGTGAACAGCGGTAGAAAGTCTCGACGACATAGCGTATGTCGTTGTCGAAGTGGCGCTCCATCTTCATCCTGAAGCTCTCGAAGCGGCCGTCGATGTCGACATATTCGCCTTCGGGGTCGGGGATGAAATGCACCGACCCTATCGAGAAGTCGAGCCCGAGGTTCCTGAAATATTCCGACGACGGGCCCCATTGCGGGCCGAGGTAGTCGATTTCCATGCCGGCATAGAAGCTGACACGGTCGCCGTAGACCGAGCGGATGCGTTCGACCTCGGCGAGATATGGCGCCACGTCGTCGAAGCCCATGTTGCAGGGCGACGCTATCGGTATCGGCGAATGTGGCGAGAAGCCGTAGTGTGTGAAGCCTTGTGCGACGGCCTCGCGCGCGAAATCGTCCATCGTGGCGCGGCCGTCACAGTACTGTGTATGGCTGTGGAATGTATATTTGCGGTTGTCTGATAATATTTTTCTAATGTCCATTCAGAGGGTTTCTTTGACGATTCGTTCGGCCACGCTCACGCGCAGGTATCTGATAAACATCGCGACAGATGCGACGGCAACCGCGGCCGCGATGCCGGTGGCCAAGGGCAGCGGCAGGCCGAAGCCTTCGGGTGAGGGGGCATAGAAGATATAGCTCACGCAGATGATGGTCATGAACAGTGCCGGCACCAGGCTGATGACGTAGGCTTTGCGGTGTCGGGCGAGCCAGACGGTGATGGCCCACAGGGTGAAGACCGACATGGTCTGGTTGACCCACGCGAAGTAGCGCCACAGTATGTTGTAGTCTATCATCATCACGGCGAACGTCAGGGCGAAGAGCGGCAGGCTGACGAGCAGTCGTCCTGTCAGCTTCGACTGTCCGACCTTGAAGAAGTCGGCGGTGATGAGGCGTGCCGAGCGCAGGGCTGTGTCGCCGGTGGTGATCGGGGCGGCGATGACGCCGAAGAGGGCGAGGATGCCGCCGGCCGTGCCGAGCCAGCCGAGCGATATGTCGTGGACGAGCGAGCCGGCTGTGCCGCCGTCGGCCATATAGTCGTTGAGACCCTGATAGCCGCCGGTGAAGGCTATTGCCGCAGCCGCCCAAATGAGGGCGACGATGCCCTCGGCGACCATCGCGCCGTAGAATATCGGACGCGCCAGACGTTCGTTCTTCAGACAGCGGGCCATCATCGGCGACTGCGTGGCGTGGAAGCCCGAGATAGCTCCGCAGGCGATGCTGACGAACATCATCGGGAAGATGGCCTGCGAACCGACGTGCCACGACGCCTCTGATGCCATGTCGATGTTGAGCTCGACGGGGCCGAAGATGATATATCCGCCGACACCGACGGCCATGAACAGCAGGGCCAGGCCGAAGACGGGATAGAAGTTGCCGATGAGCTTGTCGATCGGCAGCAGTGTGGCGAGGATATAGTAGGCGAATATGGCGCAGATCCAGAATGTCGTGTTGAGCGACGCGGGCGTCATGCCGGCGATTAGGTCGGCGGGAGTCAGTATGAAGACGGCGCCCACGAGTATGAGCAGCACGACAGAGACGATGTTCATCAGCTGACGGGCGGTCAGGCCGAGCTCGCGGCCTATGATTTCGGGCAGCGAGGCGCCGTTGCCGCGTATCGACATCATGCCTGACATGAAGTCGTGGACGGCGCCGGCGAAGATTGTGCCGGCGACAATCCAGATGAATGCGGCCGGCCCGAACCTGACGCCCATGATGGCGCCGAAAATCGGGCCGAGGCCGGCGATGTTGAGAAACTGTATCAGGAAGACCTTCCACGTCGGCAGCGGCAGGAAGTCGACGCCGTCGTATCTGGTCTCGGCCGGCATCTTCCGCTTGGGGTCGACGCCGAAGACGCGGGCGCAGACGCGGCTGTAGATGACATATCCGGCGATGAGCGCCGCCAGCGCTATCAGAAATTCAGTCATGGTGACCTCCGTCGGCTGTTATTTCGTTATCTTGGCCGGCCCGTTGTCGGGGCGGGCGATGGCCTCGCGCATCGTCGTGTCGGCCTCCATGTTTTTGAGACGGTAGTAGTCCATGACGCCGAGGTTGCCCGAGAGGAATGCCTGTGCCATTGCGCGCGGCAGTTCGGCTTCGGCCTCGATGACTTTGGCGCGCGCCTCCTGGGCCTTGGCTTTCATCTCCTGCTCGAGGGCGATGGCCATGGCGCGGCGTTCCTCGGCCTTGGCCTGGGCGATGTTCTTGTCGGCCTGGGCCTGGTCGATCTGCAGCGTGGCGCCGATGTTGCGGCCTATGTCGATGTCGGCGATGTCGATCGAGAGTATCTCGAAGGCCGTACCCGAGTCGAGGCCTTTTTTGAGCACGAGCTTCGAGATTGAGTCGGGATTCTCAAGCACCTGCTTGTGGCTCTCCGACGAGCCGATCGACGAGACTATGCCCTCGCCGACACGGGCGAGCACGGTGTCTTCGCCGGCGCCGCCGACGAGCTGGCGTATGTTGGCGCGCACGGTGACGCGGGCCTTGGCTATCAGCTGTATGCCGTCTTTGGCTACGGCGGTCACGGGCGGGGTGTCGATGACCTTGGGGTTGACGCTCATCTGCACGGCCTCGAAGACGTTGCGGCCGGCGAGGTCGATGGCCGTCGCCATCTTGAATGTCAGTTCGATATTGGCTTTAGAGGCCGAGACGAGGGCGTCGACGACTTTGGTGACGTTGCCGCCGGCGAGGTAGTGGGCTTCGAGGTCGTCGCGGGTGACTTCCTTGAGTCCGGCCTTGTGGGCCTCGATGAGAGCGCGCACGATGATGTTGGCCGGCACATTGCGGATGCGCATCAGCACGAGCTGCACGAGAGAGATTCTGACGCCGCTGGCGCGCGCCGAAATCCACAGGAAGAAGGGGCAGTAGTAGAAGAAGATGCCTATGACTACGACTGCGATGATAGCGATGAGGATTATTGTTAGTTCCATTGCTGTGTGTGATGTGGTATTATTGTGATTGGTTGAATTTCTTTTTTGTTCATGCCGCTTGTCAGCGCGAGGCGTTCTCGAGGCGCACGACCTTGTTGCGCAGCGTCGGCATCGCCGAGTCGAGATAGAGCGTCATGTCTTCGAGCTCTTCGATGCGCGCGGCCGTCGAGCGGTCGCCGGCGCGGTATCTGTCGCGCAGCTTCTCGAGCTCGGCCGCCGTCTTCTCGCGCTCGGCGCGGTTGGCGAGCAGTTCTTTCATGGCCTTGCGGGCCCGGGCATTCGAGAAATCGTCGAGGCTGCGGGCGATGCGTCCGTTGCCGAGAGCGATCTCAAAAGCCGCCTGGCCTGTGCGGGCGCTGTGGCGCCCGTCGCCGATGGCGGCAATCCGTTCTCTCAGCGCTGAATAGTCCTTGCCGGGCGTCTGTGTCGCTGCGATTGAGCTTATCCGCGCCAGTCCGGCGAGCGCCGGATCGTCGACATCGACGTTGACGCGTGTCGGCGACGTGATGTAGACATATATCGTCACCTTGCCGGGTATGCGGTTGCGGTCGGTAGCCCACCAGCCTATGCCGGTCGATTCGTCGATGGCGAGCATATAGTCGTCATACGGCGAGTTGTAGGGCATGCCGATGTTCTGCGGCTGGAAGAAGCCGTCGTCGTTGCGGCGTGTCAGGAATATGTCATATCCGCCGAGCGAGTTGTCGCCGTCGGCCGCGAAGTAGAGCGTCATGCCGTCTGACATGAGAAACGGATAGTCGGCGTTGCCGCCCCCGGCGAGTTCGTCGTCGAGGTGACGCGGGCTGTCGGTCGTGCCGTCGTCGAGAATCTGCGCGCTCATCAGTCTGAGCGTACCGGTCGTGTCGGCTTCGGCCCATATCAGCTCGCCGTTGTTCTCGGGACGGTAGACCACTGTGGCCGCGTTGGTGCCGGCTTCGGCTGCCGGCACGAGGTGTCCGGCTGACCGTGACAGACGGTAGTGTGTGAAGAAATCGTCGGCGTCGACGACGAGCGAATCGATGATCTCGATCTTCTCGACCCTCTCGAGCATGTTGCGCATCATTATCAGACGCGACTGCATTTCGCCCAGTTCGTCGGGAGCCTGTTTCTTGTTCTTCTTTAGCTTTGCCTCCCATGTGTCGAGGGCTTCAGATGCGTCGTCGAGGCGGTAGGCGTCGAGAGCTATGACCGCTCTGAGGCGTGAGGCGTCGGTGACGCCGCGGTTTTCGGCCACTTTCAGCGGAGCTTCGGCCTCGTCATAACGCCCCAGGGCATAGAGCGTTGAGCCGAGATAGTAATTGACGTTGCCGTCGCGGGGCGACGACTTTCTGAGGGCTTCGAGGCGGGGAAGCGCTTCTTCATATTTTCCGTCAAGATAGAGGCGTTTGGCCTCGTCGAGCGGCTTGGCCGCCATGGCCGTCAGCGCGGCAGTGAGGAGTAATATAAGACTGTATAATGACTTGCGCATGAATTACCTAATTTAATAACCCTCAAAGTTACAAAAAAAGCCGCTAACAGACAAACGAAAAATTTCACCCGTTTTTTCCGCCTCCTCGAGGCCGTGTTTACGCTAAATTTGTCTTTGTCTCGGCGGCTTGCAGCCATATGGAACTACGGCTTCAGCCCTCGCAGACAGTCAATTGACCTCTAACTCAGGCCGGAGGCCTGCAATTTTGTTAACTTTTACCTTTGCGGTCGAGATCTCCGTTAACATTTGTGTCGGAGATTGTTAA
>CABUPJ010000036.1 GCA_902493335.1 uncultured Porphyromonadaceae bacterium
AGCGGCGGAAGTGATATGTGTAGATTGCGCTTTTCATCGTCGCTGCAAAGATAAGGGTGGTTGGCCCCGGGTTTTGCTGCTAAAAGCGTAGTTGGATGCAATTTTAGAAATGCACAATGCACAATTCACAATCAAAGACAGAAGATTAAGTCAATACATAATGCACGATGCACAATCAAGAACAGAAGGTTTTTAAAGCTTTGTTGTGGAAGAAAGTCTGCGTTTTTCAAACGCAATCAATCTATTATTGCCCTTACCGCGCAGGCCGGAGCTTACAGCTCCTCGGCCTACGCGGCTATCAGTAAAATCATCGCCTTGCAGGCGATATGGGCTAAGGGATTCAGTCCTTGGAACCAGTAAGTTGGCTGCGAGAGCCGAAGCCGTAGTTCCATACGGCGGCAAGCCGCCGGCACAAGAACAAATTTGACAGCTCGGCCTCGAAGATGAGAGCGAGGTCGCGCTTAATAGCATAGGTATCAGGCTTTTACGCGGCTGTGCCGTGGCACAGCCTACCATAGCCAGTCTTCGAGGATGACGTTGGTCAGATTAGGCTAATTTGTCAAATAGGTTGTTGCAGCAACGGTGGTAGGGCTGCGCCAAACAATGTGTTGGCTCGGTGGGTGCAAAAAAAGATCTGCCCTGAGCTTAATTGCTCCCCGGGGCAGATCTTGCAAGCTGAGATTCGGGTTTATATCGTTATGCGCTTTTATTTGGCGCTGTGCTCATACTGGAGTGTGATAGAGGGCTGGTCGCATACTTCAGCCGGTCCGAAGTACTGGATGGGGCCGGGGTAGACGTAGCAGGTGTTGAGTGCCCAGTTGTCACGCATTTCGGCGAATTTCTTGAACGGACGGCCGTTGAGGTCGACGAGAGCTTTCTGGATAACGGGTTTGAGCTCGCCGTTGCGACGCTCCATGTTCATCATCATGGTGATGGGTATACCGCCGGCAATCCACTGTACCGAGGGTTTGACGAGGTTGCGCACTGACGACATGTAGCCTGTCACGCCCGAGTTGATGAGCTGTGCGGCGTTGTAGCCGAGGGCATAGCAGTAGTCGGCGTCGAAGTTAGAGGGATCGGCGCAGCGGCCTTCGTAGCCGAAGAAGTGGTGGAGGGCAGAGAATTTGCCGTTATATTTGCCTTCTTCTTTCATCTTGGCAAGACGCTTGCCGACCATTTCGCTGAGGAGTTTCTCGGTTTCGATGAGCGATACCTGAACGTTGCCGTGGGGGTCGCGGTCGAGGGTGAGCTGACGGGCGACGCCTTCGGGGAGCGATGCGTAGACTTCGGCGTTCTCTTTAGAGAGGTGCTCGATGATGTAGGCACGCTGTTCGGCGGGGGCGACGGCGGCAAACCCGGCGGCGTTGGCTGCGAGGAAGTCGTTGAGCTCGGCGATGAGTTTTTTGACGGCGGGGATGAATTCGATGAGGCCTTCGGGGATGAGGACTGTGCCGAAGTTGTTGCCGTCTTCGGCGCGGCGGGCGACGATGTTGGCGATGTTGTCGACTACGTCCTGAAGGGTCATGTTCTTGGCTTCGACTTCTTCAGAGATGATGCAGACGTTGGGCTGTGTCTGGAGACCGCATTCGAGGGCGATATGGCTGGCCGAGCGACCCATCAGTTTGATGAAGTGCCAGTATTTCTTGGCAGAGTTGCAGTCGCGTTCGATGTTGCCGATGACTTCGCTGTAGACTTTTGTGGCGGTGTCGAAGCCGAATGATGTCTCGATGAGGTCGTTCTTGAGGTCGCCGTCGATGGTCTTGGGGCAGCCGATGACCTGAACGCCGGCGTTGATTTCCTTGTAATACTCGGCGAGGATGGCGGCGTTGGTGTTTGAGTCGTCACCGCCGATGATCACGAGGGCTGTGATGTCGAGCTCTTTGAGGATTTCGAGACCTTTGTCGAACTGGTCTTTTTTCTCGAGTTTGGTACGGCCCGAACCGATGATGTCAAAACCGCCTGTGTTGCGGTATTCGTTGATGATGGGGGCTGTCAGCTCGATGTATTTGTGGTCGACGAAACCGCCGGGGCCCATGAGAAAGCCGAAAAGGCGGCTGTCGCGATGAATTTTCTTGATGCCGTCAAAAAGACCGCAGATGACGTTGTGACCGCCGGGAGCCTGACCGCCGGAGAGGATGACACCGACGTTGAGGGGTTTGCCGGGGCCGGGATTGGGGTTCTTTTCAAATTTCAGTTCGGGAAGACCGTAGGTGTTGGGGAAGAGTTTTTGGATTTCATCCTGATCTGCCACTGAAGTTGTGGGTTTGCCTTCAACAGCTTTTACCGCTCCGGTGAGAACGATAGGAAGCTTGGGCTGATAATTTGCACGGACTTTTTGCAAGGCGCTCTTTTTCATTATCTTAGAAATTTATTATTTGGTTGTGTTTTGATTTATTATCGTGTTGGCAAATATTTCTGCAAAGTAAGCAAAAAAAAACGGTTTCAAAAAATTTTTGTAAATCGTTTACAATTGTTAGCAATTCACTTTTTAACAGAATGATAGGCTGCGGTCTTTGTGGAGGGTGAAACGGCATACGCTGTCGCTGAAAGCTGCGCGGACGATGAAGTCGACGTCGCGTAGGATCTCGATGTCAGACGTGCCGTCGACGGCATTGCCGGTCTCAAAATAGCGGCTCATGGCGACGCTGATGGCGTCGACTGCCTCGTCGCCCTCAATGCGTGTCAGCCGGCAGCCGGTGGCCTGGAAGACCCACTTGATATTGTCGATTTGTGACATCTCGGCGAGCAGGTCATTGAATTTTAAAGGTGCTTCGCCGCGGCTGTGATAGGCGGCGTCGACACAGCAGCCGTCGTGGCCGGCCAGCATCACTATCCAGACGTATGGAGCGGTGTGGCAGAGATTTTTCGGCGTCGTGCCAAGATCGACTTCGTCAAAGGTGAGTTGGATTTCAGGATTCTGAGATTCCATCAGAAATATCGTTTGTTAATCATCTTTAATGTGCGGCGGTCAATCGTGATGCCCGAAGCGTCGCCGATAACGGCGTCAATTCCGCAATGAGGACATATGACGGTCATGCCGCCGTCAGCCCACTCGCAGATTTCTGACGCATCAAAAACCGCGGTGCAGTAATAGCATCCGCAGCGCTTCGAGCGTTCAATCTCGCCGCGGTTGCGCATCGAGTGCTTCAAGGCCTCGAAACCGTTGTTCATGGATATGAACCTCTGTCTCAGACTGACTCCTGAACCTCGAAATACTGGTCGGCAACTTCGTCGACAGCTTCGGGGAGGACGATGGCTTTCGAGGGGTCGAGGGGCGAGAAGCAGATGAGGTCCATGACGGGGTAGTAGTCGTTGGCGTCCTCGTCGCCGATTTCCTCGCCGTCGATGAGTGCCATGGTGAGGTCGGCGATTGATATTTCTATCTGGGGATTGTCGTCGTAGCTCTGTGAGCTTGCGATATAGCGTTCGACAAGTGCGGTGAGATTGTTTTTGAATTCTTGTTTAGTCATGATTATTGAACTTTGAGTAATTCTCATTTTATTTTTGACAGGTCTCCGGCGATGGCTATGCGTGCCTGCCCGGGGTCGAGATAACGCCGGCTGATTTCGGCTATGCCTTCGGCCGAGAGAGCTTCGAGCGCGTCCTGTTGCCGGTCGAAGTAATCGGTCGGTATATTGAGGTTGAGGCAGGTCGAGTAATATTCTGCCTGAGTGAAAGGCGAGTCGAGTGTCGTGGCGAGAGTCGATTCGAGGTTGAGCCGCAGGTTTGTCAGTTCGCTGTCACTCAGTGGCGTCGTCGACATGGCAGTCAGCTCGTTTTTGATTTCGTCAATCAGCAGACCGGTGTAGCGGTTGTCGCACTGGGCCGAGACGAGCACATAGCCGTCTTCGACAGTGCCGACGAGTGCGGCCGAGATTCCGTAGGTATAGCCTTTGTCTTCGCGGATGTTGAGCATCAGACGGCTGCCGAAATAGCCTCCGAGGGCGATGACGGCCATGCGCAGGGGGATATAGTCGGGATGGCTGCGTCCGATGACAGGAATGGCGAGCGCTACGGCCGACTGCATGGACCCGGGCCGGTCGACTGTGACCGTTTCCGGCGGAGCGGGAGTGTAGGCGACATAGCGGCGCGGGTCAGTGTAGTTCCGGGATGACGGTATGTCTGACAGTGCCCTGACTGTAGCTTCGACCGTTTCGCTGTCGAGGTGTCCCGACAGAAAGGCGTGAATGCCCCGGGCGTCGACAGACGCGGCGTGGAATCCGGCAAGCGTCCCGCGCGTGATTGCGGCGAGAGCCAGGCGGTCGGCACCACGCGCGGCAGGGTTGCCGTCGCCGGCTATAAGAGCCGTTATGGCGTTGTTGGCGAGAAACGACACTTTCGTGAGGTTGACGTCAAGGTCAGAGAGGTTTTTGCGGTGTATGGCCCCGAAAGGCTTCGGGTCGAAAGCCGGGTTGGCGTAAGTGTCGACGAAAAGTGGCAGCAGGCGCCGGAAGTTGCGGGTGACGGCTGAGAGTTCGTATGCCGTGCGGTGCATCATGGCGTTGGCTGTCAGCCACGCGCCGTTGAAGTCGATGTGTTCGGCTACTTCAGCGCCGCTGTGACTGCGGGAGCCCTCGCGCAGCATCTCGGCCATCATCGGGGCGACGTAATCGCAGTTGCCGTCGAGGCGTCCGCCGGCGGCCTGAAGCGACAGGCGGGCGACGTCGGTGTCGCCGCCGCGAAGCATGTGCAACGTCAGGCCGTTGTCGAGGACGATGTCGTCGGGCTGTGCCAGCCTTAGACGTCCGAGACGTCTCACCTCGGGTGGCGTCGAGCGGTCAGTCATTGCGGTTCTCCTTTTGTTTCAGGAAGGTGATGGCGGCTTCGAGGTCGGCGGGGGTGTCGATGCCGATGGTGTCATAATCACTGACGGCGACCTTGATTCTGAAACCGTTTTCGAGCCAGCGCAGCTGTTCGAGCGATTCGGCGGTTTCGAGTGAGCCGCGTCCGAGGCGTGTGATGCGGTCGAGTATGTCGGCGCGATAGGCGTAGAGGCCTATATGGGTATAATACTGATGCTCGGCAGCCCATTGTTCTTTGGGGTGGTTCCTGACGTAGGGTATGACAGAGCGTGAGAAATAAATCGCCTCATTGCGGTTGTTGAAGACCACTTTGGGTGTGTTGGGGTCGCTCAGGGCCTCGAAGCCGCGGGCCGGGTCGAAAGGGCGCACGAGAGTCGCAATCTCGGTCGACGGGTCGTCGAAACACGATTTGACGTCGGCAATCTGTGCAGGCTCGATAAAAGGCTCGTCACCCTGGATGTTTATAATGACCTCGGCGTCAGAGCCGCTCTGGACGTAGGCCTCGCGGCAGCGGTCGGTGCCGCTCGGATGTGTCTCGGCCGTCATGACGGCACGGCCGCCGAAAGCGGTGACGGTGTCGAAGATGCGGGTGTCGTCTGTGGCGACGATGACTTCGTCGAGCTCAAGGCTCGCCTGACGGTAGACGCGTTCGATCATCGTCATGCCGCCGATCATGGCCAGGGGCTTGCCGGGAAAACGGGTCGATTTGTAGCGGGAAGGTATTATGCCAATGAATTTCATTGTGTTGTATGATTTTTTATCGGTTAAAGCCCGGCTTTTTCGACATAGAGCTGGGCGTTTTCATATCTGACGATTTTCACTTTAGAGCCGGCGTCGATGAAGTCGCCCGTCGACACGGCGTCATAGACATTGTTGTCTATCTTGATTTTGCCCGCGGGCCGCATGTCGGTCAGCGTCACGGCGTGGTTGCCGACAAAAGCGGCCGGCGACATGTCGACGCCGATATAACCCTCTGAATTGTCGAGCGATTTCATCAGTTCGCTGTGGCGGCGTATGAATTTCGGGCCGTGGCGCGAGGTCAGCCATGCGACAAGCCCCACAGAGAGCAATATGCCGGCGAAGACGGTCAGCACTGGGGCTATCACCTGCGACATTATGGTCTTGTTGAGCCATTGGCCTCCCGAGGGCATCATCGACGCCGCCAGCGAGATTATCACGGCCGTTATGCCGAGAATGCCGCACACGCCGAAGCCCGGGATGACGAATATCTCGAGCACCACGAGGATGACGCCGCCGAGAAACAGCAGGAGTACCCACGACGAGGGCTGCCCGGTGATAAACAGCGGGAGGAAGAAGAGGATGGCGGCTATGACAGACACGGCGGCAGCGAACCCGAGCCCCGGGCTGTGCATCTCCATATATATGCCGCCGAGAATCAGCATTATGAGTATGGCTCTGACAGCATTGTCAGAGAGAAAGCCGATGATTTCATCAGACAGGGTCTGCTCGAATTCCTCGACGGGAGATTCTTTGTGGCCCAGACGCCCGAGGGCATCGCTGAGGTCGGCGACCACGGCGTCGGCATATCCGGCATCGACGGCCTCGGACGACGTGAACGACACGATCGAGTCGCCGCGCACCATGCGGGCGGCTATGTCGGGATTGCGGCGCCATCGCGGCACCGAGTCGCCCTCGGCGATGTATTTGCCGTGGCTCTCGGCCGTCGTGCGCATTATAGAACTCATGTATGACTGATATTTGTCGGGCATTGCCTCGCCCGAGCCGTTGACGACCGTGGCCGCGCCCATCGACGAGCCGGGCGTCATGAAGACTGTGTCGCAGGCCAGGGCGATAAGCGCTCCGGCCGAGGCGGCGTTGTGGTCGACGAAGGCGACAGTGGGTATTCTCAGAGCCATCAGGGCGCTTCTTATCGAGTCGGCGGCGTCGAGGGCTCCGCCGTAGGTGTTCATCCTGACGACGACGAGTCGGGCGTCGCGGGCCACTGCTTCGTCGCAGGCCCGGCGTGTGGCGCGCCATGCGCGGCCGTTGATTTCATCGTCGAGCGAGAAGATGTAGACCGGTCCTTTGGCCTGAGGAAAGTCGGCTGCCGGGGCGAGCAGCGATGTCAGCATACAGCACAGCAGAATGAAAATCGAGCGTTTCATGATTGTTTGGTTTTAAAATATCCGGGGAGCAGACAGCAGCCGGCGATGAGGTATGAGTAATAGCTTATCACTCGCCATATCAGGGCGATGACGAGAGCAAGGCTGAGGTTGCCGATAAGGTCGCCGTAGTAGGTTGTGAAGAGCCACTCGCTGATGCCGCTGCCGCCGGGTGTCGGGCTCACCATCAGCACGACCCAGACGATAAACTGGCGACCGAAGACAAGAAAAGGCGACGAGTCGGGCACAAAACCCCAGAAGAGGGCGTTGACGACGAGATAGCGCGAGAACCATGACACGACAGTGGCACAGAACACTTTGAGCCACCATCGGCGGCCGACGCCTTTAAGCCATGCGGCGGTCTCGATCATGTTGTCGGTTGTGCGGCCTATCCTGGCACGCCACGGACGCAGAAATTTCATCGAGAAGACGCGCCGCAGTATACGGGCTATGGCCTCGGGCTTGGCAATGATGCCGAAATAAAGGATGGCCGTCCACACGACGATGCCGGCGTATACGAGCCAGAAAACGATGTTGATGCCTGTGAGCACGGCGTTTTCGTCGGTAGGTCCGAACAGGTCGGATGCCGGTAAAAGCAGAAAGATTACCGGACACCAGACGACAAAAAACAGTTCGTCGAGAAAGAGCGTCGACAGGGTCAGTGTCGTGGCGCGTCCGACCTTGATGCCCTCGCGGTTAAGATAGAAGACGGCGAGGGCACTGCCGCCGACGGCCGACGGAGTGATGGCCGAAGTGAAGGCACACATGAGGTCGACGCGGAAGGCGCGTTTCCATGTCAGGTCGCCGTCGGCGATGGTGTGAAAACGCCATGCCAGGCCGAAATCGCGGCCGAATGCAAAGACGAAGGCCAGCGCTATCGCCGCGACGGTGCGGCTGTCGAAGCTTATCGACCTGAAGGTCCCGGAGTTGAAGTCGTCATGAAAAAGCCATACGCAGACACCGATGCCGATGGCTATCGGCAGAATCAGTCTCCAGACGGTTTTTCCAAGTTCGTTTGCCATGCTGTCAGCACTTGCTTTTCTCGAGGGCTTCGATCAGTCGTGAGGTGTATTCGACGGGGTCTTTGGCATAGGCCGGTGTGGCAGTGGCCACACCCGAGATGCCTGTGGCCATGTAGGCCGCGGCGTTTTCGAGGTTGATGTCGCCCGTAGCTACGACCGGGATCGTGATGCCCGTAGGCTTTAGTTCGTCCATAAACTGCGCGATGGCGCCGACAGGCATGTCGGGTGGCAGGGTGACATAATCGATGTCGGCGTTCTGAATGGCGACGACGGCCGGCGTCGTGGCGACGCGAAGGCCTATGATGGCTTCGGGTCCGAGGTCTTCGCGGAATTTGAGCGCCGTAGTGGCGAGTGAGGTCATGACGACACCGTGGAGTCCGAGCTCGCGGGCAAGCCCGGGACGGTCTTCGATAGTGAGAAATACTCCGGATTCGCGGCAGAGCGGTATAAGCTCCGAGGCGACTTCTCTGATTTCGCTGTCGTCGCTGTCGGGCATGTGCAGCTCAATCCAGCGGCAACCGCCTTCGATTG
Source organism: uncultured Porphyromonadaceae bacterium (assembly GCA_902493335.1). GTDB lineage: Bacteria > Bacteroidota > Bacteroidia > Bacteroidales > Muribaculaceae > CAG-873. The sequence goes on from CABUPJ010000036.1 coordinate 8,479, forward strand.
CCATCTGGACAGTTTCGGCAATCGAATATCGTTCGTTAGATTCGGCGATAAACTGTAACATAAGTTGAAATCTTGTCAGTGCAAATTTAATCATTCTTATTCAAATCGCAAGCCGATTTGTTAAATCAGACATATATTAGCAACAATGCGCCATGTCGCGATGTTTATCAATATAATGTATTAAAAATAAACGATAACGTTTCAAACTCAAAGACTTCATGACCAAAAAGCTTATAATAAGTGTATTCGTTTTGATTGCCGCGATGGCAGCGTCGGCCGGTACGCCGTATTTCGGGGCGCGTCTGTCAATGGATGTGACTGTGCCGTCGCACAGCAAGGGCAATTACAAGACAGGCTCGGGTTTCTCAGTCGGAGCCATCTATAATCTGCCTGTCTACAAGCAGTTTTATTTTGAACCCGGTCTGATGTTTTTCTATAACACAATGGGAGTCAAACCTTTTGAAATTAACGATCATCTCTATGACGGGTCGGTGCGAAATCTCGGTCTCAGGCTGCCGCTCAACGTCGGCTATGACTTCGATGTGCTTGACAATCTGACTATAGGCTTCTTTACCGGTCCGTGGCTCAATTTCAATATCACGGCACGCGAACACACTCTGCCTGATTTCGAAGGTCCCGAGCCGACGTCGTCAGAAAATCTGTTTGACCGCGGCTGGAAACGCTTTGATCTTCAGTGGGGGTTTGGTCTGAAGGTGCGTTTTGCCGGCCATTATTACCTCGGACTCAGCGGCGGCGTGGGCCTCACTCCGCTCGCCCGCTACGGCAGCGACAACAAGCCGTTCAAGATGTATCGCAACAGCTTCGGAGTGGCGTTGGGCTATAATTTCTGATAAAAAGACGCGGGAGCGCGGATTATTTAGTAACTTTGCACGTTCTAAGGTAATCTGCATCCTATGGAAAAAAACAGAGTGGCCACCGGCGGCATCGACATGCTCTCGGGCGGTCTTTATAAAAACATATTTCTCTTCGCTCTGCCGCTGATAGCCAGCGGTATGCTCCAGCAATCATTCAATTCGGTCGATATGGCTGTCGTCGGTCGCTTTGCCGACAGCATGGCGCTCGCCGCCGTGGGCAGCAACGGCCCGGTAATCGGACTTATCGTCAATCTTTTTGTCGGCATCTCGCTTGGTGCCAATGTCGTCATCGCCAACTATATAGGCAGAGGCAACGAATCAGGAATCAAGAAAGCCGTGTCGACGGCCGGTGCGCTCGCCCTTATCAGCGGCCTGCTGATGATGACAGTAGGCCTTACTGTGGCCGAGCCGATACTTGCCCTGCTGGGCACTCCCGACGATGTCATCGACGAGGCCGCGGGCTATCTCAAGATTGTCTCTCTCGGGTTTCCGTTCATGATGATCTATAACTTCAGTTCGGCCATCATGCGCAGCCGCGGTGACACCCGCAGCCCGTTCTATGCCCTCGTCGCCGGCGGTGTCGTCAATGTAGTACTCAATCTTGTGCTTGTCATCGTCTTCAGGATGGGTGTCGCCGGTGTCGCTCTCGGCACAGTGGCGGCCAGTATCGTCAGCTCGGCGGTGCTCGCGTGGATTCTCAACCGCGCCGAGGAGCCTTTCAGACTCAACTATCTGAAAGTCTGGGCAACCCGCAGCGAGGTAGCCAAGATACTTCAGATCGGTCTGCCGGCGGGCATCCAGGGAGTCGTCTTCTCGATTTCAAATGTCTTCATCCAGTCGGCGATCAACAGTTTCGGCTCGCAGGCTGTGGCGGGGTCGGCCGCAGCTATCAATTACGAGTTTTACAGCTATTTCATTATCAGTGCTTTCGTGCAGGCTGTCGTGGCATTTACGGGTCAGAACTTTGGTGCGGGAAATTATGAGCGATGCCGTCGTATCTTCCGCGTCGGCATGGTTTATGCCGTTGCCATGTCGCTGACGCTCAATGCTGTTGTCGCGCTCAATAAAGACTTTTTCATCTCGATATTCACATCGGCGCCCGAGGTGGTCGAATATGCCACTATCCGCATCACTGTCGTGCTGATATTCCAGTTCGTGGCCTGCAGTTATGAAATTGCCGGGGCGTCGCTCCGCGGCATCGGTTACTCTATGACTCCGGCCGTGCTGACGATTTTCGGCACCTGTGTGCTGCGTCTGCTGTGGGTCTGGGCAAGCGCCAACCATTTTGCCGACTTCGGCCTGCTGATGATAATCTACCCCGTCACCTGGACTGTAACCGGCATCGCCGTCCTCATCGCTTTCTTCCGCATCTCGCGCCGCGTCCTCCCGGTCAAGGCGAGGAAGTAAAACAAAGACCTCGGGCGGAGTTGCCGGAGGTCTTTGATAGCCTTAAAGTTGTATGTGTAACTGTCAAGTCAACCTTTTATAAGCAATTCAGGATTGAGCAAGAAGTCTAAAAGTCCGATTATTAAATATCCGCTCTCAGTTCGATACATTGGCACGTCGTCTTTGACCACGATTACTTTTTTGAACGAATCTTCAGTATAACGGAACGATGCAGTTTCTTGCTGCATTTTCGCTTCATCAGGAATTGAATATGCAGATTGGATGTAATATCGCTGATCAGAATCATTCACTACAAAATCCACCTCAAACTGCTTACGGATATCTTTCCCGTTCTTGTCTACTGTTTTCAGTTCTACCATCCCAACATCAACGGAATAACCTCGACAAAGAAGTTCATTGAAGATGATATTTTCCATTATGTGTGTCGGTTCCATCTGTCTGAAAGCGAGAATGGCGTTACGGAGTCCGATATCAGTAAAATAGTATTTGGCAAGAGTGTTTATATATTTTTTGCCTTTGATATTGTATCGGATAGCCTTCTCTACCATGAAAGCATCACAAAGATATGAGAGGTAATTAGATATTGTCTTGTTAGATATTACCTTATTCTTGGTAGTTCTGAATGTGTTTGAAAGCTTTGTTGGATTGCATGGAGATCCAATTGAGGAGGCAAGTACACTAAGCAATTCCACCAATTCAACACGATTCTTTACTCTGTTGCGCTCAACCACATCTGAAATAAACACTGAATCAGATAGATGCGACAGATATTCGCGCTTAGCTTTGTCACCTTGCAAAAGCAGTATCTGCGGCAATCCACCATAAGTTATATAGTCTCGCCAACAGACAGATTTGTCGCCTCCTTTTGCAGAATAATACTCTGCAAATGATAGTGGATACATATGTATGTCCTGCCCACGGCCACGGAACTCAGTTACAACATCTTTAGATAGAAATTTGGAATTACTGCCCGTAACGAAGGCGTCGACGTTTCTTATATGCAGCAGGCTGTTGAGAACATCTACAAAATCGTCAATCATCTGTACTTCATCAAGAAGCACATAGTATTGTCCGTCATCTTTTATACGAGACTTGATATGCGCAAGAATTTGGTCAGGATCACGCAATTGAATATTGGCTCTATCATCAAGAGCGATTTCTATAATGTGGTTTTCGTCAACCCCATTCTCGTTAAGGAAAGAATGGAATAACTCAAAAAGCAGGAAGGACTTACCACACCGTCGTATTCCTGTGATAATCTTAATCATGTGGTTGCCTTTGGACGCAATCAATTGATTAAGGTATGTCGGACGAGGTATAATCATATTACTAAAATTTGCCGTTTACGGCATTTTTTGGTAATACAAAGTTAATCGCTATATGTGAAACCACCAAACAAAAGAGCTCATTATTTTCCTTTTCTGAGATTGCGGGCGCGGGTGCGGTGGCGGCGGGCCATCTTGGTGTCGCCGACGGTGTCGTAGACTTCGGCGATGGCGAGGTGGACTTCGGCGATGTCGTCGCAGCGGTCGGCGGCGGTGAGAAGACGCTCGAGCGCTTCGGGCAGGCGGCCGGCGCCGAGGTAGTAGACGCCGAGTTCGTAAAGAGCGCGCCAGTCGGCGGGGTCGATGTCGGCGGCGCGGTTGAGACAGTCGACGGCAGTGTCGCTGTCGCCGTCGGCGAAGTGTGCGCGGGCTTTGCCTATGTAAGCGGCTGTGCAGCGCGGGTCGAGCGATATGGCCTTGTCGTAGTTGGCGATGGCGGCGCTGATGTCCCAGCCTTCGCGCGAGCAGTCGTCGCCGAGGGTGACATATTCGGCTGCGAGTGCGGCAAAGCGCCGGCGGTCTTCATCAAGAAGGCTGTTGAGGCGGTCGATTTCGGCCTGCAGACGGTCGACAAGCGTTAGCTTGCGGGCAAGCAGGCGCGCTACGGCCGGCGATGACAGGTCGTTTCGGAGGCCGACGGCGTCACACAGGCATGAGGCGGCGGCGCGCCAGTCGTGGCGGTCGAACGCTGCGGCAGCATCGCGGTAGGCAGCTTTGGCAAGCGAGGCCGATATGGCGGCGTCGATGCGGTTGACGTCGTTGAAGCTGCGGCTGAAACGCTCGATAGCCGGGTTGACGAAGATGTCGCGCTCGTTGATGGTGCTGAGCAGCTTTATGCCTTCGAGGCTGGTGCAGCGGCTGAGGGCGACATAGCTCTGACCGCCGCTGAAGGCTCCGCGGCCGACGTCGATGACGACGTTGTCGAATGTCAGTCCCTGGCTTTTGTGGATTGTCAGCGCCCAGGCGAGCTTGACGGGATACTGGGTGAAGCTGCCGATTTCCTCTTCGCTGACTTTACCGCTTTCTTCGTCGTAGCGGTAGATGATGTTGCCCCATTTTTCGGGTTCGATGCTGTGGCGCTCGCCGTTTTCGAGCCGCACGGCGATGTCGTCGTCGGTCGCTTCCTCGATGATGCCGATAGAGCCGTTGACCCAGCGGCGGTCGGGGTCGTTCTTGACGAAGACGACCTGTGCGCCTTCTTTGAGTGTCAGCTCGATGTCGGTCGGGACGGCGTTCATCGGAAAGTCGCCTTTGATGATGCCGTGGTAGACGCGCCGGGGTGTTCTGAGGGCTGCGAGACGGCTTTCGTTGATGTGGTCGACCATCTCGCGGCGCGTGGCGATGGTCATTCTCATGCGTCCGTCGTCATCAGCGGTGTCGTTGCCTACGCGGCTGTTGATGAGGGCGATGTCGCCGGGGGTAGGGTGACCGCTGCGGACGCGGTCGAGCAGGGCGACGAAGTCGGCGTCGTTCTGACGGTAGACCTTCTTGAGCTCGATTGATATGGGAGAGAAGTCGTTGAAGACACGGGCATTGAAAAAGTAGCATGCCGGATAGACGCGACGGAGTATGTCGCGCATGTCGCCCGTGACGACCGGCTCGAGCTGGAAGATGTCGCCGACGAGCAGCAGCTGTTTGCCGCCGAAGGGTTCGCGGCGGTTGCCTGAGTAAAGACGCAGTATCTTGTCGATGAAGTCGATGATGTCGGCGCGCACCATCGATATCTCGTCGATGACGATAAGCTCGAGGTCTTTGATGAGTCTGACTTTTTCCGACGAGTATTTCAGTCGTTTCTTCAATACTTTTTCCGACAGGTCGGGGTCGTCGGGCATAAGCGGCTTGAAGGGTATTCTGAAAAATGAATGGAGTGTCTGGCCGCCGACGTTGACGGCAGCTATGCCTGTCGGCGCCAGCACGATATGTTTTTTAGTCGTGTTGGCGGTGATGTGTTTCAGAAAGGTCGATTTGCCTGTGCCGGCTTTGCCGGTCATGAAGACAGAGCGGCTTGTGGTGTCGATAAGCCGCATCACGTTCTGAAACTCGGGGTTGTCTGTGTCAAACTGTCTGCTGTCCATAAAAAGGCCGTGAAACGGTGTGTCTTCATCACATCATTTCACGGCTATAAAGTTAGTAAAAATTTTTCAGAGGTCAGAATTTAAATCCGGCTGAAATGACAATCGAGTTGTTGGTGTCGGTGACGTCGGCTGTCGGAGCGGCATAGCCGTTGAAGTCGGGGTAGGCGTGGAAGGTGCTCTTGCGGTTTTTGTAGACATAGGCCGCATCGATGTAGAACGCCTGATAGCGGTAGCCGAGGCCGAAGCTGATATACTGTGTCGTCTTGTCAAGCGAATAGCTGGGATCGGTGCCCGATGTCAGCATCTCGGTCGTGCCGTTGGTGGCGTTGCTCTTGACGTTCGACGACTCCACGTTGTAGCCTGCGCGGAGGCTGAACTGCGGAGTGACGCGGTATTCGAGGCCTACGCGCACGATGTTGGAGCCTTTGAAGCTGTCTTTGATGTTGTTCTCGACGGCATCGTCGTTGACGAAGTCGCCGTAATAGCCGCCGTCGCTGTATTTGACTCTCATGTCGTTGAAAGCCACACGCTCGTAGTCGACGCTGACGATGGCCTGGTTGCCGATGACGGTAGCCGCGCCGATCATGAAGCGCCAGGGTGTGTTGATGCGCGAGTCGAAGGCGGCTTCGTCGGTATATTCGGGCTTGTCGCCGTTGGTGATGGGATTGCGGTCGCTTTCGGCGATATTGGGATTGTAGTAGCTGTAATAGTCGACGGTGGCCTGATAGCGGTGGGTCAGTTTATACCATGTCGGAGTGTGGATCGCGAAGCCGAGGCGGAGTTCGGGGATGGGCCTGACGATGACGCCGGCCTTGAAGTTCCAGCCGCTGCCGCTGATGTGTTTGCTGTTGTAGAGGTCGAATCCGGCGTTGCCTGTGGCCATGCCTGCCACGCTGGGTATATAGGCATTCTCGAGGCTTTCGCTGTAGTATGAATCTTTCCAGTAGCTCAGGTCGGTGATGCCGAAACCTATGCCCCAGTAGACGACGTCGTTGACGTTGCCGCCGAGGTCGAAGTTGTATTCGTCGACATAGCCGCGTTCTCTGACGGTATACATGGCGTCGGCGACGGTGCCGTTCTGGAACAGGCCGGCATATGTGTTTTCACCGCCGGGGACGGGATTGATCAGATAACTGTTGTAGGCCAGAATGCTCATCCAGTCGGCATCAGAGTCCTGATAGGGATTGTATCCGCTTGCAAAGCCGAGAGTCTCGGGCGAATAGCCGGAACTAAACCCTGCGACATAGTTGGTCATCGATGTGTTAGTCGGCATATTGGCGCCTTTGATGATGCGGTCGAACGACGCGCGGCGTCCGTAAGACGCGCCCCAGTTGAACGATTTGAGCGCGCCGTCGAGAAGGGCTGTGCCGACATATCCGAAGTTGTTGCAGAATGCCTTTGTCTGGTTGTCTTTCGACGAGCCTTGAGATGTCGATGTCTTGTAGCCGCGCATGTTGATGTCGAGGGTGGCGCCGAATTCGCTGCTGCGGTAGACACCGATGCCGGCGGGATTCTGGCCGAGGGTCGAGAGGTCGCCGCCGAGGGCTGTGAATGCGCCGCCCATCGACATGAAGCGGGCTGTGCCTCGCATCTCGTTCTGCGATATGGCGTATGCGTCGACGGTGCTCTGCGCCATGGCCAAAGCCGGGAGCGACGCTATCATTGATGCTAATATAATCTTTTTCATAATGCCTAAATAATTGAAACTGTTTTATGTCGAAGTGAGTCGGACCCGATAGTCAGAATCAGCGTCTGCCGCGTCCTCCGCCACTGCCGCCGCGGCTTCCGCCGCCACCGCCGTGTGATCCTGACATGCCCCGGCTACCGCCACCGCCGCCGCTCTGGCGCCAGCTTGAGCCGCCACGGCTCTGCTGATTGTATGACGAGCGTGAGTTCTGGCGGTTTGAGCCCTGGTTGTAAGAGTTGGAGTTGCTGTTGTTACGTCCGCGGTTCAGATTAATCGAGCCGTTTGACGAGCCGTTATGGTTTGAGCCGCCGTTATTGCTCGGCGCATAAGAGCCGGGGCGCGACGAGTTGCCGGGACGGTAGCCCGAGTAGGCGCCTCCGGGCTGACGGCCGCGACCCATATTGCCCGGACGTGCGAACGAGCCTGACGAGGCCGAGCCGGGTGCGTAGCTGCCGGGACGGTGTGTGGCCATCGAGCCGTTCGACGGACGGTGGGGACGCGACGAGCCGGGCGAACTCGGACGCCATGCGTGACCGCCGCCCCATCCGGGACCGTAGCCGGGATGCCAGCATCCGCCCCAACCGGGATAACCCCACGACGGGCCCCAGCTCCATGCCGGACCCCAGGCGGGACCCCATCCGGGATAGCCCCATGACCATGAGAAGTAAGGATCCCAATACCATGAGTTCCATCCCCAGCTCAGGCTCCATGACGGACCCCAGGCGTTCCAGTACCACGGATTGCTGTAGCGCCACGACCAGGGATTGTCGATGACATAGACGTTTATGTCGACGGGCTGCTGCTGAGCGGTATAGTAGTATTCCTGCAGGTCGCTGTCGTCAGAACCGTTGATAATGTTGGGATTGTGGAACTGCTCGATGCGGCGTGTATATTCAAACTCGTTTATACGCGAGCTGTCAGAGACGACGCTGTCAGACACAAGAAACTGCCCGCGGCGGTTATACTCGTCAATGTCGACATTGAGCGGATTGTCGGTCGGAGCATAGGTGTCGGCAGGCTGATAGTCGCCGCCACCGCGCTTGCTGTCGAGGTGATAGTAGCTTACGGGCTTCTGCTGCTGCTTCTGTTGTTTAACGACTTTCTCTTCCTTGGGATTGTAATAGATATCGTCGTCATAATATCCTTGAGCGACACCTGTCAGCGCCGCTGTAAGAAATACTGCCGGAAGCAGGGCTTTGATTGATGTTGTCAGCGTTGTCATCAGAGAGAATTTATTAAATGTTGTCGTTATTGTTTCGATTGTAGGCTTAAATTTTTGTAATTTAATCATTAGACTCGTTAACCGGGTCATGGTTTAATTTACAAAGATACACAAACAACTGAAATTGACAAAACTTATAACAAAAAGTTGCCTGACATGGCAGCCTGAATGATTTACAGACAGCATGTCAGGCAATGGCTATTGCAGTCGGGGTTTATTTCTCTACTGTGGCGGGTTTCATCTCGTATGAGGCGATTGCGATAGTGAAGCCCCAATAAATGAATGCGATAGAGGTAAGGAACGATACCATATACATGTCGCTGATCCAGCCTGCTTCGAGGAAGAAGAAGCCGATGACGCAGAGGAGTATGCCGTTGATGATGCTCAGCCACCAGTATTTGATGTGGCGGCGTGCGGCTGCGTTCGCAAAGGCTTCGATGCCCCAGAAGATAAAGATGAAGGCAAGGAAGTAGGGGAATACGGCCTCAGAAAGAATGACGCTACGCACAAGCATGAAGCCTATGAACATATCGATGACACCTCCGGCTATCCACCAGCCCCAGCCGCGGGGTCGGTCGGGACCCGCTGCCACGCAAAGCTGTACGATGCCGGCGAGGATAAGCAGCCAGCCGAAAATCTGTGATGCTACGGCAAAGCCCTGGACAGGCCAGAACCAATATGCAAAACCTCCGAGGACCAAAAGGATGCCGACGATGAGTACGACCCACCAGTAGCGTGACTGTCCGAGATAGTGTAGATTGACTGATTTCATAACATTAAATAAATTAGTTAGACGATTGTTATTTTTCATATTTTAGTTTTATAACAACCGGTTAACAAATTTTGTTGATTGGGCTTAAGAATATGCCGGCAATAATTGTCAGTCTCGCGGAAATCGATTAGCTTTGTCATATTATTATAAGTATATTATGAAAGGAAAATCAACAACAGATGCAAACGGTCTTGTGACCGTCGCCACATATAATTCAGATTGGGAGGCCCATATCGCCCAGGGCGTGCTTGATGCCCACGACATAGAGTCGGTTCTCGGCAACGAAGTGTTTTCGTCGATATATCCCATCGGTTTCAACTCTCTCGGCGGTGTCAGCCTCAGTGTGCGGGCCGACGACGCCGCCCGTGCCCGTGAGGTGCTCGCAGATCATAAAATCTGATTTCAGGAGATATTTGCCGATATGAATAAAACATTGAAAAAACTGATGCGGCGGGATGGCGGCCGTGTCGATTCGCTTGTGCCGTTTTTCGCTATCCTCTTCAAATTTTTTCTTTTTGACGCTATCTGGTGTTATTATACGACATTTCAGCCGTTTTCAAAATGGCCACTATATGTCACGTCGGTGAGCGCGGCGATGCTTGTGGCGCTGCCTTATATCCTGTCGCGCCGTCGCTGGGCCGGAGTGACGATGATGGTGCTGGCCGATATATGGCTTGTGGCAAACCTGATGTATTCCCGCACCTATTTCAGCGCCATCCCTCCGTCAAGCTATTTTCTCGCCGGCAATCTCGCCGATTTTATGCCGGCTGTTGCCGGTTCGCTCAACGTCTGTGATGCACTCTTCCCGCTCTCGACGGCCGGTGCCATTATAATGATGTTTAAACTGCGCAAAACCCGGGGCGCTGTCGCGTTGCCTTTCAGCCGTCTGTTTTATGTCATCGTGCTGGCTGTGCTTGTCGGCGTCTTTGCTCTGGCGATGCAGCCAAAAGGCGGCTTCATAAAGGTATACGACCGCCAGCGCTCACACGCCTATCTTCATTCGAGCATGACACCGATGTATTCGCTTTTCGGCACATTATATTATAATATAACCCTCGACAACGCACGGCTCACCGACGGCCAACAGGACCAAATCACCGGATGGTTTGCCGAAAGTGATGAATATATCTCTGAGAATGAGCGAATTCAGCCCCCCGTAATAGTTCCGAAGACCAATTGTGTCATCATATTCGCCGAGTCGCTCGAGAGCTGGGTGATAGGTCTTGATTTCGAGGGTAAAGAGATTACGCCCAATCTTAACCGTCTCGTCGCTGACTCGACAACGATCTACGCGCCTCATGTGCTCACCCAGGTCAATGCCGGCCGCTCGATTGATGCGCAGCTTCTCATCCTCGCCGGGCTTATGCCCTTGCGCTCGGGTGTATACAGCACACTCTATCCCGGCAACACCTACTACACCTTGCCTAAAGCGTCAAAAGAGATAAATCATACCCGAAACTATCTGATAACAGTCGACAAGACCAAGACCTGGAATCAGCGCGGTGTCGCCCGTGCCTTCGGCATCGACACCATACTCTCATATCCCGACTTCGAGCAGACCGAAGCGTTCGGCACACGCAAGACCCTCGGCGACCGTGCCTTCTTCCGCCAGTGTATCGACAAGATTGAGCGGGGTGAGATATGGCCCGTCGGCGAGAAGGCCTTTGTCCAGATGGTGACATATTCGGGACATTTCCCGTTCAGACTGCCTGAAGAGCTTAAAACCGTCACTTTCAGTGACACTATTCCCGAGATGATGCGCGACTATATGACCGACGCACACTACACCGACGCCGCCATCGGTTCGTTTATCGACTATCTCAGGACGCGTTCCGACTACGACAGCACTCTTGTCGTCATCACCGGCGACCACGAGGGACTCGCCAACAACCGCCGTGACCTCTGCGCCTCCAAAGGGGGCGATGTCATATCGAAAGACGAGTTTACGCCTCTCATCATCCTCAACGCCCCGGCAGCCATGACCTACGACGGTGTCATGGGGCAGATTGACATCTATCCGACGATTCTCGAACTGCTCGGACTACGCGATTATAAATGGCATGGCCTCGGTCAGAGCATCCTCGACCAGTCGAAGCCGGCCGTGGCCGTGAGTCCACGCATGGTCGTCAAAGGCGACACTGCCGGCATCACGGCTGCCCGGCTCGAACATCTGCGTCAGGCTCCCGAGATTTCAGACCTGATCATACGATTCAATCTCCTCGATAAGCGCTGACAATCAATAGCGAATTGTAAAAAACGAAAAAAGCGGCTAAAAACCGTCATATAAAATTGCATATTACAAAAACAATTTCTAACTTTGCAACGCAAAAGCCCGAAGGGGCGACATAAGGAGAGGTGGGTGAGTGGCTGAAACCACCAGTTTGCTAAACTGACGTAGGAGTTATCCTACCACGAGTTCGAATCTCGTCCTCTCCGCAATAAAGGCCTGATTATCAGGCTTTTGTTGTATCTACACCCAATTTTACACCAAATCCTGTAAAGTTGGGTGTTTTTATATATTCTTAACTGTACGAGCTGGTCAAAAAAGAAACGGCATTAACATTTTAGGCACAACTCGGCTTCCCATTACTCCTGTCCCTCCTTCTTTTTTGCCCGCTCTATATATGGGTTTAGGTTTAGTCGGGTCTATATATAGCCCGAACCAAACCAAAAGAGATTCTGCAAATAAATTTACAGATGTATCATTAACTGAGACAAGATATGTCTAACTTTGCAGTGTAAAAGTCCGATGCGATATGAACCAACTGCAAAAATACACCTGGCTGATTGACACAATCCGCCGTGCCGGAAAAATTTCCCATAAGGATTTGTCCGATAAATGGGAACGAAACAAAGACCTAAGTGACTGTAAACCGCTCCATCGTGCTACGTTCAATCGCTGGCGCGACGCTATCTTTGACCAGTTCAGCATTATTATCGACTGTCAGAAAGTAGGCGGCTATCTTTATTATATAGCCAACCCCGAAGATATAGACGAGGATAAGCTGAAAAAATGGATGCTTGATTCCTTTGCAGTGGTCAATCTTATCGAGGAGAACTTCTCTCTAAAAGGGCGTATCATAGTTGATGAAATACCGTCCGGACGCGACCATTTGACAACTATTCTTGAAGCAATGAAAGAGAATAGTGTTGTCAATATCACATATCGCCCGTTCAAGGAATCTCATGGGTATACATTCCCGATTGAGCCGTATTGTGTCAAGTTGTTTGAGAACCGCTGGTATGTGCTCGCACACAACAATCGCGATGAAGTCAAGATTTATTGTCTTGACCGTATGGAGGATGTCGAAATTACGGATGGCACATATGAGCTTCCGAAAGACTTTGATGCCGGGAGCTATTTCGCCACGGCCTACGGAGTGGTTATCGGCTATGATGTAAAGCCGGAACACATCGTGATACGTGCCAGCGAGAATCACAAACATTACCTGAAATCTCTTCCTCTTCACTTCAGTCAACGTATGATTGAAGACTGCGGCGAGTATGCTGATTTTGAGTTATACCTTTCGCCGACATACGACTTTGTAATGAAGCTACTACAATATGGATCATTGTTAGAGGTAATAAGTCCGGCATCACTGCGAAGGGCGATGAAGGGGTGGATTTCAGATATGGGTGAACTCTATAAAAACGACTGACATGCAGGATTTTGTTACAATGATACCCTTGTCTATGTTGATGCTTGCAATGCCATCGCAAAAAAATTATATAATGTTTATTCTGTCACCAATATTGAGACAGGATAGTAATAATTTCGCAGAACAATCTTAATTTTAAACAGATATGTCACTCTTTAAAGTAACAACAAAACGCCTCCTCCTTAGTGGTGGCAAGCGACTCGAAGCCGGCATGACAGCCGAAGTGTCTTACAATGGAAGCTCTCTTCCTTTTTCAAACTCAAATGTAAAATCTGAAATCCAGCGTCAGTTCAAAATGAAATACAATGTGGATTTCCCGGCCGGTTATATGAACGGCAATGAACTTAAAGTGGAGAAGCTTTAAACTTAACTTGTCCGGGGCGCCAATCCGGAAGCTTCCCCGGACTTTCGTTTGTATCCAGAGATTGACAGTAATAGTACAGCCTGTAAATATGTTGTGAAACATATTCTCTGTCTCACTTATGTTTTTTAATTTTGTGATTGAATAAAAATCAAAATTTAAAAACGTAAGGAAGACAAAGATATCCACATAACGATTTGCATTAACTTGCAATGGCCATATCTCGATTCGGTTAAATCTGGTAAATCTAACTAAAGGGTCGAAAGAATAGGTCAAAGCTTGCTTGGTGCGTCCTCTCACGAGGGCACAGGCTGCTTTCTCTAATTCTTGACCCAAAGGCAATACCAGAGCCTAACCGAAGAGAGTAGGAAAAAGAGTGTTGTGTCCTCTTTTTGATGCAACCGGGGAAAGCCGAAGACCGTAAGACGGAGGCGTAAAACCGATCTATTGCCATGGTAAATTTCTATTGCAAGTATTGTGGAACTAAATCTCAAACCCTTATAGTTTTATCTACAGGTAACTTCACGAAATACCCTCTTGGTTCAAGCAAATACAAACATTCTCCGGCAATATGAAAAAGACATCACTATCAGACCTCCCGTTCAACGAGAACATCAATGATTTTGGCACCGAGCGATATGTAAATGGATTGATAAAATTCATTGAAAACTCCTCTGCTCCTATTACTATTGCTCTGCAAGGTGAATGGGGCAGTGGAAAAACGTCACTGATGACGAGACTGGAACGTGCGCTGTGTTCAACACAGGATTCGCAGTTTATCGGCATAGACATCAATACCTGGGAGTATTCCATGATGTCGTCCCCAGAAACAACGGTGTATAATATTCTGTCTCAACTGGTCACACAACTAACCAAGGATGATCCCGATTCTAAAACGACATTTATGAAATTTCTACGTGGAGTCGGGAAAAGCAAATTGGGCAGAGGCTTATACAGAGCGGCAAGAGAAGGAATCAAACAGATTCCTGGAGTTGGTCCCGTTGTGGAAGGTGTCGGATTGCCTCCAGAGATGCCTGACTTTCCGGAACATACTGAGACGGCCTCACTTTCAGAACTGAAGAACGCTCTCGCTAATGCCGTCAACAGCGCCATTGAGGCGGAAAACAAACGCGGAGCAATCATCTTTGTAGATGACCTCGACCGTCTCAATCCTCCTGTTGCAGTCGAGATTCTTGAACTGCTCAAGAATATTTTCACTTTGGACAACTGTATATTCGTACTTGCAATTGATTATGATGTTGTCGTAAAGGGATTGAAACCTAAATTCGGTGAACTCACAGAAAAAAATGAACGGGAATTCCGCTCGTTCTTTGACAAGATCATTCAGGTGCCGTTTTCTTTGCCTGTAAATAATTACAGGCCAATGGATTTTGTTTTCAATTCTCTTGTCAATATAGGTTATATTGAGGATATCTATACCTCCGACCCTAAAGTGAGGGATCTGTTTACGACGATAGTGGAGGCTTCTGTTGGAAAAAATCCACGTTCAATCAAGCGTCTAATCAACACTCTTTCCCTTCTCGACTGTATAGCGAAATGTGGAGATATAGCCGGTGAATCAGGTACCGATACGTTGGATAATAAGTCTCTGAATCTCATAATTGTCTCAATACAGATATGTTATCCTAAGATATACCGTATGCTTTCGCGCAATCCTGAGTTTACCGGCTGGGATGCGGATTTCGCCCGAAAAATGGGAATAAGGCTTGAATCTGTTTCGGAAAATGACGAAACGAGCAATCAGTGGGAAAATATTCTTGAAGCAGCCTGCGAGCCTGACGCCTATCTTAAGCAGCATCTCAACGACATTACTTTGCTGCTCAATCTTACGATTGATATTCTAGCGAAAACCAATCACTCAGATCCGGGAAAATTTGGCAAAAAAATGAAGGAAATTATGGATAAATCATCTGTGACAGGAATAAATGCTGAATTCAAAGCCGAAGATCTCAATAAGAAGAACCTTATAAGTAAACTTCATTCCAATGTAATGTTGCGCATCAATGCCTTACGCCCGGATATCAACAAATGGCAGTTCAAGAGAAACACAGGCAACGGCGGTCTTTATTTTTGGATTGACGATGACATGTCTTTCGATGTTACGTTCACTCCGTCTGTCACGCCGGATAAAAAGATATCACTTCGTCTGTGGTTGGATTTCTATGTAGCCCTGCCCGAACGCCTCAACGGTAAGTCATTCGACGAACTGATGCAAGAACAGACGATTGCCGACAACCTCTACCGGCTTGATTCGGTGCTGGCTCCATTGCTTGCCAAGAACTGGTTCTTTGAAGGTTGTAAGTATGAAGGTAATGATGATTATTTCCCAAGCTACATCGACGAACTCCGATACCTTCACAACAATGGCTCAATGTCTGATAGTATAACAAACAATCCTCAATATTGGTTAGTGCTCGACAAACCTTCATATTTCGAATCGAACGAAGTGGTGAACACCATAGCCGATATACTTATTGCTAATTATGATTTCCGCAAGGCCATGAAAAATTTTAAATGATGAATCCATTGATTTATCCGGAGCTGGAGAAAGCTCTGAAAAACCGTATAAGCGAAATACGTCCTGATTCTTGTCTCTATCCCGACAAGGAATGGGTAAGAATCGGTGATTGGTTTAACAAACGTCATTATAACAGATGGATACAGGTCTATACTCCACTTCCGACAGAGGAAATACATTATGAGTATTATGGCGGAAATGCGTGTCTGCACCTTGAAGGAGATTATGCCGGCAAGAAATATGTTCGGCAGGCACGGGAATTGAAACGCCGTAGCCGTGAATATGATGAAATAGTATGGCTTACGCCCAATCCAAATTGCATCAGCTGTATTATAAAATTGGAAGTGGACGGAGAAGACGATTTAGTCAGGAAACTTCATCGTCTTGTTGAAATCTTTGATAAAGACCTCGTCGAACTGTATGGCGGTGAGGAACTTACCAATATAGAATTAAAAGGTAGCTATATTCTGCCGCAGGAACTTTCATTGAAAATTTTGTCGGAAGATGAGGCTTCCATTCATAATCTCGGCGTAGAAGGTCTGTTTAACCTGCCCCTGTCCATACCCGACTATCAGCGCATATACTGCTGGGAGAACAAGCAAATTGAAATGTTGTGGGAAAGTCTTTCCACGATAAAAACCGGCTCGCCATATCATTTGGGAACCATCATCCTGCAGAACCGCGAAGGAAAATACGAGATTGTGGACGGTCAGCAAAGGCTCGTCACCTTGTCGCTGATTCTGTGGGGACTCGGCTATAAGGGCAATATTCCGCTATTGAACGAACGGTTTAGAAATAATGACGCCATAAAGCATATCAAGAATGCAAAGGCTGTCATATCAGCCCTTTTGAGAGAATTGAGAAGTCATGATATGCTGGATGCGGTTCTCGATTCGTTAAAATTTTCTGTTATTGTAATCAATGACGATAATCTAGATATCGGATATACGTTTTTCTCGAATCAGAATTCAAAAGGCGTTAAACTTACAGACTATGACCTGCTGAAAGCCCATCATCTCAGATATATCATGTCGGAGCCGCAGGCGATTCACCTTGCAAACAGCTGGGCCAAACTCACAAAGAAAGATGATGAAAGCAGAATGCCCGTCGAACTCTCTTTGGGCAAACATGTCTATCGGTTAAGAAAACTGTTGCTAAAGAATGATTTCAACGAATACGGCCACTATGTACGCGATGAATTCCAGACGGCTCCCTCGATGCCTGACGTGCCGCCATTCGGCGAAAGATTCGACTTCTTTGAACCGATTCAGGGCGGAGCGCACTTTTTTGCCTTTGTCAATCATTTTAATGACCGTTATAAATCTTTTGAATCCCTTCCGCAGGTAATAACCCTCAAGGAAAAATTCGGCCGCCGGCATAAGGTGTATGCGACTTTGGCCGAAACCATCCTCTTTGGCTATTACGTTAAATTCGGTTCTGAATACCTTTCCGAAGCGTTGTTCTGCATCATGTCAAAGCTGGCGGAACACCGGTATATGAAAGTGAGAGCGCTGGAGCAGCAGATCCAGCGGTTTGCCAAGGATTCAAACCTTGTTCAATTTATTCAATTCTCCACTTCTCCTACATTTTTCTTTGCCTCAGCACTTGACAGCATCCGGACAAGTATAATGGACTATGATATTAATGACGGCATACGGTGGGATTTCTATAAACAAATGTGTGATATGTTCGCGTCGTTTAACGATATGACCGTCGCCGAAATAGTCAAACAGATTGAAAATGAATACAAATGAACTTTATTCCGGGAAACTGACTCCGGAAATCATTGTGAAGAATGATGTCGGGTTTATGGTGCCGCTGTATCAGAGGCTGTTCGCCTGGTCTAAACAGGAGGTATCGGAACTGCTTGATGACCTCAAATTCCATTTTGAGAAATGGCCTGATGCAAAATCGTCTGACATTCACTTTCCATATTATCTCGGGGTTGTAACCACAGTCCCTTTCAATGAGCGTTATTGTCTTGTCGACGGTCAGCAGAGATGCACTGTGCTGATGATTATGGCAAGTGTATTCGGGAAAATATCGCCCGAATGGAAAGTGTTTTTTGAAAATGGGAGCAGACTTGAATTATTCGCTCGTGAAGATGATGCAAAATTTCTTAAAGGTCTTGCCGACGGTATTACGCAGGGGAAATATGCCAATATGTTGATGGCCGAGGCATACCGGGCTATTGGGGAATTTTTAGCCGACATGGATATAGAGCAACAGCGAGCATTCGTTGACAGCTGTTTTTCAAGAATCACGATTTTAAACTCGGTTTTGCCGCCGAATTATTTGCTGGAGCCGTCATCTCTGAACAGATATTTCGAGATTATGAACTCTGCCGGCGTAAATCTGGAACAGCACGAAGCATTAAAAGTATCTTTGCTCAACGGGCAAAAAGATCAGACCAAATTGCTTCAGATATGGAACTTGTGCTCCGACTTCTCCACTCCGCTTCTGCGTAAGAAAGAAGACGTAAATGAGAAAGACTACTCCGATATGTATATGGAACTGTTTTCTCTGTCGACCGATGAGGCAATCAATACTATAATACAGTACAATAATATTTCGGAAAACGCGGAGGAAGGTGACGGTTTTTATCCTGCGATATCTGAAATAGACGTAGAACTTCAGGAGTTCAGCAATCCACTCGGTGAATGTAACGAGAGAAGCGTTCTTTCATTTCCTGAATTCCTCCTGCTGACTCTTGATATTTATAAAAATCTGAACGGTGAGTGGAAGTTCTACAAGGTTGACGAACTTAATGAACGTTTTAACGCATACCTTTTGAATACGCCCGTCGATGTCCCTGGATTCTATGACAAGCTCCTGAAATTGCGTATCGCGCTTGACCTATATGTCATCCGGCGCAAAATTGATGGCCAAGAAAGTGATTATAGTCTTATATATCATGATGAAGACAATAAGATTGATAACGATTGTTTGGAACAGTACGAGGCGATGCTGTCCGTTTCGACTCCCTACTATAAATGGTTGAAGATTCTGCTGGAATATGTTCTTGACACTCAAAACAGCAAAACATCCGCAGATATTTTGGCTGCATTGAAGGTTTGGGACAATGGGCAACATCCATATCCCGCATCGGTTTCGGAACTCAGATATGGAAACGTTGACCGATATTGGTTCTGGCGACTGGATTACTACCTTTGGGAGCAAGTAGCCAAGCCAAAAGAGTCGGAGGATATTACGACAGACGATTATAGTCAAATCCGTCCGTATCGTCAGGCTATTCTTGACTACACTTTCCGCGCCAACAGATCCATTGAACATCTGCATCCTCAAAATGAGTCCAACAATGCCTCATGGGACAGAGCCGATATTGATTCTTTCGGCAATCTTGCGATGATTTCCCAAAGTTTCAATTCTCAGCAAAGCAACGAGGATGTACATGTAAAGTTCTCGCGTATTGAGACTCAGATCCGCAATAAGACTTTGCAGAGCATCAAATTGCTTAAAATGTATGTCTCAGTCAAAGGGAATCCTGAAGGATGGACTCCCGAGGCCTCTAAAAAACATGAGGAAGAAATGTTGAATGTGTTATCTGTTGGGCTAAATTTTAGCGGTACGAATTAGAGTGACCCGTCTATGTCTGGCGGAGTTATTTGAACAGCTCTTCGTTGTTTTTCGATGTCAGCAGGCGAGAGTGTATTGTCTGATAATCGAGCTCTGATATCAGGTTGTTGAAGTCGTCTTCGCCGGCGAAGACGAAAAAGATGGTTTCGGAGACCGAGCTGTCAGACGATGCCGTTACTTTGGCCGACCATGACGCGACCATCCTGCCGTCGTCAAGGATGATGAAACGCATGTTGATGCGGTTGCCGAACGAAAACCACCATTTGTCTGTCGCCCAGGCGACGGTGACTGCCGGGAATCTGATGCCGAAATCTTTTTTTATTTCGGTGACATTATGGTCTATGGCGACATTGACCCATTTGAGGTATTTGTCGCGCGCCTGCAGCAATGACAATCTGAAGGCGTCGAGTTCACAGCCGTTGACAGATATAAAGGCGTGATTGGAGCGTTTGGCTTCGGTGCCGATATATACGTTTGATATTCCGTCGTCTATGAGGGCGCCCTCGATACTGAAGTCGGTGTTGAAATATGAATTATGGTATCTGCCGGTCTGTTGCTCGGCCTTTACCGAAGCGGCCTGTAAAAAAGCGGTCAGCGATGAAAGAAATTTTTTCATGATGTTTTTCATCCTGTCGCTCAGCCCTTTGACGACGGTCTCTAAAATAGAAGCGAGGGCCGACTAAGCCACATCTCCGAATGAAGGTCGTAGGAAAAACCGTTGATGCAGATATGGTGATAGCGACCCGCGCGTATAGCACGAGAACCGCTTGTTTATCTTTGCATCGGTTGAAAATTTCCTACGTTTTCATTCGCAAGATAAGCAAAACGCTCCTTGTTGATTCGATATGTCAGTGTCATTTAGCTAAATGACATTGCAAATGTATGAATAAATTACTTTAGATGAAAATTATCGTCAGACAATTTTCTGTGATGCCGTCGCACTCCGGTTTTATATTTGCGGGCCGCAGGGTGGGGGAATCACGGCCTTAAAGGCTGTGTCTGCCAATCTCCATGACTCTTTCTTCAAGTTCTTTCCGGTTGCCGACAGCCTTGTTTCTTGTCTTGACCCGATAATTATATATGGTCTTGACCGAGTATCGCAGGAATTGCGCGATTTTTTCGCTGTCGGTAATTCCGAGTCTTATCAGAGCGAAAACGCGCAGTTCGGTGTTCAGCTGGCCGTCTTTTTTCAGTACTATCTGTCCGTCAGGAGAAAGAAGTTTGTTGAAATCATCGACAAAGGTGGGAAATAGCTTTAAGAATGTCGAGTCAAAATTGCGATAGAAAGTTTTAAGTTCTTCATCAGTCAGGTCTGTCGATTTTAATTTTTCTTTCAGTTCATCGGTTTTGCCGGATGCGACCAGTTTGTTTAATGATTTCCTGTATGCATCCAAATTGTCGATATATAAGGAACACTGACTCATGTATTGAGTTATGTATTCTTCTTTTATTTTAGAATTTTCCGCGATGGCGTGGTTGGCTTCTGTCAGACGGTTATTGAAATCCCCGAGTTCTGCATTAAGCTGTTTTAGCTGATTGTTTGCGGCAATTGTCTGTTGATGTGCATTTGATGTTTTCTTCATCTGCTTCCATATCCACACGATTGCCATGAGAAGGAATAAGACGAGGATACTGATAATTATAATCAGTATCAGCTGCCGTTGGCGTTGAAGCTGTATTTCTTTCACAAATGCCGAGTTGACAATAGGAAAGATATCGTTTATTTCAAGAATCCTTTGCCGGGCATTGCATTTCTGGGCATCATCCATCGCGATGCGCAGGAATCTATGGGCATTGTCGATGTCTCCTTCTTTAAACAGGATGACGGCAAGTTGGCGGAGTGATACATATTCCCTGACTGATGCCCGGAGGTCGGCGATAGATGATATAATCAGGTTTTCCTTCTGTTTTTCGATATCTCCGATTTCCTGATATGCGAATGACAGCGAATTTGCAAGAATAGCCCTGTCATGGGTAGAATATTCATTGTTTGCAAGGTAGTCTTCGATAATTTCCACGGATTTCCTGCTGTCTCCTTCTCTGAGATATTTGCCGGACATATTGATGACGTAGGACAATGAATTCGGGGAGGTCAGAGAAAGCAAGGAGTCGCGGGATGTCTCAAACATCTTAAGGTATTTGTCTTTATCTTCTTTTCTGACAGAGAAATCCACTAAGTAAGATGCGATGGTTTCTTTAATATAGTGGTAATATGGCAGCAGATAGTCCGGGACCGAACTATATGGAATGGAATCAACAATCTCTGACGCTTCTTTATACATTCCTATACTCCCGAGGACATTTGCTGTATT
Organism: uncultured Porphyromonadaceae bacterium; assembly: GCA_902493335.1. Taxonomy (GTDB): domain Bacteria; phylum Bacteroidota; class Bacteroidia; order Bacteroidales; family Muribaculaceae; genus CAG-873. The sequence continues at coordinate 30,310 of CABUPJ010000036.1, forward strand.
AAGGCGTGAGTTTGTTATAAATTCTTGATTCCCGGTCTTTAATGCCAGAATCTCGCGTTGTCTGCAATATGCGAACGCTGAATCTGTATTGTAGGGCCTGAATTCGTCAAGCAGATTGCCAAGGGCTATAAAGCGCGCAGTGTCATCCGAGGCCGAATACAGAGTCTGTCTTAATTCTTTCAGCCGGTTTTCTTTTTGAGACAGATATATCTCTTTGTCCTGAATCGTCCTGTGAAGCTCGGACATCAGGGCGTCTGTCTCGGTATGCGTTGAAGTGCACCCGGTTGCCAACGTCACCAAAAGTGATATTATGTAGTATGACAGTATTCGTTTTAATATCATACCCAAAGTTAATAAAAAAACTCAAAGGAGAAGAATCGTCCGGCTAAAATTGAATTTTTAACATTTCATCGCTCCGGTCAGGTCTGACAGTTTGTGTCAGTTTCTGAGCCGCACAGGTGTAATGGTTTCTTATGTTTTGTGAGTCATTAAGGTGACGGCGGCTTTCCAAAGAGTCTTGATCCCGCATTTTTTACTCCCTAATTATAATATGCCGTGTTTTGGGATATTTTGAGAATCAATGAGTTGTGCTTATGACGGAGCTGTAAACAACTCCTTGTTGGCTACCTGCGGTTTTTTATCCGTTTAAAGGCTGTCTGTTTATGGCTATTTTTGTAATGTGTAGTTTTAAACCGCATCTAAACCATTATAAAAACCGACTATATAGGTCTCTACTAAAAATCAGTAATGAATCAACCTTAAAAAATTTGTGTCTATGATTAATTTTACAAAACTCATGGCTTCGGCCATATTTATGTTGTCAACCGCTATGGGTGCCTCTGCCGTAAATCATTTGAATATTATCGGTGGTGCGACTCCGGGCGCCTGGAATGTACTCGACGGAGTGTTGATGACTCCTGACCCTGAAAATGAGAATGTATTCAGTTGTATCGCCTATCTCAAAGCCGACGAAGAGTTCAAATTTACATGTGGAAAAGACTTTTCGGATCCCAATAAAGAGTATCGCAATGCTCTGAATGATCCCTATGATATATCCAGACTGGTTCAGGGCGGCGACGACAATAAGTTTAAAGTGGCTGAAAGCGCGAACTACTATGTTGTCTGCAATCTCTCAGACATGACAGTCTCGGTCACAAAGGCCGACTATCAGGATAACCCCATCCGTTTCAACGCCCTTTTTATGGTCGGCAATGCTACTGCCGGAGATTGGAATATACCGCAGGGAACCGCTCTGGAATGGGGCGGTGAAAAAGACCCGTTCGGATTCACCTGGACCGGCGAACTGAAAGAAGGCGAGTTTAAAATCGATTCAAACATCTACAACGATGACTGGGCCGGACCGTGGTTTTTTGCCGGAATTGATGAAGACGGCAATATCGACTATACGAAAATCATCGCTGACGGAACCGGCGACCGCAAATGGCAGATAAGCGAGACGGGCAATTATGCTGTCGATATCGACCTGCTTGATGGCTCAATCGCAATCACTAAGACGCCGGTATGCGGCGTCGGGAACATAGTCGGTGACAATGACCCGAATCCAGTCTATTATAATCTTCAGGGCATACCTGTCGCCAACCCGTCTAACGGTATATTTATCAAGAAAACAGGTAATAAAGTTTCCAAAGTAATATTATAAACCATATGTTGTCTTCCGAACTGTGTATCCACACACGCAGTTCGGGAGACATATTAACTTATCAGTCATTCATATACCATGAAAGTAAAATTCAGTATTTTTTATCTCTTGCTGTTTATCTTTTCAGGTGCTGTAACGCTCAAAGGCGAGAATAGCTGTAATCCGAAAGCAGATCTGCGGGCTGTCGTGACATGCGGTAACGCAAGGTTCACCGTGCTGACGCCTGAGATGATGCGCATCGAATACAGCGATAAGGGTGTCTTTGAGGACAGAGCGACATTTACAGTCATAAACCGCAATCTCGATGTGCCTCAGTTTACCAAATCAGAGGATGCGACATTCCTTTATATCGAAACGGATAAGCTGCGCATGAAATACCGTAAAGGTACAAATCCGTATACCCTGCCGGCTTCATCGGCAAACCTTTCAATCACAATGAACCATAACGGCCGAGAAGTGCTGTGGTATCCCGGCAAGCCCGACCCTATGAATCTCAAGGGCACATGCAGAACTCTTGACGGAAGCAACGGGCAGAATAAGAGATCAGAGCTGGAAGACGGCCTGATTTCGCGTTCGGGCTGGGCTGTCATAGAGGATTCGTGGTCATCGGCCAGATCGGACGGCAGCCGTTCTTTTGCATTTGAACCGGCAGAACAACTCGGCTATGACTGGTGGGCAGACCGCAAGGATCCTCATGCGATGGATGTCTATTTCCTCGGCTATGGAAATGATTACAAGAAGGCTTTGTATGATTACACGCTGATTGCCGGTAAAATACCTCTGCCGCCGTCATACGTATTCGGCTACTGGTATAGCAAATATTCTTCGTATTCGGCTGATGACTATCGTAATATAATGAACAGTCTTTCTTCAAATGATATTCCGACCGATGTCATGGTGCTTGATATGGACTGGCACTGGAACGGCAGCGACGGCAGCATGTCGGGCGGACGCGGCGGATGGACCGGCTGGTCGTGGAACACCAACCTTATCCCTGACCCGGTAGGTCTTCTGAAAGAAATGCATGACCGCAAATTCAAGATAGCTCTGAATCTGCATCCTGCCGACGGCGTCAACAGCGTGGAATCACCTGAGTTTTTTACAACGATGAATGAAGAGCTCAGAGGCAAATATGACGTGAACGCTTCGCAGGGCAAGACAATTCCCTGGTATCTCGATTATACAGATTTCACCAATGCGTTTTTCAGCACCATCATACGTGAACATGAGAGCGAAGGCGTCGATTTCTGGTGGCTTGACTGGCAGCAGCATCTTACGAGCCCGTATACCAATGGCCTCGGACAGACATTCTGGTGTAATCATGTGTTCTATAATGATATGGTGGTCAATCGTCCGGAGCATCGTCCGGTAATATTCCACCGTTGGGGCGGCCTTGGCAGCCATAGGTATCAGATAGGTTTTTCGGGTGATGCCTGCATAAACTTCCCTACGCTTGCATTCCAGCCGTATTTTACCGCGACTGCGTCTAATGTCGGTTACGGTTATTGGGGGCATGATCTCGGTGGCCATGCCTTTACCGACGAAAGCACTGTCAACGACCCTGAACTTGTGCTTCGGTGGATACAGTTCGGCGTGTTCACTCCGATTTTCAGAACACATGCTACCAACGACCCGCGCATAGAGCGTCAGATATGGAAATTCCCCAATTTCCCTGACATGCTTCAGGCAGTGAAACTTCGTTATTCGTTGTTCCCGTATATATACACCATGGCCCGCGAGGCATACGATACGGGCATATCATTGTGCCGTCCGCTCTATTATGAATATCCTGATAACGAGGAGGCTTATTCATACGAAGATGAATATTTCTTCGGCAACGATATTCTTGTGGCTCCTATCGTTGAGGCTTCAGAAAACGGCGTCAGCACGAAGACTATCTGGTTCCCCGAAGGCAACTGGTGGAGTGTCGCCACAAATGAACTCATCGAAGGCCCTTGCACCATGACGATGAAATTCAAGAACACCGATATACCGTATTTCTATCGTGAAGGTTCGATAGTGCCGTTGAATCCCGCGAGTGTAAAGAATGTCACAGAACACCCCGAGCATCTTATTCTTAATGTAGTAGCCGCCAAAGAGGGTAAAGGAAGACTTTATGAAGATGAAGGCGACAACTCTGATTATGACGTCACTTATGCGACTACCGCTTACACTCAGTCGCAGAGCGGCAACAAACGCATGTTTACAATAGCTCCGAGAGAAGGCAATGCCGGCAGTCTCCCCGCTTCGAGGTCATATACGGTAAATATTTATAACACCAATACGCCTAAGGCCGTTAAGATAAACGGTACCGAATCGGCGCAGTACAGCTATACTGCCGACAGCAGATGCACGACTGTGGAAATACCTGTCAGCTCGTGCGCGTCGGCGCTGACTGTCGAAATCGAAGAATCGGCGGCCGGAGTCGCAGGTATTAAAGTCGATGACCCTAAAATCTTCTACGACAAAATTTCTGATACATTGACAGTTGAATTCGGACATATCAGAAAGAATGTTGAGCTCGCAATGTTTAATTTAGCCGGAGCGGAGTGTCTTAACCATAGATATCAGGACATTTCATGCTTCTCTAAAAAGCTTTCGGCGCTTTCTCCTTCCCAGATGTATGTCTGCAAAATTATTGCTGACAATCAGGTCATTGTTGAAAAGATATCAAAATAGACTATAATCATGAAAAAACTAATATCACTATTGACTGTCTTTTTCTGCAGCCTTTCGGTTTTTGCGGGCATGTCAAACTCAATAGAGTATACTCAATTGTATATTGTAGGCACTGCCGTACCGGGGGGCTGGAATATCGGCGCCACTCCAATGAGCAGAATAGACCGGGGCGTCTTTACATGGACGGGTAAGCTTACCGCCGGCGAACCGTTCAAATTTATGAATTCTAACGACGGATGGCATAAACACATTGTCGCGACTTCGAAGGATGAGCTGATAAAGGAGGGCGAGATACATCATCTCGATTTTTATGCAAACTGGCAGCTTCCCGATATGTATGACAATAAATTCAAGGTGGAGAAAACCGGTGAATATGTCATAACAGTCGACTTGCGCAGCATGAGCGTCTGTCTGTCAAAACCGCTTCCCGCGCCAGCTTATCCTGATAAATACTATATCACAGGTTCGGCTCTCGACAATCAGGTAATCGAACTCACGAAAATCGAGAATTTCGAGTTCAAGCAGAGTCTTGTTTGCAAGCCGGGCAATATCATACTGATGGATACGCCTGTCAGAAGAGATGACACACGTTACTTCATACCCGTGTTTGAAGATGTCGACCTGTCGTTTGGCAAAGGCTTCGCTTCAAAATTAGGAGTTACAACCGATGCCGGGTCACGCGGATGGAGCGTTTCTGCCCCCGGAAATTATATCGTGTATATATCATGCAGCGACCATAAATATATGGGCCGGAAGCATACCCCGCGCAAATATCTGTATATCGTGGGCGGTTGCTGTGAACTGGCATGGAACTATTGGGATAAGAGCAATTGTGTGTTCTCTCCGAACCCAGAAAATGCTGATGAACTAATATGGGAAGGCGAACTGAGGTTTGGAAAAGATTGTGACGAGCCCGACAGATTCAAGATCCTGACGGAAAAGAGCTGGACCGAAGAAACCTATCACCCCTATATACAGGATGCACTGGCCGAAGGAACAGGATCAATCAGAACTACCGACGGCGGTGATACCAAATGGAAGATCACCAAAGAAGGCAATTACAGGATTATTGTCGATACCAGAAAAGAGACAATAACAGCCGAATATCTTTCATCCGCTCAGTTTATGCCGGATAAAGGCAGTGACACAGCCGGTGCCGGCTATGAAGAGGCGGATGCCGTCGAATTGTCATGTGGCAATAACATGGTGGAACTGATATATTCACCTGAACCTGTCGATGTTAAAATAATAGATCTCGAGGGAAAGACAATCACCCTTAGGAAAGATATCACCAGCGGTATAGTGGCAGAAAAACTTTCAAGCGGTTTTTATATAGTGTCTGTCGCAGGTGAGTCGGTCAACAAATTATACAAAGTAAAGATTTAAAATATATTTTCCATGAAACACAGAACTTTATTTTTCAGCCTTATAGGAATCGGCCTGACGGTGGCCGCAGATGCCTCGGCCAAAGACGTCTATGTCTACTCTCCGGCTGGCGAGGCATTGGAAACAGCAACCGGAATAAGACGTATAGAGTTTGGTGACGGCAATATGACCCTTGTTCCCGAAAATGGAGAAAAGATAGACATAGATTTATCCCGGATGGGTTATTTCGCATTTAAACCGCTCGGCACAGACGGTGTATCCTCGGCCGAGAGCATGAATGCTATTGTGAGTCTGAGCGGTGATGTACTTTCTGTGACAAGCACGTCAGAAATATCGGAGATCCGTATCTATAATGTACTTGGAGAAATGACAGGACACTATGCCCCGGCAGCATGTGCGGCGACGATGACGGTCAACACACGGGGGCTGAGTATTGTCGTGGTTGAGGCCGGCGGCAAATCTCAAACCTATAAAATAGGGCTCAATCCGAAAACACGGTGCATTCATTTAGCGAAAAGTGTTAAATTTGTGGTATGAAAACCGGCGAAGCATTTTGGCAGTTCTTACCCGAGGGATTGGGCGAACTAT
>CABUPJ010000037.1 GCA_902493335.1 uncultured Porphyromonadaceae bacterium
GGAGGTCAGAGTTGGCGACACGGTCGATGTGTTTGTCTATACCGACTCTGAAGACCGCCCGGTGGCAACCACAGAGGTCCCGTATGCCAAAGTAGGCGAGTTTGCATTCCTTCAGGTGACGGCTGTCAACCGCATCGGTGCCTTTCTCGACTGGGGCCTGCCCAAAGATCTGCTCGTGCCGTTCTCTGAACAGAATGCAAAGATGATGCAGGGTGGTGTATATCCTGTCTATGTCTATCTCGACCACGAAAGCCGCCGCGTTGTCGCCTCGGCACGTCTCGAGAAGCATCTCGGCAACGTCTATCCCGATTATAAGCCGGGTCAGGAGGTCGAATGTCTCGTCCTTCAGCATACGCCTATCGGCTACAAGGTCATCGTCGATAACCTCCACTGGGGTATGCTCTATCACAACGAGATATTCACGCCTTTAGAGATCGAGCAGACAGTCAGGGCATATGTCAAGAACATCCGTCCCGACGGCAAGATTGACCTCACGCTCAGCAGTTCGACCGGCCGTCGTGTCCATAATCTTGCCGACCGCATCATCGAGCGTGTCAGAGCGGCCGGCGGCTCTATGCCCATGAACGACAAATCGTCGCCCGAAGAGATAAAAGCCGAGTTCCAGTGCAGCAAAAAAGACTTTAAAAAAGCCCTCGGCGCTCTTTATAAGGACCGCAGGATTACCATCACCGACACCGGTATCTCAATAGCCTGAAAATAGATCGGAACAACAAAGCGGGCGCCGAAAAAGCGCCCGCTTTGTGTGATATAAGGATTGAATTTGTCAGTTCGCAGCCTGGTTGTCTCGCGGCATCGTGTCGGGCAACGGCCATGGGTTTACTATCAGTTCGGGGTGAGCCGGAGCATTGAGTGGTCGGGCCGGACATCCGCCGACAGTAGTGTCGGGGGTGACGTCTTTGACAACCGTCGCACCGGCTCCGATACATGCACCGCTGCCGACCGTAATTTCGCCTACGATGTTGACGCTCGGGCCGACATAGACGTTGTTGCCGATGAGGGCGGCGCGTCGGCTCGACGAGCCTACTGTCGTGAACTGTCTGAAACTTACATTATTGCCTATGACGGCACGTTTGTTGATGACAAGACCGAAACAATGTTGTATCAGCAGGCCGTACCCGATGCGTACTTGCGGAGATATGAGCATACCATAACGACGATAGCGATGTGTCATCATCTTCGCAAAGCCATACAACAGGCCTTTGCGATACTGAGCCAGCCTGAACCAGAACGAAAAGCCTATGCTTTTGCGCGTGAATCCTGATAGCCATATTTTGAATATGCTGTCTCGTCGGCCATTATGACGGTATGAATCAGATCTGATCAGTTCAAAGCAGTCACTGTAGCAGGTAGGCACAGGTATGATTATGGTCTCGCTGTCTGTGTTATAGTATTCGTAGTCCATTTTTTTAGAATTTATCGGCGAGGTCGGGTCGGTTTTCTGCGATGTAACGCAGGGTTTTCTCAACCTGATAGAGCCCGCGGGGAACGTGGAAACAGCCTTTCCACTTGCCGCCTTTGAGAGGCATGAGTACTTCGCCGCGACGGTTGAGATAACCGAACCATTCGGGGTATTCGGGATCTTTGAAGTGTGTCCAGACGTAGTCATGAATGCGGTTGAACCATTCGAGGCAGCGCTCGTCGCCTGTGAGGGCATAGCCTTTGATCATTGAGATGAGAGTCTCGATGTGTACCCACCACAGTTTCTGATCCCACTCGAGTTCTTGCGGGGGGCAGCCTTTGAGGTCCATGAAGTAGTAGATGCCGCCGTACTCTTTGTCCCAGCCGTATTCGGCCATTTTGAGGGCGGTGTCTTTTGCCATTGTGATGAGGTCGGGACGGTTGAGTTTGACACCGAGGTCCATGATAAACCACATGGCTTCGATGGCGTGTCCGGGATTCATGTGACGGCCTTCGAAGCAGTCGCAGAGTGTGCCGTCTTCGAGGACATTCTCTACGACAAGACCGCCGAGCTCGGGACGGATGAAGACGTTCATGACTTCTGAGAGGAAGTCGTCGGATGTCTTTTTGAGAGCGTCTCCGTCAAGGAGATGCTCGATTTCGAGCACGAGATTGCAGAGAATCATCGGCAGGGCGAAATTTTTCAGCTGCCGTGTGCCGGGAACGAGTTTGTTCCATTTGCCTTTTGGATTGTCGCGGCGGGCGAGGATGCGCTTCCATGTCTCGAGGGCGATGTGCTCATATTCTGCGTTGCCTGTCGCTTTTGCCAGCTGGCCGAATGCCATTGTGGCGAATGTGTTCGAGAAGATATTATATGGCTCGACCAGAGGTTTGCCTTCGCGCGTTGTCGAGAAATACCAGTTGAAATTGCCGTCGTGGCCGTGTTTTTTGAGGAATTCGGCGCCTTTGATTGCGGCTTCGAGCCATTCGGGACGTTTTTCTACATTGTTATAGAGCATCGACAGCATCCATACTTCGCGTCCCTGGAGCCATATGAATTTGTCTGTGTCGAATACTTTGCCCTCGCGGTCGAGGCAGGTGAAATAGCCGCCAAACTCGTGGTCGACTGATTTTTCGAGCCAGAAAGGTATCACTGAATCATAGAGCTCGCTGTGATACTGCTCGATAAGTTGTTTTAAATTAGATGACATAATATATTTTTAATTGTGCTTTAAAAGTAGCGGTATCAGAGGCTGTCGCCTGCGTCTGAGGCGGCAGCGGCAACGGCGTCGGGATCTTCGAGCCAGTATTTTTCAATTTCCTCGAGTGATTTGCCTGTTGTCTCGGGTACACCGCGCCACATGATAAGAATATAGGGAACACACATGGCTGCGAAAATCAGGAAGACGCCTGCGGCCGAGAATGTCTCGAGCATGACCGGGGTGAGCTGTCCGACAAGATAGGTGCCGACCCAGAGGGCGAATCCGGCGATAGACATAGCGACGGCGCGGACCTTCGTGGGATACATCTCGCTCAGAAGCACCCAGACGACGGCGCAGATCGAGCCGGCGCAACACATTATATAAATCATGAAGAAGATTAGCAGGAGCACCGGCGGCAGACCGAGCGTGGCGCCGTAGGTGAAATAGCCGGCGATGAGGAGCAGCGATACAATCATGCCCGACACACCCCAGTAGACCAGCTGCTTGCGGCCGACCTTGTCGATGATGAGAAGGGCTGCGACCGTAGTGACGGTGTTGACGATGCCGACGATGACCTGATAGAAAAGCGAGCTGCTGCTCGACAGACCGGCGTTCTCGAAGATTGTCGGACCGTAGTAGAGCACTGCGTTGACGCCCATAAACTGGCCGAGGATGGCGATGGCGACGCCGATGAGGAGGCCTTTGAACATTTTGGGCCGGAATAGAAGGCTGACATTGGCTGAGTTGCCGCTCGTGCTCTGGGCTTTTATCGAGGCGCTGACGGCGTCGACCTCGCTTCTGACAGCTGTGGCAGTCGAGTAGATGCGCGAGATGACGCGCTCGGCGTCGTCTCGGCGTCTGTGGGCCATAAGCCAGCGCGGGCTTTCGGGTATTATGAAGAGGATTATGAAGAACAGAAGGGCAGGCACGGTTTCCATGCCGAGCATGCCGCGCCAGCCTTCGGTGACGAAGACCTGACTCCAGAGACCTTCGCCGGGTTGGGTCGACTCGGCATAGCCGAGCAGCATGTAGTTGACAAGATAGGCGCCGACAAAGCCGATGGTGATGGCAAGCTGATAGAGCGATACGAGGCGTCCGCGATACTGCGCCGCAGCAATTTCTGAGATATACAGCGGACAGATAATCGAGGCCACGCCGATGCCGACACCGCCGACGATGCGCCAGACCACAAGGGCGTCAAAGCTGCCGCACAGGGCACACCCGGCTGCCGAAGCCGTGAACATCACGGCTGACAGCAGCATGGCGTTGCGGCGTCCGAGCCAGTCGCCGAGCATGCCGCCGACGGCAACACCGCCGATAGAGCCTATCAGGGCGCAGCCTACATACCATCCCGACGAAAGAGAGCTGAGACCGAACTGTTCTGTCACCTGCGATATCGTGCCAGAGATGACAGCCGTGTCATACCCGAAAAGAAAACCTCCGAGCGCAGCCACGAACGATATAAAAAGTAGATAACCGAAATTAATCTGTTTCATTGAAAAATAGTTTTTTATAAATAATTATGGTTTTTCAAGGTTATGGATGCAAAGTTAAGATTTTTTTCTGTATCGCTGACATGACTGCGCTTTTTTTCTTGTCCGCGAACCCTACGTCGACTATCTTTGTTATCAATTAAACTGATCACATTATGTCTGACCTTAAAATATTTCTCCCTGCGGCTGTGACCGCCGTTTTTGCGATACCGCTTTATGGCGGTGTCCCCGCCGACATGCAGTCACTCGGGCGCGCTCTTGCCGATATGGGCGACTACAGCGGCGACTGCCGTTATGAAGTGCTTCTGCCGACCTCGCGTCGTCCGGTAGTCTATGAGATAGGATTTTTCAGCCGTGCCGCTGCGGGTGACACTCTCGCTCCGGCCGATTATGTCATTGACTGGGCTGTGGCAAAAGACGGCAACAGCAGCCGTGGATTTTCGGCATATGCCGATGGCAACCACTACCGCTTTCGCGGCGACCGGCTTCAGGAATATCATTACACCGACGACCCGGTGCCCTTCGCTCCGCGTGGCACTGTTGAAGGCGGCGTGCAGAACAATGCCCAGTTTACCGACCTGTTGCCCCAGTATATAGGCCGCAAGCTAATCGACATGGCCGCCGACTCTTCATACCGCTGCGATTATCTGCCTGACAAGACGGTCAACGGGCGCCGTTGTATCGTTGTCGACGGTGTGCGAACCTTCGGCGGCGTCGACGCCCTCGAATTCGTCTACGCCTTCGACCGTGAAACCCTGATGCCTGTTTCGGCTGATTTCGAGGCCAACCCCGGTCAGATAGGCGAGCAGACAATCACAGCCACATACAGTTATCCGGCCACACGCATCCGGCCTTACGGTGCCATTACTGAAGACGCTCTGATGGCCGTCTACACCGATGCCTTCGGCAACTGCCGCGAGAGTGACTTCCGCCTTGACAATATGCCGGGACGCAAACTGCCCGAATTCACGGCCCCGACCGTTACGGGCGAACGCTACACGCGCCATAAAGATGACGGTTTTGCCGTGCCGACGGTCATCGCGGTCCTCGACAGCGAGATCGGAAGCGCCGGTGCCACCGTCGAGGCTCTGCGCCGTGCCGCCGACGCCATGCCGATGCAGACTGATATCATCTTTGCCTTCGTCTCCAACGACATCGACGCGATCGAGGCTCTGACAGGAGCTGCCCGCGAAGGCGAGCACATACTGATGAGCGCACGACGCCTCGCCCGTGACTGTGGCGTCACGGCGACCCCTGTCATCATCATCTGCGACCGTGACGCTGTCGTAAAAGAAATCATCAACGGCTACAACAATGACCTGACGGATGTTGTTATACAAAAGACAGTGACATCTGCCGGGAAATAACAATAATAAAAAAACTCTTCGATATATGGAAACACTCTATTTCAAAGGAACCCCCTGCCACACAAGCGGCAATGTTCCGGTCGCAGGCGAAAATGCACCTGACTTTACCCTTACCGCCGCCGACTTGTCTGAAGTCAGACTGTCAGACTATCGCGGCAAACGTGTAGTGCTCAATATATTCCCCAGCCTTGATACGGCGGTTTGCGCCGCTTCGGTGCGCCGTTTCAATAAGGAGGCTGCTGACTTTGACAACACAGTCGTCCTCTGTGTCTCGATGGATCTGCCTTTCGCCATGTCGCGTTTCTGCACGACCGAGGGTCTGCAGCGCGTCGTCACGGCGTCGGCCTTCCGTTCGCCTGCATTCGCAAAGGCTTATGGCGTCGAACTCGTCGACGGTCCGCTCAAAGGTCTGCTGGCCCGCGCGGTTCTCATTGTCGATGAAGAAGGCAAGGTAGTCTACTCAGACCTCGTCAACGAAATCACCAACGAACCTGATTACGCCGGCGCCGTCTACGTCCTCAAGCGCGACGTAAAGTGAAAATATAAGTTCGAATGAAACAACATCCCCCGACGCCGTCTTTGCCTTAGCGGCCTGACTTGCGTCGGGGGGTGTCTGTTTTGTTATGTCGTCAATGTCCGGTGTGCTGATCTGATGTCGATAAGCGCGTTTCAGAATGTGATGCCGAGACGCACCGATGCATAGTGCAGCGGTGAAAATTCGATGTGATGTTCGTTGTGGTTGACATCGCGCCGGTCGACAAAGCTGTAGCCGAGCGTGAGATGTGAAGCGAATTTTTTACCTGACGCGAGATTGAAGCCCACACCGGCAAAGGCGTAGGCGCCTGTCTGCGTGAGGTCGTCAGGCAGATAATTGACCGACAGACCGGCGCGCACGTCCATAAACAACAGCTGTGGCCGGCTTGAGAAACTTGTCTTCAGGTTGGCGAATATCGGGAATGAGCGACATGAGCTGTTGACCATTATATCCATGCCCGCGCCGACTCCGAGAAATTTCATCCACGAGCGTCTGTAGCCTATCAGAGCGGTGAAATCGATAGTTGACATATCGTTGGCACTCATGTCGATAGAGCCGCCGACCTCTGCGCCCCAGGCAAAATGACCGTGGTCGCGCACCGGCGCTTTATCTTCGTTTGACGAGGCTGATACGTTTAAGGCAAGAGCCATTGCCGTCAGTATGGTCAGCAGCAGATGTTTCATATCAGTTTTTTATCAGTTTGAGACAGCACCAGTTATTATCGACACTCATGCCGACGATATCGAAACCCCGGGCGGCAGCGGCGCGGCTGACGATGTCGGCGTCGTCACCCTGATAGAATCCGCTCAGAAGCATCATGCCGCCGGGTTTGACCGCCGGGGCATAGCGGTCGAGATCGCCGGTGATGACATTGCGGTTGATGTTGGCGATGAAGATGTCGGCCGGCGTAACGCCTGCGAGCAACGAGGCGTCGCCGTTAAGGACTTTGATTTCGGCGTGGCCGTTGAGACGTACGTTTTCCACGGCGTTCTCATAGGCGAAAGCATCAATTTCTATCGCTGTCACCGGCGAGGCGCCGCGCATGGCGGCCAGAATGGCGAGGATACCCGTGCCTGTGCCCATGTCGATGACCGACCGCCCCTTGAGGTCGGCGTCGAGGAGCTGTCTGATTATCAGAGATGTCGTCGAGTGGTGCCCTGTGCCGAAAGCCATCTTCGGGTCAATGACGATGTCATATTCGGCTCGCGGTATGTCGGTGTGGAATGAACTGTGGATGACACATCTGTCGCCGACGACGATGGGTTTGAAATAGTTTTTCTCCCATTCGGCGTTCCAGTCGCGGCCTTCGACGAGTGTGTCGCGGAAGTCTATGCGGCAGTCAAAAGGGAAATCGGCGACAGCTGCGCCGACGGCGTCGGCATCGTAGAGCTCTTTTTTGACGTATGCCGTGAGCCCGTTGTTGTCGGGGACAAAACTCTCGAATCCGGCGTCGGCCAGCAGACCTGCAAGCAGGTCTGTGGCGTCTTCGCATGATGGTGTGAGGTCAAACCGCACTTCGATATAATCGTTCATATTCTTTTCGCTTTGTGGCGCAAAGGTAGTAAATTTTATCGAGCGCGCAAACAGCCCTTATCTTTTCAGCATCCATTCGGCTGCCTTCATCTGCGGTTTGACATCGGCGCCGCGCGTTGTGTCCCAGAATGAACTGTTGTTTTCGACAAGAGCCTCGGTGGCCGTGATCCATGTCTGAATCCAGCCGGTCAGCGTCGACCACGCGCCCCAGCCCGAGTCGGCGTTAGAGGCCCAGTAGTCCCAGCGGTCATAGTCGAAAGCTCTCATCCATGCGCCGTCGATGTCGGGGTGACGGTCGCTCTTGACCTGAACACGCACGAGGAAATCGGCCAGACGGCCGACGGCGTCGCGATATTTCGGGTTGCCTGTCGCGTGAGCGGCCTCGTTGAGGGCGAAGAAAGCGAAGTTGCTCGTATAGAGCATGTCGGCCACAGGATCGCCGTTTTCGCTGATGAGCGGAGCCTCGGTGACGCCGTAGTCTTTGTTTGACTGAGTCTTGCCGAACATGCCGAGACGGCTGTCGCCGAGTTCTTCACGAATGCCGCCGCAGGGTGCCTGGTTTTCAAGTAGTTTGTTGACTACGGTGTCGAGCCACTGGCGGTGTTCGGGCGTGTCGTCGACGCGCACGAGCCATGCCAGGGGCAGTATCATGCGGGCGCGTTCCTGTTGTATACCGTTGGTCCAGCTCCAGTTGTCGGGATATGCTTCCATGATCAGCGATATGGCCGTGCGGGCTTTGTCGAGCAATGGCTGATAGCCGGTTTTGTCATAAAGCCACAGATAGCAGGCCAGCATCCACGAGTCGAAATGCGGGTGGGCCAGTATGAAGTCGCGATCGGCGTAGTAGCTGCGTCCGTTGGCAAGCAGGTCGGGTTCCTCGAAACGGTCGGGCAGGAAACCCTGACGGCTGCTGAGCATGAAGTTGGCAAGAATACACTCGACTATCTGTTTGTTCCAGCGTTCGTTGCCGAGAAGCGCCGACGCGCCGATGGCACCGAGAAGCAGACGGGCGTTGTCGTCGTTATAGTATACATAGTCGTGGGTCTTGGCCCAGCCGATGAGGCCGTAGGCATCGCTTTTCGGGTCTTTTTTCTTGCCGTTTATGAAGTCGTCGCCGTGGAAGACGTAGTCGAGCAGGCGTTCTGACGTGGCGGCATATTTCTTGTTGCCCGTCATGGCTGCCGCGCTTGCGAGCAGATAGGCCACCTCGCCCTGGACGTCGGCGCGGAGCCAGTAGCGGTAGCGCTGCGAGCCGTCGGCTTCGATCGACGAGGCGTGGCCCTCGAGGACGCCGTGGGCGCCGTCGCCGATTAGGGCGTCGTGGGGCATCGCCGGACCATAGGGGTTGAGGCCGTCGCCCTGATAGAGATAGACGCTGTCGCGCCACGCCGGATGTATCAGCAGGCGGGCGTTATATAGCCACTCGGCACTGCGGCCTACGGCGTCGCGTCGTGCGCTCGCGCTGATTTCGTCGTTGCGGCCGTATGTCGGCCGCGGGTCAGAAGACCAGTGTTTGAACGTGAATTTTTTGTCGCCCGTGAGCCATCTGATGATGCTTGTCCAGACGGCCTGCCATGAAGCCACGGGTGCGTATCGAGCAGTCTCGAAGCAGCTCAGGCAGCTGAAGGCGAGCATGGTGTCGCCCGAACGCCACAGCAGCGGATAGACATCGGTGTCGGTCAGGCCGTAGCGCGCCGTGTCGTAGCCGGCGAGTCGGGCGTAGCACATCAGAGGATTCTTGACATCGGCGCGATATATATGGCAGCCGTTGATGCCGAGAAGATCCATCTTGTCAAGAGTCGGTCTGAAGAAATCAGAGGTGATGACGGCGCGTTCGACAGTGCCTGCGAAAGCAGTGCTGTCAATCTTCACGCCGGGATAGCCGCCGACATATTCGGCATAGATTTTTAGATTTTTGCGCCTTGCGGCATCGATAAGAGTCTCCGAGACGGTTACGGGTTTTTCAGGATAGCCCTGTGCGGTGATAATGACGGCGTCGCCCTTGCCGGCGGCTGCTATGGCTTCGTCGGCAGTATCGAATCTGAGAGGATTGCAGCCTTCGGAAACAAGCAGACGGTACAGGTCATTGCCGTCGTCGGCTGAAAAGATTAATTTGCCTTTTGCTTCGGCAGTAAGCGGGCTTATGACACATACAGTCAAAAGCAGAATAAAAAATCGCGATAGTTGTTTCATGAAAATTGGTTTATTGTCAGCCCAAAGTTACGAAAAATCGTCTCGAACTCAAAACATAGGGTGAAAAATATTGGGAGGCTATCAAATAAATCGCTAATTTTGCACCTCGAAATCAGTTCAACAATAATGGAAATTATCAGAACAATCGAGCTTTTGCGCAAGCGTGTCGCCGACGCAAAAGCAGCAGACAAGACAATAGGCCTTGTGCCGACAATGGGTGCCCTTCACGACGGTCACCTCTCGCTGATCGAACGCGCCCGCAAAGAGTGTGACGTCGTCGTTGTCAGCGACTTTGTCAATCCCACGCAGTTTAACAATCCCGACGATCTCAAGACCTATCCGCGCACCGAAGCCGCCGACTGCACAAAGATGGAGGCTGCCGGCGTTGACTACGCTTTCATTCCTTCGGTCGAGGAGATATATCCCGAGCCTGACACCCGCGTTTTCGACCTCGGCCCTGTGGCCGAAGTGATGGAAGGCGCCATGCGCCCCGGCCATTTCAACGGTGTCGCCCAGATTGTCAGCAAACTCTTTGCCATCGTCACACCCGACAAGGCTTATTTCGGCGAGAAAGACTTCCAGCAGATTGCTGTCATACGCCGTATGGCCGAGCTCGAAGGCTTCGATATCGACATTGTCGACTGTCCGATCAAACGCGAGGCCGACGGTCTGGCTCTGAGCTCGCGCAACGTGCGTCTCTCGCCCGAAGCACGCGCAATAGCCCCGGAAATAAACCGCGCTCTGCGCGCTTCGCTCGATTTTGCCCGCACTCACACTGTCGCCGAGACGCGCGATTTTGTCGTCAGCACCATTGACAGCAAGGGCATGGAAACCGAGTATTATGAAATTGTCGACGCCCGCACCATGCAGCCCGTCGCAGACTGGGCCGAGACCCCATGTGCTGTCGGCTGTGTCACAGTCTACTGTGGTGGCGTGCGTCTGATCGACAATATTAAATATCAGTAAAATGAACGTTGAAGTACTGAAATCAAAAATCCACCGCGTGACCGTCACCGAGGCAAATCTCGACTATATCGGCAGCATCACCATAGACGAAGACCTCATGGACGCCGCAGGCATCATTGCCGGTGAGCGGGTCTATATAGTCGACAACAACAACGGCTCGCGCCTCGACACCTATACGATTCCCGGCCGTCGCGGCAGCGGCGTCATCTGTCTCAACGGTGCGGCAGCCCGTCTGGTGCAGCCCGGTGACATCGTCATCATCATGAGCTACGCGTCGATGCCTCTCGAAGAGGCCCGCACGTTCAAGCCCTCGGTCATCTTCCCCGACACGGCCACAAACCGTCTCGTGAAATGACGCGATCTATATATAATAATGTGTAAAATCCAAATCCCGACAATAACCCCTATATGTTTGAGAAACTAAGTGACAGACTTGAGAGAAGTTTCAAACTTCTGAAAGGCCAGGGCCGAATCACCGAAATCAACGTCGCCGAAACCCTTAAAGACGTGCGCCGCGCGCTCATCGACGCCGACGTCAACTATAAAGTAGCCAAGACATTCACCGATACCGTCAAGCAGAAGGCTCTCGGTCAGAATGTCATCAACGCCATCAAACCCGGCGAGCTGATGGTAAAGATTGTCCACGACGAGCTTACAATCCTCATGGGCGGCGATGTCGTGCCTCTCAATCTCTCGGGCAAGCCTGCCGTTATCCTCATGTCGGGTCTCCAGGGTTCGGGTAAGACGACATTCTCGGGCAAACTCGCCAAAAAACTTAAAAGCGAGAAAGCGATGCGTCCGCTGTTGGTCGCCTGTGACGTCTACCGTCCTGCTGCTATCGATCAGCTCAAAGTGCTCGGTGCTTCTATTGACGTTCCCGTTTACAGCGAGGAAGGCTCTAAGAAGCCGGTCGAAATCGCCCGCAACGCCATCGCCTATGCCAAAGAGCATCATCACGACCTCGTCATCGTCGACACCGCCGGCCGTCTTGCCGTCGACGAAGAAATGATGAACGAGATCGAAGCTCTCAAGAACGCCGTCAATCCAACCGAGATACTCTTCGTCGTCGACGCCATGACAGGTCAGGACGCCGTCAATACGGCCAAGGCCTTCAACGACCGCCTCGACTTCAACGGTGTCGTCCTTACCAAACTCGACGGCGATACCCGCGGCGGTGCTGCCCTCTCGATCCGCAGCGTCGTCGAGAAGCCTATAAAGTTTGTCGGTACGGGCGAAGGTCTCGACGGCATCGACGCCTTCTATCCCTCGCGTATGGCCGACCGCATTCTCGGCATGGGCGACATCGTCTCTCTCGTCGAGAAGGCCCAGCAGCAGTATGACGAGAAAGAAGCTGCCGAAATCGCCGCCAAACTGCGTAAAAACCAGTTTACCTTCAACGACTTCCTCAAACAGATACAGCAGATTAAGAAGATGGGCAACATCAAGGATCTCGCTTCGATGATTCCCGGTGTCGGCAAAGCAATCCGCGATGTCGACATCGATAACGACGCCTTCAAGGGCATCGAGGCGATCATCATGTCGATGACACCAGCCGAACGCGAGCATCCTGAAATCATCAACGGCAGCCGCCGTCAGCGCATCGCCAAAGGTTCGGGCACGACACTTCAGGAAGTCAACCGTCTGCTCAAACAGTTCGAGGACATGCGCAAGATGATGCGCGCGGCCACATCGATGCGCAATCCGATGAAGATGATGCAGCAGGTGCGCCGAATGAAAAAGAAATAATCGGTATAATCTTAACATACAAAACCAATGGAACTTATCGACGGTAAAAAGACAGCGGCTGAGATTAAAGCCGAAATAGCGGCCACTGTGGCCGATATAGTTGCCAAAGGCGGCAAACGCCCCCATCTCGCAGCCATCCTCGTCGGCCACGACGGCGGCAGCGAGACCTATGTGGCCCATAAGGTCAAGGCTTGCGAAGAGTGCGGCTTCACTTCGTCGCTTATAAGATTCGAAGACGATATCACCGAAGAACGTCTTCTCGATGAAGTCCGTCGTCTCAATGACGACCCTGACGTCGACGGCTTCATCGTCCAGCTTCCTCTCCCGCGTCATATCGACGAACAGCGCGTCATCGAGACTGTCGACCCTGACAAAGATGTCGACGGATTCCATCCTGTAAATGTCGGACGCCTTTCGATAGGCCTCCCCGGCTTCCGTTCGGCCACACCTGCCGGCATCATCGAGCTTCTCCGCCGTTACAGAATCGAGACACGTGGACGTCACTGCGTCATCATCGGCCGCAGCAACATTGTCGGCAAGCCGCTCGCATCCCTGATGATGCAGAAAGCACCCGTCGGCGACGCCACGGTCACCGTTTGTCACAGTGCCACCAAGAATCTCAAGGAGATAACATCTCAGGCCGATATCCTCGTCGCGGCTCTCGGCCGTCCCGGCTTCGTCACTGCCGACATGGTCAAAGACGGTGCCGTCGTCATCGATGTAGGCACCACCCGCGTCGCCGACGCGACCAAGAAAAACGGATGGCGTCTCAGCGGCGACGTCGACTTCGCCAATGTCGCCCCCAAATGCTCGTTCATCACGCCGGTTCCGGGTGGTGTAGGCCCGATGACCATCGTGTCTCTTATGCTCAACACCCTCGAGGCCGCCCGTCGTCGTGCCCGTTAAGCACCCGGGACGGCTATGGTTCTGCTACCTGTACTGATATCGCTTTTCAATCTCGTCTTCGGTCTCCCCGAGGCCGAGATTGTCTTTGTCGGCGATGCCATGCAGCACGCGGCTCAGCTCGACGCAGCCCGTCGCAGCGACGGCACGTTTGACTACACCGGCTGTTTCGCCTCGGTCGAGCCTTTTGTCAAGGCGGCCGACTATGCCGTCGTCAACCTCGAGACTCCCGTCGGCCCGGGTCCGTGGACCGGCTATCCCTGTTTCAACGCTCCCGGAGAATTTGCCGACGCCCTTGCCGATGCCGGTTTCTCGCTGATGCTCACAGCCAACAACCATACCCTCGACCGGCGCGACAAAGGCCTGCGGGCCACCCTTGACCGGCTCGACTCACGCGGCATAGCCCACACGGGCACCTATCGCAACGTCGCCGAGCGCGACTCGCTCGTGCCGCTCATCAAAGACATCAACGGCTTCAAGGTCGCATTCCTCAATTATACATACGGCACAAACGGCATATCGGCCACACAGGGCGCTGTCGTCGACTATATCGACCGTGACCTCATCAGACGCGACATCGCTCTCGCCCGTGTCCGTGGTGCTGAGATTGTCACTGTCGCGGTTCACTGGGGCGACGAATACAAACTGTTGCCCAACAGTGCACAGCGCTCGCTCGCCGACTTTCTTGTCGACAACGGCGTCGACCTTGTCATTGGCGGCCATCCCCATGTGATTCAGCCGTTTGAAATGCGTATACGACCTGACGGCACCAAAGCTCTCGTCGTCTATTCTCTCGGTAACTTCATATCAAACATGAAAACGCGCGATACCCGCGGCGGTGCGGCCGTGAGTGTAACCATAGAGCGTGACCGTCAGGGGCGCGCCCGGGTCGCCGACGCCTCTTACCGCCTCGTCTTCACCGTAGCGCCTGACGGCGACAGCCGCAACTTCCGGCTCGTCGACGAGACAGAACCCCTGCCGTCGCTGTGGCACACTCGTCGGGAAGCCTTTATAAAAGCCGCCACAGACATCTTCGACGCTCACAACAAAAACGTCTCCCGCCGTTTTTTCTGACCGGTGGCGCTATATTTTTTTGCGTGACGAGGAAAAAGTGTTACCTTTGCGGCGATAAAATATTATTGGGGGTGCGACGCCGCTAATGTGCGTAGCTGAGATTATACCCTTTGAACCTGAACCGGTTAGTACCGGCGTAGTGAAAATAAACAAATGAAAGCAAAATCATCAGCGCTTGCTGTCATGCCGTTGTTTGCGGTATGTGGCGCTTTTGCGGCCGAAACTCAGGAAGCCGCCGATTCTTCTCGAGTGATTAATCTTGAAAATGTCGAGGTCGTGGCCAACCGCGCGACAGGTAATACGCCGATTGCGTTTACCAATGTCACCAAAGCCGAACTCAACGAGGCCAATGACGGTCGCGACTTGCCTTATCTGCTGCTCCGCACTCCGTCGTTGATAACGACGAGCGACGCCGGCGCAGGCATGGGCTATACGTCGTTGCGCATCCGCGGTACCGACGGTTCGCGCATCAATGTCACGGCCAACGGTATCCCTATCAATAACTCGGAGAGCCACAATGTCTATTGGGTCAATATGCCCGACCTTGCTTCGTCGCTTCGTGATGTGCAGGTGCAGCGTGGCGCCGGCACGTCGACCAACGGTGCGGGAGCGTTCGGCGCTTCGGTCAATATGCTCACAGATGCTCCGTCAGACGAGGCTTACGGTGAATTTGCCGGGGCATACGGCATGTATAACACCAACAAAGAGACTGTTCGTGTCGGTAGCGGCACCATTGGCGGTCACTGGGCTGTCGATGCGCGTATAAGCCACATGGGATCCGACGGTTATATCGACCGTGCCTCGTCTAAGCTATGGAGCTATTTCGGTCAGGTCGCCTATCTCAGCGGCGGTACGAGCCTGCGGCTGATAGCTTTCGGAGGCAAGGAGGAGACATATATGGCCTGGGACTATGCCTCGAAAGAAGATATGGAGAAATATGGCCGTCGTTACAACCCATGCGGCGAATATACCGACGACGAGGGCAACACTGCCTATTATCCCGACCAGAAAGACTTCTACGAGCAGCACCATTTCCAGTTGCATTACGGACAGTCTATAGGCGAACGCCTGCGCCTGAGCGTGGCCTTGCATTATACCAAAGATGACGGCTACTACAACCAGTATAAGACAAAGCGCACTCTCGTGGAGTATGGTCTCGATCCTTTTGTTTACGAAGGTGAGACGGTCACTAAAAGCGACCTTGTGCGCCTGAAGAAAAACGACAACGGATTCGGTGGCGGCATCTTCTCGCTGACTTACAATCACGGACGTGTCAACGCTGTCATCGGCGGCGGTCTCAACAACTTCCGGGGCCATCACTTCGGCCAGATTGCCTGGGTGCGCAATTATGTCGGCAAGCTCAATCCGTTGCAGGAGTATTACCGTAACCTCGGCGAGAAGCTCGACGGCAACATTTATGCCCGTGCCAACGTCGACATTACCGGCGGTCTGTCGGCCTACGGCGACTTGCAATATCGTCACATCGACTATAAAATCACCGGCATAGGCGATAACTACGACTACAACACCGGCGCGATGCAGACTTACGACATCCATAAGAAATATAATTTCTTCAACCCCAAGGTCGGTCTTAACTGGCGCATACGCGACAGTCACCGTGTCTTTGCCTCGTGGAGCGTGGCTCATAAGGAGCCCGTGCGCGACAACTTCACCGACGGCGACCGCAATCACGATCCCAAGGCCGAGCGCCTCTTCGACTACGAGCTCGGTTACAACTATACCGGCCGCATATTCTCGGCAGGACTGAATCTCTACTATATGGATTACAAAGACCAGCTGGTCGCTACAGGTCAGCTGTCTGACACCGGCAATCCTCTGAGCGTCAATGTGCCTGACAGTTACCGTATGGGCATAGAGCTACAGGCGGCTTTGAAACCGTGCGACTGGTTTGAGTGGAACATCAATGCGACTCTGTCGCGCAACCGCATCAAGAACTTCGTCGAATATATCTATGAAGACGAGTGGACCAACCCGATTACCTTCGATCTCGGCGATACTCCGATTTCGTTCTCGCCCGATTTTACCCTATACAACGAATTTGATTTCAATTGGCGTGGTTTTGACGCACAGCTGACGAGCCGCTATGTGTCAAAGCAATATCTCAACAACGCCCATAACGAAGAGCAGAAACTCGACGCCTACTTTGTCAGCGACCTGCATCTCGGATATACATTTAAAAACCTCTTGAAACTCAAACAGCTGAGACTGGGCTTCTCAATATATAATCTCTTTAACGAGAAATACTGTAACAACGGCTATGCCGGTGCCGGCTACTATGTCGACGGCGCCGAAAAAGTCATCTACCGCTATGCCGGTTATGCCGCTCAGGCCACAACCCACGTCATGGCGACCGTTTCAGTCAGATTCTGATGGATTTTGACAAGATAATAGAAATCATCGGCTTTCTCGTCGGACTGGCGTATCTCTACTTTGAGTATCACGCCAACCGCCTGGTGTGGCTCATGAGCGTCATTATGCCGTTGTTCTCGCTGTGGGTCTACTACAGAGCCGGACTTTATGCCGACTTCGGCATAAACATCTACTATCTCGCTATCGCTGTCTATGGCTATGTCTGCTGGTCGTTCAACCTCAGAAAGAAAAAGTCCCGGCAGTTGCCGATAAGCCGTATGCCCGGGCGCTTTTATCTGCCGGCGGTGATGATTTTCGGTGTCATATTCGTTGCTTTGGCCCTGGGGCTTGACAATTATACAAACAGTACTGTGTCGTGGTATGACGCCTTTACCACCGCTTTAAGTATCGTTGGACTGTGGATGCTCGCCCGCAAGTATGTCGAGCAGTGGATAGTGTGGTTTGTCGTCGACATAGTCTGCGTCGGTCTGTATATCTACAAGCAGATACCGTTCTATGCTGTTCTTTATGCCGTTTATACGGTCATCGCATTGTTTGGTTACCGCAAATGGCTGAAGCTGATGGCCGCGCAGGACTAAGAACTTGTTTAATAAAATAAACAGCCACGCTCTCAGCGATATGGGAGCGTGGCTGTCTGTTAAGTCTTATATATCTTAGTCGTTTGAAACGAGAGATACGACAAGTTCTTTTTCGTCAGCGGGGTCGGGTTCGATAGCGATTTTACCTTCGCGGGCGAGCCAGCCGAGAGCTGCGTAGACTTCTTTGTCTTTCAGCTTGGTTATTTTTTTGAGCTGTTTGACTCCGAGAGCCTGTGCGTCATTGAGGGCCACCCATACTGTTCCGGCGTTTGTGCCAATAATTTCTAAGTTCATTTTTCTTTGTTTTTATTTGTTAGACTAACGTTGATTGCTTGAGTTGCGTGTGCTTGTTCTGCTGCAAATTTAACAATTATGTTATAATTAATTGTTTTAAATTAAAAACAAAATATAGGCTAAAATGTTTTTCATGGATTAAATGCCTGGACATTAATGGATAATGTGTGTTAAAAATATTACAAAAAAAAGAGCAGTCAAAAATTTGAGGCCATATTTTAGGTCAAAATCGGTGTTAAAGTTGTAAATTTACTTCAAAATATAGCGTTAATGGAAGGAAGAGTAGTCAGAAACACAGGTTCGTTCTATGTTGTGGAGCCGTCAGACGGCGGAGCTCCCGTCAACTGTAAGGTCAAAGGCAGTTTCAGAATCAAAGGCATCCGCACGACCAATCCTGTGGCCGTCGGCGACATCGTCACGTTCTGTATGCCTGACAGCGATGATACCCCGGCATATATCACAGCGATACATCCCCGTAGAAACTATATAATTCGCCGGGCAAGTAATCTTTCCAAGGAGAGTCACATCATAGCTGCCAACATCGATCTTGCGCTGCTTGTCGTCACACTCGCCGAACCTGTGACTTCGACCACGTTTATCGACCGGTTTCTCGCCACGGCGAGAGCCTATGATGTCGAGGCCGTGCTTGCGATAAACAAGGCTGATATTCTGACTGGCGACGACGACCGCGAATATCTCGACGCGGTCACATATCTCTATCGCTCGATAGGCTATAAAGTCATCGTCGTCTCGGCGCGCACAGGCGAAGGCATCGACGAGTTGCGACAGCTGCTCAAAGGCAAGGTCACACTGTTTTCGGGCAATTCAGGCGTCGGCAAATCAACGCTTATCAATGCTCTGATACCCGGCCTTGGACTGAAAACGGCTGAGATCTCCCAGTCGCATGGCACAGGTATGCACACGACGACATTCTCGGAACTGTTCCATCTGCCCGGTGATGACGGCGGTTGTATAATCGATACTCCTGGGGTGAGAGGATTCGGCACCGTCGATTTCGACAAACACGAGGTCGCGCATTATTTCCCCGAGCTTTTCGAGATATCGCAGAACTGTCGCTTCGGCAACTGCACCCATACTCACGAGCCGGGTTGTGCCGTCCGTCAGGCTCTCGAAGACAATCTCATCGCCCCGTCGCGCTACGCCTCATACCTCAGCATCCTCGAAGATGAAGACGAAGACAAATATCGCAACGGCAAAGGCGGGTAAAATAATTTGGTCAGAACTTTTTTGAACGAAAAAAAGTTGTAACTTTGTAGCAAATAAATAATTATTCAATGATTATGGCACGACCTATTAAAGAAACACCTGAACTTATCGGGAAAGATGCCGCTCGCTTCGAAGAGATGATCTCGGAGTCACACCCTGTATCTGATGCTGAGAAAGACAGAGCAAAAAAGGCTTACGAGGTCATGAAATCAATCAGTGATTTTCAGTGGTAGTATGGACTTTTCACGATTAAGGCAATATCAACTTTCTCAAGATTCAGTCATAAAGCCGTTCAAATGCGTGGAAGATGATTTGAACGGCTTTCTTTTTGACGATGCCAAGCATTTTCAGAAAGAACTGATGACGGTAACTTATGTCATAGAGGACAGCATTGAAAATGTGACAGTTGCCTATTTCAGTCTGCTGGCCGATAAAATATCGTTCAATCCGGATGAAAAAAACGTATGGAATAAATTGAACCGTAATATTCCAAACAATAAGCGACGGCGCAGTTATCCTGCCGTAAAAGTCGGTAGACTCGCTGTCAATAAGGATTATATGGGTAATGGCCTGGGCACATTTATTCTTGATAATATCAAATATGCTTTCTCTACTGTAAAAAGGCTTGGTTGCCGTTTTATCACGGTTGATGCGTTGAGTACAGCAGTAAAGTTTTACGAGAGAAATGGCTTCAGATTCTTTACAGAACTTGATAAAGATGAAGAGACTCGTCTGATGTTTTTCGATTTGAAAGATTTTGTCTAAAAGCGTCTTGCTTCGACGGTGAAGGCGAAGCGGCCTTCGGGGTTGAGTGTGACGGTGCCGCTGACGAGGCGGTGGCTGTCGGTGACGGCGTCGGGTAGGGGCGAGACGATGGTTTGTCGTGGAGTGACGCTGTAACGTCCGGTCGAACCTTCGGCCATATGTAAGTCATAGAACCATCGGGCTACAAAACCCATTGTCATGCGCAGGTTGATTTCAACGAGGGCGAATTCGGGCTGCCCGTTGCCCGAGGTGGTAATCATGTCGACGCCGACAGGTCCGTTATAGCGGGGAGCGATTTCCCGCCCGATGACACCGACGAGTGCGTCGACGAGTATGTCAAGACGCCCGCGGTCGCAGTGAGCGGCAATCCGGTCGGCGAGGCGGTCGTTGCTGTCGAGTATATTACCGTGATAGTCTCCGTTGGCCCCCGTGTCAAAAAGCGACAGGCCTTCGAAAACGGCGTGACTGTCGCTGCAATTGATCAGAACGGCGAAATCGCATGTCTTGTCATAAGCGTGTTCGAGCATCACAGAGCCTTGATTGCGTATGATAGCCGACATGCGTTCGGCCATTCGTCTTGGCGGCATATTGCGGGAATCCATGATACCGCGGCCTGAGCACGACCAGGGTTCTTTGGCTATGACGGCATTGTTTCTGTCGAAGAAATCTGCAATCTGCTTTTCGTCGCGCGCTTCGGTCGCAGGTGTTGCTATGGCGAAGGGCAGTCTCTCTTCAAGACAGCTGACGGCAGAGATGGCTGTGCGGCGGTGAGAGAGCATCCTCAGCCGGTCGAGAGTGTTGTCGTCGGGGAGTAGGGCGGGGTCCATGCCGAGTCTGATGAAATCGCGTCTTGATGCTTTCGACCAGCCCCATGGCGATGGCGTGAAGGTGTCGGGGCTGCTGTCGCCTATGACGTCGATGCCGGTCGAGAAGAGCTTTTCGACGCTGTCATACCAGCTGGCACTGACACCTCGGGCGATGATGCGGTCGCCGGGAATGCCATACCACATCGGCAGTGTTGAACCCGCATGTCTGATGTCGCGGGCGGTTGCCGGTGCCGTAAAGTTGTCGACGTCGCGCGCGAGCGCTATGTCGTTGTCGGGATTGAACAGGTATAACGATGCCATAGTGAGACAACAAAGTTAGTCATTATTCCTCCAAAAACAAAGCAGGGCGGCTTCTCACGAAGACACCCTGTTGCGTTTTAATGACTTAAAACAATTACATAACTAACATAAAACACATTTTTTAATCTTGATATGAGATTAACAACTATACTAACCCTAAAAATTAATGTTGTAAAATCATTACTCAGGCATTAACGGATGCAAAGTTATACACGAAACCCCGGAATGTTCGCGCTGTATAGCGGCAATATCAGTAAATATAAATGAATATAAATATTAAATCGCTGCAAATTAGCTGATTTAATCTAAATTAAGGTGTGTGAAATATAAGGGGACAATCAGTCGTCACCGATATTCATTATGTCTTTTTCGAAGTTTTCGCGGTCTATGGCGCGGGCTTTCATGCGGTTGCGGTAGGCATAAATTGTGTTCAGCGAGTAATTGAGTACCTGGGCTATGCGCGAGCTGTCTTCGATGCCGAGACGCATGAAAGCGAGTATTCTCAGATCGGTGTTGAGCATCTCTCCTTCCTTGAGCTCAATCTGACAGTCGGGTTTCAGAAGCTTGTTGACCTCGTCGACAAAGCCGGGATAGAGATGCAGGAAAGCGTTGTCGAAGATGTCGTAGAATTCGCTGCTCTGTTCCTCGATGAATTTGCCCGATTTCGTCATGCGGTAGAGATCGTCTACCTTGCCGGCTGAAATCTTGCGGTTGGCAAGTTTGCAGAACTGGTTGAGCTTGTCCATATATATCGAGCATAGCGACAGGAACTGGCTGATATAAACCTCCTTGTTCTTGTTGGCGACACGCAGGTTGGCCTGAAGGCGATTCATCGACATCATCTCTTTGCGCAGAATGATAAGTGTCGTGATCAGGCCGACGACGAGTATCGCCAGGATAAAAAGCACGATGCGCAGGATATGGCTGTCTGCCGATGTTTTCTCTGAGTGGGTTTTCTCGATGAGCGGAAGGCTTCGCGACGATTCGATTATTCGTAATTCGGCCCCGCAGGTGACGGCATTTTCGAGTGCCGTAGACAGATAGGTGTAGGCGCGGTCTATGTCGCCGTGGTCGAAGAGCATCCCGCCGAGTTCCTGTAGCGATATGACCTCGAGTGTGGCAGTCTCGGTGTCACTCAGAGCCGACTTGGCGAGGTGATACATACGGGCGTTTTCATCGTCGCGATTTTTAGCCATGGCTGAGAGATGATGGTGTGCTCTCGCTCTTAGTTTCGGGTCGGCCTTGTCATTGTCGGCGATTTCAGAGAGATAGACCTGGGCTTGGGCGTGCTTGCCGGTCAGGAAATAATATTCGCCGATATTGAAACGGTATAGGTCGCTGTTCTTCTCGAGAACAGCGATCAGCTTCTCCTGACGGTCGAGGGCGAGTCTGGCGTATCGCTCTTTAAGAATCGGATGCCGGTCGTAGAATGACGATATGTAGCTGTACATCTGTCTTCCGCTGTCATAATAAATCTGACGTAGGCTGTCTGGAACTGAGTCGGGCGAGATAGCGTTGTATGAAGCTATCGCATTGCCTGGCAGTCCCGACAATGGCATGATTTCAGCTTGTTTAAGCCTGAACGGCAACGCTTCGGCGTCTGACCGGGCTTTGTCTATTCCATACTGAAGATAGACGAGAGCCGAATCGTTGTCGAACGATATGTATGCGTCGCTGATTGCTTTTATTGTGGCAAGGTCGCCGGGTGATGCGGCATAAACCTGTTTGAGCGAGTCGATGTGTCTGTGGCGTGCCGAGATATATTGATCGCGCCTGGCAATGGCGTCGTCAAGACGGCCGATAGCGTCGCGGGCCTGTTGTCGTGTGATTTCGATAAAAGCCGCCTCTGCTGTTGCGCCGAATGAGACAAGCAGCGACATCACTATGAATCTCAGCAAAGCCATACATCGATAAAATTATTGTTATTGAAACAGTTTGCCTATCTCGTCAAACGAGACGATGACCATGGTCTTGAGACCGTCGGGAGTGAAGTCAGGCGACGACGACGCGAACAGGTCGGCGACGATGACGTCAATCTCTTCTGTTGTCAGGTTTGTACCGTAATTTATAGCCGCCGATTCAGCCATAGACAGACTTATGGTCTCTATCAGGCCGCTTTGCGGCGTACAGCCGGTTTCGTCAATGCGTCTGACAATCTCACTGAGGGCATCGGCCGGATTGGCTTTGTCGAGGGCCGACGGCACCGCGTTGATCGACCATATCGAGTCGCCGAGAGGCGCTACGTCGAAGCCGGCGTCGGCGAGTGTGTCGACAATTGAGGCCATGATGATGTCTTCTGACGGCGAGAGTGTCAGTGTCTCGGGAAACATCAGATGCTGGCTCGACATCTTGCGCTCGCCGAGCATCGATGTAAAACGGTCGTAAAGGATGCGTATATGCGCCCGCCGGCGGTCGATGAGCATCAGACCGGTGCGCGAACGCCGGGCGATATATTTGTCGCCTACAAGTATATATGCCGGTGTGGCCGACGCGGCGAAGCTGTCGGGTATGAGTGTGTCGTCGGGGACAATCCTGTCGTCGCGTCGCGCGGGGGCTGTGCTGCCGAGTAAATCGAGCGCAGCACGGGTTTCGGCCGCTGACGGGTTTCGGCGTGAGAAATCTGACGCCGGTGACGCATTGCCGAAGCCGGGTGAGACGGACGTACCGGTGAAGACATTGTCGGTAAACGGATTGTAATTGTCGTCGACAGTTATGTCAGGCATGCCGGCGGCTTTGGTCGGGTCGAACGCCGGTATGTCGGGGGCGTCGTTGACGTCGAAATCAATGGCGCCGGCGGCGTTGCATTTGCCGATTGCCTCCTTTATTGCTGCCGTAAGTATCTGCCATATTGCCTGCTCGTCTTCAAATTTGATCTCGTGCTTCTGGGGATGGATGTTTACATCGATGCGGTCGGGATTGACTTCGAAGTTGATGAAATAACAGGGCTGTGAGTCTGATGATATCAGTTGCTCGTAGCAGCTCATCACGGCTTTGTGGAAATAAGGATGCCGCATATTGCGGCCGTTGACAAAGAAGAACTGATGAGCGCCGCGGCGTCGGGCGTATTGCGGCAGACCGACGTAGCCGCTGATTTTCACAAGCGTAGTCTCGGTCGCAATTGGTATTATCTGTGACTCTATCGCTTTGCCGAACAGGGCGCCGATGCGCTGCTTGAAGCTCGATTTGAGCATTTGGTGCATCGTCACGTCATTGTGTATCAGTGTGAAATCGATATCGCAGTTGACGAGCGCGAGGCGTTCGAATTCGTGGACTATGTGACTCAGCTCGACTGAATCTTTCTTTAGAAACTTTCTTCGCGCGGGTATGAACGCAAACAGATTCTTGACCATCATGTTGCAGCCGGCCACTGTGGCTTCAGGCTCCTGACTCTCGATTTTTGAACCGGCAATGACAAGGCGTGTGCCTATGGTGTCGCCCCGGCGCATCGTGCGCAGGTCTATATGGGCCACGGCGGCTATCGAAGCGAGAGCCTCGCCGCGGAAGCCCATCGTGTGGAGGTTATAGATGTCGGCGGCGTCGGCGATTTTGCTTGTCGCATGGCGCTCGAAGGCCATGCGTGCGTCAGTCGGCGTCATGCCGCATCCGTTGTCGACCACTTGAATCAGAGTGCGGCCGGCATCTTTGACGATGATGGAGATTTGTGTCGCTCCGGCGTCGACCGAGTTTTCGACGAGCTCTTTGATTACAGAGGCGGGGCGCTGTATCACCTCGCCTGCTGCAATCTGGTTGGCGACAGAGTCGGGCAGGAGTTTTATTATGTCCGAATTCATATATTATCTGATGTCGTAGCTGACTGCCTCGAGATAGTAGAACGAGATATATGCTTTGCCTGCTGTCTCGGTGTTCTCGGCTATGCGGCGGCGGTAGTCGGCCATGCGGGCCGCGAAGGTGTCGATAGTGTCCTGACCCTGGGCTTTTGCGTCGGTGGCACAGTTGTGGTCGTTGTTGCTTTCGGCATATTTGTGCTCCATTTCGGCGACTGCCGCTTCATCGATGCGGTTCTCTGCCACCACGCCTTTGATGACGAGTGTCTTGCCTACGCAGTCGGGCGAGAATGCGCCACCGGCTTCAGCTGTAGCTTCGCAGCGTAGCACAAGTGTTGTGTCGGCGCCTTCGAGAAAGGCTTTTTTCCCGCCATGACGGCAGAGATGTGTGCAGAGACCTTCGACAACTACAGTGTCGCCGGTGATGGTGTCGGCTTCGGCGAAGAAACTGTCGACCGTGAGAGTGTCGACGTCATTGGCGGCGACGTTGTCGGCAGCGCCTGATTTGCATGATGAAACGTTCAGAAGCAGGGCTGTAACTGCAGTTAGGAATAAGAAAAATTTTGTTTTCATGTCGTGATGATAAGCTGGTTTCTAATGAGTCGCAAATTTAGCAAAAATAATCGATTGACGCCATAGCGGCATGACACGAGATATTGATTATTTATCGACATGGATGAGTCGTCTGAGAGGTATCTGAAGTTGTAAAAAAGATTGTAAAGCGCGTCTACATGGCATAAATTGTTTATAATGACAGTCTATTTTTGTGAAAAAATTTTGCAAAACAAAAAATATGAGTACTTTTGTGATTTGAATGCGAAGGAATTTTTTTAACAAAGATACGGTGATTAAAAACAGTCTTAAACTAATCGAAACATAAAACCATAAACTATTTATAAGCGATTATCACATGAAAAAGAAAATTTTGGCAGCGGGCTTCACAAGTCTGGCGTGTGTGGTGATGCTCAGCGGATGCGGTGACGATTTCACCCCCGGCGGAGCAGGAAACACAGGCTCGATTATGCCGCTGCTTGATCTTGACGCCAAACCTGTCTCTTCTCAGAGCGAGTCGCGTTCTGGCGAGACAGTCACGGCTGATGATCTTATGATCAGACTCAGCTCGGCTGACGGCACTTATTCTAAAGAGTGGACGAGTGTCGCCGAGTTCCCTACCGACCAGCAGTTTAAAGTCGGTGATTACCATTTCGAAGCCTATTACGGCAATATTGAAGATGAAGGTTTTGAAAAGCCGTATTATTATGGCGATCAGAATATAAAGGTCACAGACGGCGGCACTACGAAAGTCGCTCTCACTGCCGCTTTGGCAAATACCATGGTTAGTGTCAGCTATACCGAGGCCTTTACAAAATATATGACGGCCTACAGCGCCGAGCTCCACAGTGACGGCGGCGCCTATATTTACTATGATGGAGCTGAGACACGTCCGGCCTATCTCAGACCCGGCACTGTCTCGCTGAACGTGACCGTGACAAAGCCTAACGGCAAGACTGCCACACTCCAGGCCGCCAAGTTTACCGGCAAGCCGCGTTATCACCACCATGTGACGGTCGATCTCAACAACGGTGAGGTAGGTGACGTTGTCATGGTAATCACATTTGACGACAATACAGACGAGCAGCCCGTCGAAATCGATCTCAGCGACAAGGTGTTCAACGCCCCCGCTCCCGAGGTTACGACCGAAGGCTTCAACGGAAATGAGGGCCTGACATTTGCTCCGGGCATGTCGCCGTCTGACAATGTGGCCGTCTCTGTCATAGCCCGCGGCGGCATAGCCTCGATGATGATGACGACAAAATCGGCCACTCTCGTCTCGCAGGGCTGGCCCGAAGAGGTCGACCTTGCCGCCGCTCCCGAGAATCTGCGTTCACGCATGGAGGCTCTCGGCATCGTTGCCAAAGGTCTCTGGAAGAATCCCGACCAGATGGCTGTCGTCAACCTCAACAAAGTGCTCGCCAATATGAACTATGTCGACGGCGCTGACAATACTTCGACAATCACCTTCGTCGTCACCGACAGATATAACAAGACTTCAGAGCCTGTCACGCTCACGGTCAACGTCGAGCCTCTCGAGCTCTCGGTCTCTAACCCCGGCGCTCTCTATACCGGCGCGAGCGAGCTCGAATTCGACCTCGGCTATAACGGTGCCGACGTCGAGAAACAGGTCTCTGTCGAGGTCAAGAACGAGCGTGGCACATGGTCTGTTGCCCGGATGCTCTCTGTCGCTCCGATTTCGCGTAGCGGCGAAAAATACCGCGTTAAAGTCGCCGTTCCTGCAAACGACGAGGCCGTCGAGCTTCGCGCCAAGTGTGGCAAACTCGAGACTCCGTCGATTGTTGTCGAACGCAAGGAAGTCGACTACACAGTCGCCGCGGCCGACGACAATGTCTTTGCAACCTATGCTTACGTCACTCTGACCGGAACAGACGCCGCCTCTGCGTCTCTTCTGGTTTCGACCGACGGCATCAAGTATAATGCCGCGGGCACTGAAGTCGCAGGCGCCGGTCTGCTGAAGGTTAGCGGTCTCAGTCCGGCGACAGCCTATTTTGTCCGCGCAGCTGTCAACGGCACACAGAGCAAGCCCTGTGAGTTCACCACCGAGGCTTCGGCCCAGCTCCCCAACGGCGACCTTGAGACATGGTATCGTGTCGCCGGAAAATCAAAAAACTGGTGGATTGACTATCCCGGCGCTGACGAAAATGCCGTTTGGGGTACCATGAACAAGCTCACTACATCTCAGGGCGGTTCGTCGGGTGCTTCCGGCGCGGCTTACAGCGCATTCTCGGGCACACGCCCCGTCGACAGTGCCGTCAAAGGTAAAGGTGCCGTAATCTCGACCGTAGGATGGGGTGATGCCAATACCGCTTATCGTGGTCAGATCAATACATCAAGTTTTATTCCCAATGGCGGCAAATGTGAACATCTCACCGTCGGCGAGCTTTATCTCGGCACCTATAATGCACAGAACGAGGCGCCCGATTACAGTGGTCTCGAATTTGCATCACGTCCGTCGTCAATGTCGTTCTATTATAGATATACAGTCAGAAATACAGCCGACTGGGGCGTGGCCGAAATCCATGTCCTCGCAGCCGACGGCACCGAAATCGCTTCGGGTAGCCGACAGCTCAGCGCTGTTAACGACTATACGCCGGTAAGCATTGACCTTAATTATGCAGTGGGCGCAAAGAAAGCGGCTCTCATTAAAGTGATGTTCAAGTCTTCGGGTAATTCTGACTGTCAGTCTGTCAGCAATGCCAACCTCAGCTCGCCTCCAAGCGCTAACCTTTCTGACGGTCGTTATACCGGCTCAGAGCTATATATCGACGAAATTGTGTTAAATTATTGATAATTAGAAATTCATGAAAACCAAGATAACAACAATATTAAGCGTGATGGCGCTATCGCTCGGGCTATGGTCGTGCAGCGACTCGTGGGAGCCTGCTACAGACAAGTCGGGCAGCGTCGCGCTCGCCGGAATGGAGGTCGAGGTCGACAACGCTGAGAAAGTCGTCAGCCGTGCCGGTGTCGATAAAAACGACTTCCTCGTCAAGATCTATGACGACAAGGATTTGCTTGTCGGCAGCTGGGTCTACGGCACAATGCCCGAAATCGTGACACTCAAAGTCGGCGACTATCGTGTCGACGTCATGTCACATGAGATAAAGAAATCAGAATGGGATGCCCCTTATTTCGTAGGCAGCAAGACATTCAGCGTCGCTGATTCCAAAATCACTGAAATCGGTACTGTTGTCTGCAAGTTCTCGTCTCTGAAAGTGTCTGTCAGGTTTGACGAGCAGCTGCGCAAAGTCCTTGGCGATGACGTTACTGTCACCGTCAGAGCCAACGATTCGGGTGCTCTTGTTTTCACTCCCGACGAGACCCGTTCGGGCTATTTTGAAGTCGTGAAGGGCAGCACAACCCTCACTCTGGCTTTTGCCGGTACAGTCAAAGGCAATTATGAAGAGATTATCAATGCTTATACTGATGTAGAGCCGGGTCAGCACCGCATCGTCACTTACTCACTCAAGGGCCCCGGCGGTGACGTTCCCGACGAAAGCGGTACCGTCGACCCCGGCGACGGCGTTGACATCGACGTCTCGTATACCGACGAAAATCTCAACGGCAACGTCAATGACGAGGACGAGAATCTTGACGCGGGCGATCGTCCCGGTCATGAAGACGATTCCGACGACCCCAATCCTCCGACGCCTCCGACTCCCGGTGAAGGCAAGATCGATATTACCTCTGACGCTCTCAGCTTCGACGAGCCCAACGGCCTCGACAAAGGCGATCAGGCAATCGTCAATATCGCGGCAGAGAAAGGTATCAGCCATGTCGTCGTAGAAATCTCGACCGACAACGATGAATTCAGAGCCGCTGTCTCTGACCTGCTCCCGCTCAGTTTCGACCTCGCCGAACCTGGCGACCAGAAAGAGGCATTCGAGAGCCTTGGCTTCCCGACGGGAGCCGACGTCATCGGCGAGACTTCGATTGTCTTCGACATTCGTCAGTTCGTGCCTCTGCTTGAAGCATACTCCGGAACACACAACTTCAAGCTGACTGTTACCGACAGTGATAATAATACATTAAGCAAAACCCTCACATTTAAGTCGTAAACAATGAAAGCAACAATAAAATCGCTGACGTTCGGCATCCTTGCCGCGGCAGCACTGAGCGGCTGTAACGACTATTCAGCGCTCGACAACACGGGTGAGGGCTTGCTCAAGGTCAGCGCCAGTATCAGCACTGACGTCGAGGTGAAATCGCGCGCGACTCTCGCCGATGAACTCTCGGCAAGTACAATGCTTTGGATTTCAAACAGCAAGGGCCTTGTGCGCCGCTATGACGGTCTCGACAACGTTCCCGCTGGAGGCATCGCTCTCTATTCGGGCCATTATGTAGCCGAGGCCTGGGCCGGTGACTCTGTGCCCGCATCTTTTGACGCCCGTTGGTTCAAAGGCTATGAGCCCTTTGACATCAAGGCCGGTCAGACAACCGAGGTCAATATCGTCTGCAAGATTGCCAACACCGTTGTTTCGGTCAGCTATGACGAGAATATCGACGAGATGCTCAGCGACTATACGATGACCGTCGGCCATAAGGGCGGCAGTCTGACTTTCGAAGGCCGCGACACCCGCAAAGGCTACTTCATGATGTCGTCTAAGTCAAAAGACCTTACCTGGACACTCGAAGGCAAGCTCTCGACCGGTGATGCCTATACGCTCAGCGGCGAGATTACAGCCGCCAGACCCGCCACCGAGTACAAACTCCGCGTGAAATATAACCAGCAGGCCGTTGAGGTCGGCGGTGCCTGGTTTGAGATTGAAGTCGACGAGACCGAGGTCGAGGTCACCGATAATATCGTCATCACCGCTGCGCCCGAAATCACAGGCTATAACTTCGACATCACCAGACCCGTTTCGGCCGAGGCCGGAGCTGTAGGTCGCCGTTCTGTCATTGTCAAAAGCCTTGGCGAGCTTAAAAACGTCATTCTCGACAATGACCGCTTTGCCCAACTCCTTTCTATTTCAGGTAATGACTTTGACGTCATGACTATGAGTCCTGAGGTCGCTCAGGCGGTCAACGCCGCAGGCATTAACTGGGCTTATACCTTTGATGCCGAAAATGACAACTCATTGCTGAAAATCAATTTCGAGGAAGAATTCACCAACTCGCTCGCCAACGGCGAATATGTCATCAATATCGCCGCCACTGACACCAAGGGCAAGGTCTCTCGCGCCGCGCTCACCTTCTCGCTTGGCGCCGACCCGCTTCGCGTCGATGATGCCGCTGTTTCAAATTGCTGGACAAAATCGGCTACGCTGTCAGCTACAGTGCTTGCCGGCGGTGATAACTACGGCTTCAGATTCCGCAAGGCCGGCGAAGGCGACTGGCAGACCGCCCCTGTCGAACTCAGCGGCGACAAGCTTGTCGCTAATCTGAGCGATCTCGACCCCGCTACAGAGTATCAGTATACTTTCTTCTGCGACGGTTTTGACGAAGCCGAGGTTAAGAGCTTTACGACAGGCGCCGTTCTTATGATACCCAATGCCGGCTTTGAAACATACCAGCAGATCGCAAGTACTAAAGCGAACGGAAAGACCGTCTGGGACTTCAACGACGGCGCCCTCTACTGGGACTGCGGCAACCATGGTTCGACCACTATGCAGGGCAAGCAGGTAACAGAGCCTGACACTGACGTCAAACATTCGGGCAATGCATCCGTGAGACTTAAGTCAGACTTTGTCGGCATAGGCACAATCGGGAAATTTGCCGCCGGCAACATCTTTATCGGCGAATATCTCAAGACTGACGGTACTGACGGCATCCTCGGGTGGGGACGTCCCTTCGCGGCACGCCCGACAGCTCTCAGAGGCTATGCCAAATACAAACCGGCTGCCGTTCAGAGCAAAGAAGCCACAACGGCCAGGAATGAGGGCCTCGACGTCAAAGAAGGAGACATGGATAAGGGTATAATCTATATCGCGCTCCTCGACAATTCGCAGACAGAATGGGAGAACGGCATCAGTTATCCTGTCGTTGTCAAGACTAAAAAGGCTCAGCGCAGTCTCTTTAAAAACACTGACCCCAATGTCATCGCTTACGGCAGAGTCGTGTTCGATAAAGAAGATACTGATTTCCAGCCCTTCAGCGTCGAGCTTGAATACTATCGCACAGACGTGATACCCTCAAACATTATGATTACTTGCTCGGCAAGTATCAACGGCGACTACTTTGTCGGTGGTCGTGGCGCCACGCTGTGGATTGACGACCTCGAACTCGTCTACGACAAATAATCCGATTTTGCATGTTAATTACGATTTAGTTTAATAATTATGTTATGTGACTCAGTGGCCTGTGAAGTCCGCTGAGTCATTTTTATATCCCGACGACCCCGTTTTTCGCGAAATCTGCTTATCTTTGCATAAAAATTAATGCGCATAACTGATGTTTAGAATAAAACGGCTTTATACGTTCATGTTGCAGTGCTTTCTGCCACTGTTCTTCATGACGTTTTTCATATGCCTTTTTATAGTGCTGATGCAGTTTCTGTGGCGCTTTGTCGACGATCTCGTGGGCAAAGGCCTCACCGTCTCTGTCATCGGCGAGCTATTCTTTTATGCCGCGCTGACAATGGTGCCTACAGCTCTCCCCCTTGCCGTTCTTCTGGCATCGCTGATGACTTTCGGCAATCTCGGTGAGAAATTCGAGCTGACAGCCCTGAAGGCCTCCGGCATATCGCTTTTCAAGATCATGAAGCCTCTGATTGTGCTGATGATATTCATATCCGTCGGAGCCTTTTTCTTCCAGAATCAGGTATTGCCTGTGGCCCAGGCCAAGATGTGGACACTGCTTTTCTCCGTCCGTCAGAAATCACCCGAGGTCGAGATTCCCGAGCGTTCGTTCTACGACCAGATTCCCAACATGAATCTCTACGTCGACCATAAGAACCCCGAGACCGGTATGCTCTATGAGATGATTATCTATGACGTGACGCGCGGTCTCGACAATTCGCGCGTCATTCTGGCTGACTCTGGCAAACTGAGTTTCACAGAAGACAAGACGCGCCTCTTCCTCCATCTCTACAGCGGCGAGATGTTCGAGAACCTGCGCGACAACAGCCTTGGCGTCGCCGCTCAGGGATACCTGCCGTTCCGTCGCGAGAATTTCAGCGACAAACAGATTTATTTTGCCTTTGACGCCAACTTCAACCGCATGGATGAGAGCGGCATGCGCAACCAGTATGTCGGCAAGAACATCGCCCAGCTCAGTCACTCGATAGACTCTATCGGTCACGATGTCGACTCGATTGGCGACTCATATACATTTGAAATCAAGGCTCGTCCTTATGTCGGGCTCCTGTCTTATCGCAGCGTCGTCGTCGACGGAGATGTCAAACGCATCCCGCGCGAGGATGTCGCTATGACAAAACCGCTTGACATCGACTCGCTTTTCAATGCGCCGTCGCCGAGTTATGCCAAGACATATCTGACTCAGGCTCTTGCCCAGGCAAAACGCCAGAGACAGGAATTTGAATACCGCAGTGTCGTGCTCAGCGAGCAGACCAAAAGCCTCAGACGTCACGGCATCGAGCTGCAGAAAAAATTCACCCTCTCGTTTGCCTGCATCATCTTCTTCTTTATCGGGGCGCCTCTCGGAGCCATAATCAAGAAAGGCGGTCTCGGCACACCGCTTGTCATCTCTGTCATACTGTTTATTATCTACTATATCATCGACAACACAGGCTACAAGATGGCGCGTGACGGCAAACTCGAAGTCTGGCAGGGAATATGGCTCAGTTCGGCCGTGCTCTTGCCGCTTGGTGTCTTCTTCACATATAAGGCCGTCGGCGACTCGGCCGTATTCAATATCGACGCCTACCGCAATTTCTTCAACCGTCTGCGCGGTCGTCAGCCGCAGCGCACACTCGAACTCAAAGAAGTTGTCATGGAAGAAGTCGACCCTGTTGTCGCCCTTGAGATGCTTGCGGCTTTCGATGCCGCCTGCCGTGAGGCCGACGCCCGCATAAAAGCCGTCCCGGCTCTGTTGAGACCGTTCAGACACAACCCCTGCGTCGACCTCAAGCCCGCTCTGAACAATCTTGTCGACTATCTGTCGAACTCACGCGACGTCGCCGTCGTTAATTACCTGAATAAATATCCCTTTAATATAACAGCGCGGAATCTTGGCGGTGTTATCGACACCACCGGCAGACTTGTCGCCCGCATTGAAGGCCGCAAGATTGAAACCGACTGACGCGCACAGACAATAAAGCACTTATGGAACAGAAAATAAAACTTGACAGCATCGAGGATGCAATCAAAGATTTCGCCGAAGGCAAGATGGTTATAGTCGTTGACGACGCCGATCGTGAGAATGAAGGCGACCTTATTGTAGCAGCCGAGAAAATCACTCCCGAACAAGTCAATTTCATGCTCAAGAATGCCCGAGGGGTGCTTTGTGTGCCGCTGACAATCTCGCGCTGCGCTTCGCTCGAGCTGCCTCATCAGGTCGAAAACAACACATCTGTGCTCGGCACGCCATTCACCGTCACTGTCGACAAACTCGAAGGATGCAGCACAGGTGTCAGCATCGAAGACCGCTGCGCCACGATACGTGCCCTCGCCGACCCGACATCGACGCCCGAGACATTCGGTCGTCCCGGCCATATCAATCCTCTGTATGCTCAGGATCAGGGTGTCCTCCGCCGTGCGGGACATACCGAGGCCGCCGTCGACCTTGCCCGTCTCGCAGGCCTTCAGCCTGCCGCCGCCCTTATGGAAATCATGAGCGACGACGGCTCGATGGCCCGTCTCCCTGAGTTGCGGCGCCGTGCTGATGAATGGGAACTGAAACTCGTTGCCATCAAAGACCTTATAGCATATCGTCTCGAAAAAGAACAGCTCGTCGAGAAAGGCGTCGAAGTCGACATGCCGACAGAATACGGTCATTTCCGTCTGATACCCTTCCGCCAGAAAAACAACGGTCTCGAGCATATCGCCATCATCAAAGGCGATGTCAGCGACGGCAGCCCCGTGTTGGTGAGAGTACACTCCTCGTGTGCTACAGGCGACAT
Organism: uncultured Porphyromonadaceae bacterium; assembly: GCA_902493335.1. Classification (GTDB taxonomy): domain Bacteria; phylum Bacteroidota; class Bacteroidia; order Bacteroidales; family Muribaculaceae; genus CAG-873. The sequence goes on from CABUPJ010000037.1 coordinate 34,194, forward strand.
TTTCGGCTCTCTGCGATGCGACTGCGGCGAGCAGCTCCACGAATCCATGAAGATGATAGAGCGTGAGGGCAGGGGAGCTGTGGTCTATCTCAATCAGGAAGGCCGCGGCATCGGTCTGATGGAAAAGATCAAGGCATATAAACTTCAGGAACAGGGGCTTGACACCGTCGAGGCGAATATCCACCTCGGTCATCAGGCCGACGAGCGTGATTATGGTGTCGGAGCCCAGATACTCAACCTTCTTGGCATCAAAAAGATGAAGCTTATGACAAACAATCCTGTCAAGCGCATCGGCCTCGAAGGCTATGGTCTTGAAGTCGTCGAGAATGTGCCCATTGAAGTAGCTCCCAACGACTACAACAAATTCTACATGCACACCAAAAAAGCCCGCATGGGCCACGACCTCCACAAAGTCGACTGATTTCCCCGCAGCCCCAAACCGTATTAGCGGTGACCCTGACGGCACGATGGAGCTCGGCCTCGCTCTCCTTCTCGAGGCCGAGCCTTCAGATTCGTCCTCGTGTCGGTTGCTTGCCGCCGTGTGGCTGCCAGAGCTGAAGCCCTTGGCCCATATCGCCTGCCGCGGCAGTGCCATGGCACTACCCTACCACCATCGCGGCAACAACCTATTTGACTAATTAGCCTAATTTGACCAACGTCATCCTCGGAGCCTCGAAGAGGCGAGGTTTTGACATAACCCGGCTGCAAAGCGTGCCGGAGGCATGTTATTGTGCGAGAAGCCCGTGCTTCAGCGCGGAGACGAGCAATAGAAGCAGCAAATTAGTCTCGGAGAGACGTCTAATTATGGAACTACGGCTT